>NZ_NEHN01000010.1:0-278070 GCF_002112395.1 Pseudomonas sp. R38(2017)
TTGCACCAGCAGGGTCTCGTCATCATTCAGATTGGTCAGGCTTTCGACGATCTTGTCGTAGCACTCCCAGTTACGCGCGGCGCGACCGATGCCACCGTAGACCACCAGTTCTTTCGGGTTCTCGGCCACTTCCGGGTCGAGGTTGTTCATCAACATGCGCAGCGGCGCTTCGGTCAGCCAGCTCTTGGCGGTCAGCTTGTTGCCGCGGGCAGCGCGGATTTCGACGTCACGGAATTTAGTAGTTTTTGCGTCAGTCACGAAAAAAGACTCCTCAGCGATCAATTCAAACCAACCCTGGCGATGGGCAAGCGGCTTGTGCGCTTCAATGCGCGACAAGCGAATCAGGGACGCTGCGGAGAATCTCTAACGACTCATACGCATACGTCTTTACTTGTACATACAAGCATATGCAATCGGGCGGCCAACTTGTTGGAGGGCTGTTCAACAAAAATGCAGGGCATAGCTGGAGGACGCCTGAATCAAGGGTTGTGGCGTGTATGATTTTTTTCGCGGGGTTGGTTAGAAGACGCGGAAGGCTGTTTCAGTAACGTGGTTTTGCGCCACGCTGGGGCGTTCGGTAACAAGTTGGTGCGCATTCGGGAACGTCGGGATGAAAAAAGCCGCCGCTTTTAACAGCCCTTACAGGCGCTGTCCAAAGCGGCGGCTTTTCAAGGTTCGGATCAGCGTGCAGTCAGTTCGATCACACAGCAGCCCGCGTTGACGGTGATTTCCACCAGACCGGTGTTACCGTCCAGTTGCAGGCAGTCATGTCGGCCAAGTTGCGTAGCACTGTCATCGACCTGCACTTGCAGCAACTCGCTGACACTGAAGACGAGAACGGTGCCGGCGGAGCTGAAAAACCGCTGCTCGCCATCCAGCCATTGCAAACGCGCGCTGTATCGCTGCGGCGCGTAGATCAGGTTGAAATCGCGGATCGCCCCGCCGAGCAAGGTGCAGGAGACCTGGCTTTCGCCGCTGAAGGCAAACGGGTCGAGGGGTAACAGCGGCCGAGTGTCGTCACCGTCGACACACAAGGTCATGCCGTCGCCCTGCAACACCGTGATCACCCGTTGATAACCGGAGAACGTCGAGAAGCCACCGGATTCGGCGATATCGGCAATCGACAGGCGCCAGCCGAAACCGTCGAGGCCGGCACCGGCGTCACGGGTGATTTCCTCGGTGCTGCCGCCGCCGTTTTTCCACGGCATGCGCGGGTAGCCTTCGGCGCGTAAAACCTTCAACTCTTTCATTTATGGAACCGACCTTCCAGACGATGACGGGAACCGGGGTGGATCAGGCGCGCCGCCGTCACCGGCTGACGGCCCGACCAGGTGCGGCGACGGATCAGCAGGCACGGCTCGCCTTTTTCGATCTGCAGCAATTTGCATTCGGACGGCTCGGCGAGGATCGCTTCGACCACATGTTCGCCTTCGGTCAGCGGCGCGACCTGGTTGAGATAGGCGTAAGGCGTCTGCAGGGTGAAGTCCTGCTTGAGGTATTCCGGAGCGACCAGCGCGTTGACGAAGCGGTCTTCAATTTGCACCGGAATATCGTTTTCGTAATGCACGATCAGCGAATGGAATACCTTCTGCCCTTCGCGCATGTCCAGGGCCAGGGCGCGCTCGGAACCGGCGGCCTCTTCTTCCAGGGTAATCACCTGGCAGGTGTGGCGATGGCCACGGGAGGCGATTTCATCGGCGATGTTGTGCACCTCGAACAGCGCGGACTGGCTCTTCGGTTCGGCGACGAACGTGCCGACACCTTGCATGCGCACCAGCAAACCGTCGGCGGTCATCTCGCGCAGCGCGCGGTTGATGGTCATGCGGCTGAAGCCCAATTGGCTGACCAGCTCGCTTTCCGACGGCACGCGGTAATGCGGCGGCCAGTTACCACTGTCTATCTGCTGGGTGATCATCTGTTTGACGCGGGCGTACAAGGGCGCCGGACTGTCGCCCATGTTCGCGGCCAACGGAGAAACTGGAGGCGGAGTCGGCACGATGGATCCCTGTTCATTGGATAAGGTTGCTAGCTTGCCGGAGTTTACCGGGCAGGCAAACGTCTGTATATGTATATACAAATAACACACGATGGGGTGCTGAACCATGTCCGCCTTCTTTGCCGAACGCGCGCTGCTGCCTAACGGATGGGCCAACAATGTACGTCTCGAGGTCAGCGCCGATGGCGTGTTGACCCGAATCCAGGCCGATTCCACTGCAGATGGCGCCGAACGGCTGAGCGGTCCGCTGCTGCCGGGCATGCCGAATCTGCACTCCCACGCGTTCCAGCGAGCGATGGCCGGGTTGGCAGAAGTGGCCGGCAATCCCAATGACAGTTTCTGGACCTGGCGCGATCTGATGTACCGGCTCGTCGGAAAAATCAGCCCGGACCAGCTCGGCGTGATCGCCCGTCAGCTGTACATCGAAATGCTCAAGGTCGGTTACACCTCGGTCGCCGAATTCCATTACGTCCATCACGATCACAACGGGCAGCCGTACGCCGATCCGGCCGAGCTGGCGTTGCGCATCAGCCAGGCCGCCAGCTCCGCCGGCATCGGTTTGACGCTGTTGCCGGTGCTCTACAGCCACAGCGGTTTCGGTGGCCAGACGCCGAACGAGGGCCAGCGCCGCTTCATCAACAGCACCGAAAACTACCTGAAACTGCAATCACGCCTGCAACCGTTGCTGGCGCAGCAGAAGGCTCAGTCGCTGGGATTGTGTTTCCACTCGTTGCGCGCGGTTACCCCGCAGCAGATCAGCGAAGTGCTGGCGGCCAGCGACAAGCAATGCCCGGTGCATATCCACATCGCCGAACAGCAGAAGGAAGTCGACGACTGTCTGAGCTGGAGCGGTCGCCGTCCGCTGCAGTGGCTGTATGAAAACACCGAAGTCGATCAGCGCTGGTGTCTGGTGCACGCGACCCACGTCAATCCGGAAGAAGTCACGCTGATGGCCAAGAGTCGCGCCATTGCCGGCCTGTGCCTGACCACCGAGGCCAACCTCGGCGACGGGATTTTCCCGGCGGTGGATTTCCTCGCTCAGGGCGGACGCATGGGCATCGGTTCCGACAGCCATGTGTCGTTGAGTGTGGTGGAAGAACTGCGTTGGCTGGAATACGGCCAGCGTCTGCGCGATCAGCGACGCAATCGCTTGTATGGCGCGGATCAACCGATGGTTGGTCGCACGTTGTATGACGCCGCACTGGACGGTGGCGCTCAGGCGCTGGGCCAGCCGATCGGCGCGCTGGAAGTCGGCAAACGCGCCGACTGGATTGTGCTCGATGGCAGCGATCCGTACCTGGCCACGGCCAGCGGTGACGGGATCCTCAACCGCTGGCTGTTTGCCGGTGGCGACCGTCAGGTGCGTGACGTGCTGGTCAACGGTCAGTGGGTCGTACGTGACGGGCACCATGCCGGGGAAGAGGACAGCAATCGCGCCTTCACCCAAGTCCTGCGAGAGCTTTTGGGTTGACACAAAAAAACCTGTGGAGGGCTACCTCCACAGGTTTTTTGTTGCGCGTCAGTTGGACGTCTTGGCCATCTGCTGATCCGACGACCGCCAGATCAACCGCGTGGTGTCGTAACCCTGCTGACGCGCCTTGCTCAACAGCTCCTCGCGCACCACACCGTTGACAGTCGGGGTGCGGGACAGCAACCACAGGTAACGTCGGCTCGGGTCACCAACAATGGCGGTCTTGTAGTCGTCACTGACGTACAGCACCCAGTATTGGCCCTTGGCCGAACCCGGAATCAGCCGCGAGAACCAGGTGTCGAACTCGACCCACAATTTGTCGGTTTTACCCGGCACCTGTGGATAAGCCGTGCCCTTGACCTCTTCCCATTGCCAGTCCTTGGTCAGGCAACGGTTGAACACGCCCAGGTTGCCGTCCGATTCGAGCGTGTAACGAGCTTCGGATTGTGCGCAGTTGCGCTGGAAATACATCGGCAGTCGTGCCAGTTCGTACCAGGTGCCCTGGTAACGCTTGAGGTTGACGCTGTGGACTGTCTTGGGCGCCAGCGGATCTTCACCGGTCGTGGCGCAGCCGGCCAATACCAGGCCGGCAAAAAGGACAAGCAATAACCGCTTCATTGTTTTTCTCCCGTGGGCGCGTAGCCCCGGTTTACTTCAGGCCTTGGCCGGAAAACATCAACACTTTGTCACCGGCGTACTGCACGCTGATAAAGCTGTTCTTGTCGCCCCAGGTGCAACTGGACATGCCGAGCGCGCCCGAGCAATCGGTAGGCTTGCCGAGCAGCGTCTCCACTTCGGCCTTGGCCATGCCGGCCGAGAGCTTGGAGTAGTTTTCCTGATTGACCTTGCTGCATGCGGCCAACAGCACGCAAAACGACAGAAGGGCGATAGATCGCAGCGACATGGTGTAACTCCTGGAACGGAAGGGGGATGGCCTGGCGCCAACCAGAAGCTTAGAAGAGAAAACCCCTGTCTGGTTCCCTGGGGGACTGGCTATTTGTTCGCCCGCTCGTCCGGCATTCATCGGTAAATCAGACACTTTGTAAGGCTATTGAGCATTTCGTCGCCTTTAAAAAAAGCGTCCTCATCTTTGTCACGCGGCGGTCGAAATAAGAGCAGCGCAAAGCCCGAGAGTGTGGCAAATTGCCGCCCTTTCTTGACCAGCCCCTTCGCGGTAGCTCACTTAATGACCAGAAACATGAAATTCAGCCACAAGATCTTGTTGGCTGCTGCCCTCGTGGTGGCCGTAGCGTTCGCCTGTTTCATTTTGTTCAACGACTATCGACAACGCGAAGCCCTGCAAACCAGTACCGAAGCGTCCATGCAGGAACTGGGCAGCCTGACCACCAGCAACATCCAGACCTGGCTGGAAAGCCGCATCCAGTTGCTGCAATCGATGTCGCAGCAGGTTGTCGCCGACGGCAACGCCCCGGCCAGTCTTAAGCGCATCATCGACCTGCCCGCCTACACCGGCAATTTCCAGCTCAGCTACTTCGGCGGCGCCGACGGTGTGATGTTCTCGATCCCGGCCGGCAACCGCGCACCGGACTACGACCCGCGCGCCCGTGGCTGGTACAAAGCCGCGAACAGCGCCCAGCAGACCATCGTCACCGAACCGTACATCGCCGCCTCGTCAGGCAAACTGGTGATTACCGTTGCCACTCCGGTACAGCGCCAGGGCCAGATGATTGGTGTGGCCGGTGCCGACATTGATCTGTCGAGTGTCAGCGCGATCATCAACTCGCTGAACTTCGGTGGCCACGGCCACGCGTTCATCGTCAGTGCAGACGGCAAGATCCTGATCCACCCGGACAGCAAACTGGTGCTCAAGACCCTGGCCGAGGCCTATCCCAACGGTGCACCAAAAGTCAGCCCGGGCCTGAAGGAAGTCGAGTTCGACGGCAAGACCCAACTGATCTCCTTCACCCGCGTCAACGGCGTGCCATCGGCCGACTGGTACGTGGGTCTGGTGCTGGACAAGGACACCGCGTTCTCGATGCTCAGCGAGTTCCGCACATCGGCGCTGATCGCCATGGTCATCGCCGTGGTGATCATCATCGCCCTGCTCGGCATGCTGATCCGCGTGCTGATGCAACCGCTGCTGACCATGGGCCGCGCCATGCATGACATCGCCGAAGGCGAAGGCGACCTGACCAAACGCCTGACCATCCACGGCCACGACGAGTTCGGTGCGCTGGGGTTGTCGTTCAACCGTTTCGTCGAGCGTATCCACACCTCGATCCGCGAAGTGTCCTCGGCCACCGGGCAGGTCAACGAAGTCGCCCTGCGCGTGGTCGCGGCGTCCAACTCGTCGATGTTCAATTCCGACCAACAGGCCTCGCGCACCAACAGCGTGGCCGCTGCAATCAATCAGCTCGGCGCCGCCGCCCAGGAAATCGCCCAGAACGCCGCCCTCGCCTCGCAACACTCCAGCGACGCACGCAGCCTGGCCGAAGACGGCCAGCAGGTTGTGGATAAAACCATCCACGCGATGCAGCAACTGTCGGCGAAGATCAGCGACTCCTGCGGCAACATCGAAACCTTGAACAGCAACACCGTGAACATCGGGCAGATTCTGGAAGTGATCACCAGCATCTCCCAGCAGACCAACCTGCTGGCGCTCAACGCCGCCATCGAAGCGGCCCGTGCCGGTGAGGCTGGTCGTGGTTTCGCCGTGGTGGCCGACGAAGTGCGCAACCTGGCACACCGCACCCAGGATTCGGCGCAGCAAGTGCAGATAATGATTGAAGAGCTGCAAGTCGGCGCGCGTCAGGCCGTCGGCATCATGACCGAGAGCCAACGCGAGAGCGAAAGCAGCGTCGGCATTGCCAATCAGGCCGGCGAGCGTCTGGAAAGCGTGACCCAACGCATCGGCGAGATCGACGGCATGAACCAGTCGGTGGCGACCGCGACCGAAGAGCAGACAGCGGTGGTCGAGTCGATCAACGTGGATATCAACGAGATCAACACGCTGAACCAGGAAGGTGTGGAGAACCTGCAGGCGACGTTGCGCGCTTGTGCGGATCTTGAGCAGCAGGCGGCGCGGTTGAAGCAGTTGGTGGGTAGCTTCCGGATCTGAGGCGCGGTTACTGACCTCATCGCTGGCAAGTCGAGTCGTCGCACCGTAGCTCCCACAGGTAATGTGTGTTCACACAATTTGTGTCTCACATCAAACACTGTGGGAGCGGGCTTGCCCGCGATAGCGGTATACATGACGCAGAAGGCCGGAAATGTAATCCGCGATTCGCAAGGAGATTTGGCCAATGAACAAAAATCACAATTGCACGGATTCAGATCAAACTACTTTATTGGCAATCCTTGCATTGGGTGCCGACGAAATTGATCAAGAAAAGTACAGAGACGTTGAAGACTTGTTTCTTGAATTGGATAAAGTGGACGCGGACAAGCTAGAAACTTGACCCAGGCTGTTTGAGAAACTCCAATTCCTGCGCCGTAGACTCCCGCCCCAACACCGCATTGCGATGCGGAAACCGCCCAAACCGCGCAATCACCCGCTGGTGCCGCTCGGCATAATCCAGGTTGTCGGCAAACACCCCGCGCTCCGCCTCCGGCTGTTCGGTCACCAGTTCGATGAATCGCGAGACCGCTTCGTTCTGCACCGCGAGGTTTTCGCAGTGTTCGAAGACGAGGTAGATGAAGAGTCGCTGAATCGGTTTCAACTGCCGGTCGAAATCCGCCGCAATGCCTTCGGCGACCAGTTTCTGCGCCCGCAGATCGCCGGAAAAAGCCTTGGGTGTATCGCGAAAGATCATTCGCGGGAGTTGGTCGAGCAGCAGCACCAGCGCCAGCCAACCTTCGGGACGTTGCGTCCACTCGGTCAATCCGCCGGCGAGGGCCTGATCGACAAAGACCCCGAAACGCTCACGCGCTTCGAGGTCCTGACTGTCTTTCTTGCCGAACCACAACTTGCCCTGTTGCGCCGTCACTTCAGTCGCTGACTCGGCATGACCGAACCACCAATCGAGCAACGGCTGCCAAGGCACGGTCATGGTTTATTCCTTGTGGTAAGCCGTGGCGCGGGCGACTTCTTCTTTCGAGCCGAGGAACACCGCTACGCGCTGGTGCAGGCCTTCAGGCTGGATGTCGAGGATGCGCTGGTGACCGTCGGTGGAAGCGCCGCCCGCCTGTTCCACCAGGAACGACATCGGGTTGGCTTCGTACATCAGGCGCAGTTTGCCTGGCTTGGACGGCTCGCGGCTGTCGCGCGGGTACATGAACAGACCGCCACGGGTCAGGATGCGGTGCACGTCGGCAACCATCGCCGCGACCCAACGCATGTTGTAGTTCTTTTTCAGCGGGCCTTCTTCACCGGCCAGCAGTTCCGAAACGTAGCGCTGTACCGGAGCTTCCCAGTGACGCTGGTTGGACATGTTGATGGCGAATTCCTGGGTACTTTCAGGAATGGTGATGTCTTCGTGAGTCAGGACGAAGCTGCCCATTTCGCGGTCCAGGGTGAAACCCTTCACGCCGTTGCCCAGGGTCAGGATCAGCATGGTCTGCGGACCGTAGATCGCGTAACCGGCCGCAACCTGCTGGGTGCCTGGCTGCAGGAAGGCCTTTTCGTTCAGGGCTTCGTTCTGGCTCAGGTATTCGTTCGGGCAACGCAGTACCGAGAAGATGGTGCCGACCGGCGCGTTGATGTCGATGTTCGACGAACCGTCCAGCGGGTCGAATACCAGCAGGTAGGCGCCTTTCGGGTATTTGCCCGGGATCTGGTAGGCGTTGTCCATTTCTTCGGACGCCATGCCGGCCAGGTGACCGCCCCACTCGTTGGCTTCGAGCAGGATTTCGTTCGACAGCACGTCGAGCTTCTTCTGCACTTCGCCTTGCACGTTCTCAGTGCCCATGCTGCCCAGAACACCGCCCAGGGCGCCTTTGGACACGGCGTGGCTGATCTCTTTGCAGGCACGCGCCACCACTTCGATCAGGAAGCGCAGATCGGCAGGAGTGTTGTTGCTGCGGGTCTGCTCAATCAAATAGCGACTCAGGGTAACGCGGGACATGGACGGCTCCGGTGGAATGGGGGGGGCTGAAAACCCGCGCAGTTTACAGGGAGTCTTAAACCGTAGCGAGCAATGACGCCCGCTAACGTGCGTCGGGTGCAATTCCTGCTATCAGACGTGATCGAACCGGGAGAGTTCAGACACGGGATTCAGCGTAGTTGGAAACCCGACGGGTGTGGAGGCCACACCCGTCATAACTCAGGACTTGGCCGGCGGCTTGCGCAGCAGACTGAAGGCCATCGCGGCCAGAAACAGCACACTCAACAGTAATACCGCCCACAATCCGATTTTCTTCCAGTTGGTCTCGGCGACAGCTGCTGTCGTCGCCGTCGTTGTCTGCGTCGCGACTGCATCGCCCTGCACCGTGGCCTTGCCCAGCGTGGCCAGCTTCTCCGGTTTGAAGTCGGGGATCAGCGTGCTCAGCGGCAGGTTCGCCGTTCTCACCGTCGGATTGCCCAGCGCCAGGCTGTAAGGCCCGTCACCGCGAGCAAGGAAGATCACCTGTGTGGCGCGCACCGCGTACTTGATGCTCGGCGCCTGCTCGCCGAGGCCGCCGCCGCGTTCGTCGACCGTCAGCTTCAACTGCTGGACGGCCTGGCCGTAAAGCTGCAATTCGTTCTGCACCACGTCCTGGCCATTCTGGGTCAGGCGATAGAGCAAGCCGCTGCTCAACGGTTGCCACGGCAGACTGGTTTCGCGGCGCCCCGAGAGCGTCACCGGCGCCAGGCTATTGGGTTGTTTCAACTCAACCTGGACCCGTTCGACATTCAGCCCCATCGGCAACTGCCAGGTGTATTCCCCGGCCTTGGTGCTGCTGCCGGCCAGCGCTGGCGACCAGACCAGCGGCAACGGCAGGTTTTGCGGGTCGCTGCTTTTCAATTGCGCCGAGGTCAGCGTTGGTGCTGCATTGGGCGAATCCCACAACAGCCGCAGATAGCGCGCCGATTGCCCCGGCAGCGCGACTTCATGCTGTTCGATGCGCTCATCGGAAAAAGTCAGGCGCGCGACCTGGCCTTCACCCCATGGTTGCCAGTGCTGCAGGTCGTCGCTGGCCTCGATGCTGAAACGCTGGAAGCCGTCGCGCTCGCTGGTCCAGTCGAGGATCAGTTGCTGCAACGGTGCCTTGATTGCACTGGCATCCAGCAGCCAGCCGCGCAGCACTTCCTCGCCCGCTTCCAGCTGGCTGGAGGGCTGCACTTCCACCAGCGTGCCGGTGGTCGTGGACTGCACCCGCACGCCCGGCGCGCGTTCGGTGGCATCCGCCGAGTTATACAGCGGAAACCACTTCACCGTGTTCATGTGGCCGTCATCGCGGGTCTGCGCCGATTCCCGGGCCAGCGCATAGGCCTGCGGTTCACCGGCGGCGTTGAACACCCGCAGGTCACTGAGGTCGGTCTGGCGCGCCTGCAACTGCACGCTCAGCGGCAGTTCGAGGCGATACCACGGGCCTGCGCCACCGACCGACAACGGCACCAGTGCGGCGAAGTCCGCCGGTTTTTCCTGAGCGCCGGCCGTCATGGCCACGCCCAGCAACAGCCACCCGAGATTAAGCATGCGACTCAAGACGACACTCCTTCGGTTTCCGGGGCCGGTTTGTCCGCCTCCGGTGCAGCTTCGACGCGTTTGGGCGGCAGCGGCGCGAAGTAACCCACCACCAGCAGCAACACACCGACGCCGATAAACGAGACGATCCGCGCCAGCCCGCCACGGTTGCTCAGTTCGACAAAAATCAGTTTCGCCACCACCAGCGCAATCAGCGCCGCACCGATCAGCCACACTTCGCGGCGATGGCGCAGGTGCCCGCCGATCATCAATCCGAGCGCCATCAGCGTCCAGACGATGGACAGCCCGGCCTGCACCAGCATTGATTCGAGCAACAGGTCGAGCTCGAACGGGATCCCCGCCCAATGGTGTGCGGCGCGGGTCACCAACGCAGTGCAGAAGGCGAACAGAGAAACACCGGCGATCAGTTGCGAAGCGTGAGCGGCGTAATCCTTGCGGATCGACAGCTCGGCTACCGCACTGCGCGACCAGACATAGACACTGAACAACGCGATCAACAGACCCAGCTCCAACGGGTTGATCAGCGGAACGTAAGGCAGCGGTTCGGCGTTGCCGTCGCTCACCCCGTTCGCCAGCCAGAACCAGACGAGCATCAGCACCGCCAGCGGCGCTGCCGCGAACAAGCGGTACTCGCGAGGGAACGCCGCCACCGGCCACGGCCATTGACGCGGTGCGGCCATCAGCAACAGATACACACTCGGCAGAATCGCCCAGCCCAGCCAGCGCCAGGCGTTGTACTGCTCGGACAACAGCAGCAGGCCGTAGCGCAGCTCCAGCGCCAGCACGCCGATCAGCAGCCAGCAGCCGAGCACATGGGCCGTGTTCAAGGCTCGCGCCGGCAACATCGGCGCCAGACGCCGCAGGCTGAAGAAATGCACCGCGAACACTGCCGCCCACGCCAGCCAGCCGAAATTGGCCGCCGGGTGATAACGCGAGTGCCACGCGGCGAGCAACACCAGCCCGGCCGCCGGAATCAGCAAGGTGCAGAGTAGACCGAGCGACGGCCATTTCAGGCGCAATGCCAACACCGTCCACAACGCGACGCTCAGCGCGGCAACCACCAGCAACAGCGTTGCCTGCAGATTCAGTGGCGCAAAACGCAGCACTTCACTGACCCACGCCAGCGCCCACCAACCGGCGCCCCACACCAGCAACACTTCGGACAACCGCTGCAAACTCAGCACATCGAACGCCGAAGCGTGATTGCCCAGTTGCAGGCGCCACGCCCCGATCATCGCCGCCAGCCCCAGCACCAGCGGCGTCCAGAATCCGCCATGGGCCAGTGGTCGCAGACCTTCGCTGGACAGCGGCCCGAGCAACTCCGGACCGGCCAGCAAAAACGCCGCGCCGCCGATCAATTGCAACAACAGACCGAAGACAAAACTCACGCGCTGCTTGAGATACAGACTGAGCCAGATGATCAGCAACCCACTCGCCGCCCACACGGCGCTCGCGGTTTGCCACGGCAGGACGAACAACACCGCCAGGTTGATCAACACCAACCCCGCCAACAGCACTACCGACAAACCGCGCAACAGCCGCACATCGTTGCGCACCATCTCGTCGCGCGCCGCCAACAGCATGCCGGCGATCAACGCCAGACCAATCAGCGAGGCGCTGAGCAAACCGCTCCAACCGGCGCTGAACACGGCCGCCGAATCCTCGCCTGCTCCTTGCAGGCGCAACAGGAACAACGCCCCGCCCAGCAGTTGTACGGCAAATGCGCAGAACAGGAACGTGCGCGATTGCAGGCGCAAGCCAACGAACAAGGTCACCAGACCCGCCAATGCCCAACTGATGGCCGTGGCCTGGACGAAGAAAAACAACGGTGCCAGCAGATAGAGAAAAGTCAGACCAAGACTCGCCAATACCGGCAAGCCCTGACGCTCCCACGGTGAAACCTGCTCCGGCAACGCCTTGCGCAATTGATAGAAACTGAACAGCAACGCAATGCCCAGCATCAACGCGCCCAGCGGCGCACCGTCGAGCAGGCTGCTTTCGCCGACACGCAACTGGCTGAGAAACGCCAGCGCCGAGCCCAGTTGCAGCAGCAACGCAAAAGCCCGGGCGAACGGCCGGTGCTGACGCAGGCCAAGCCAGAAAATCCCTGCGCCCTCCACCGCCCAGGCAGCAGATGTCCAGCGCGCATCCAGCCCCAATGGAATCGCCAGACTGGCGAAAATCACGCCGAGCGCCAGACAGGTTTCGCCCAGCAACAACGCGCGGCCGCCCATCAGCACCCGAGCGAGCGTCATGTAAATCATGCCAAGCGCCAATGCGCTGAACGCAGCGGCGAATTCCAGATGCTGCACCAACGCAAATTGCAGACCGAAACCCACCAGCGGCGGACCGAACAACATGGTGCCGTCGACGTAGTCACCCTTGCGCGCCGACCAATTCAGCAGCGCCTCGCGATCGCCATCCGCCGGGGCGTCCGGCATGTCCAGCAACTTGCGTCGGGCGAACAGCAGGCCGATGGCCAGGTACATCAGGAAGAACAGAATCAGGAACGGCTCGGTACTCCACAGCAGTTCCGGCGTATACGAACGCACACCCCAGGCGAATCCGATGCCGAAGGTGCCGGCGAAGCCGATCAGGTTGAGCAGACGCCAGGCCTTGAACCACGCAATGGCCAGGATGCCTGCGTTAAGCAACGCGAAATAACTGAACAGCGTGACATGGTTGCCAGCGCCGGTGGAGGTCAGGATCGGCGCGGCGAAACCGCCCAACGCGGCAACGCAAGCCAGAGCGAGAGAATCCTGAGTAATAGCCAGAATGGCCGAGAACACCGTCACCGCCACCAGCAATCCCAGCGCAGCGGACGGATCGAGCAGCGGGTGCAGACGCATCGCCGCAAATACCGTCAGGTACAACACTGCGATCCCGGTGCCTTGCAGCATCAAGGCGTAACTGCTGTTGCGATGGCGCAACCACCAGCCCAGCGCCAGCAACCCCAGTGCTGCTGCCGCGACTCCGGCATAACGCATTTCGATCGGCACCACCATGCCTTCGGTGGCGTAACGCAGCAGGAAGGCCAGACCAAAGAACAACAGCACCACGCCCACCCGCAGCACGGTGTTGCCCCCGAACAACCAGTTGCGCGCAGCACTGATGCCGCGCTCGATGAGGTTCGGGCCACGGGGTTCGGCAGGTTGCTGCGGTTCGGGAGTGTCCGGGGTTACGGCGTCGAGACGCCAGACATCGGCCGGTAGCGGCTGACTGGCTTCACTGGCGACGGCGGAGAGAGGTTCGAGTTCGGGCGGCAACTCCCAGACCAGTTCAGGGGTCGCAGCTTCTTCGGCGACCTCGGCGGGCTCGACCAACGGCTCGGGGACCGGCTCTACACTTGGTGCCGGCACTGCGTGAGAAGGCGATCCCTCCAGCAGATACAGACGCTGCGCGACGCCTTGCAACGCCACCTTCGCCTGTTCAAGTTGCTGCTGTTGCTCCGCCACCTGCGAGCCGAGCCGCATGATGCGGATCGTCTGCCCGATCGCCAGGCCCAGCAACGCGCCCAATAGCGCAGAACTGAACGATTCGTCGAGCAGCCAACCGAGCAGCAGCCCGATCAACATGAACATCCATTGCATGGTCGATATCCCTGAGCAGCCCCGGAACGGGGCGAAACCAGGGCTCAGTATATCGGCCCGGCCCAACAAGCGTGGGGCCGGGCGCACATTTGTCGCTAAAAGTTACTCCAGTGCCTTCCAGATATCCGTGGCGTACTCACGAATCGTGCGGTCCGACGAGAACCAGCCCATCCGCGCGGTGTTCAGCACCGCCGAACGCCACCAGTTGTTGGAATCGTGCCAGAGCGCGTCGACACGCATCTGCGCTTCCCAGTAAGAATCGAAGTCGGCGCAGACCAGGAAGCGGTCGTAGTCCACCAGCGAATCGATCAACCCGGTATAGCGCGAGGTGTCGTCCGGCGAGAAAACGCCGCTGCGGATCGCCTGCAACACGTCATTGAGGCGATGGGACGCCGCAATGTCCGGCACGGCGCTGAACTCGTGGTTCTGCTTGCGCGCTTCGACCTGCTGGGCACTCAGGCCGAAGATGAACATGTGCTCGGCGCCGATGCGCTCGCACATTTCCACGTTGGCACCGTCAAGGGTACCGATGGTCAACGCGCCGTTGAGGCCGAACTTCATGTTGCTGGTGCCCGAGGCTTCGAAACCGGCAGTGGAAATCTGCTCCGACAAATCCGCCGCCGGGATGATGCTCTCGGCCAGGCTGACGTTGTAGTTGGGCAGGAACACCACCTTGAGCAGACCGCGCACGGTCGGGTCGTTGTTCACCACCCGGGCGACATCATTGGTCAGTTTGATGATCAGCTTGGCCTGGTGATAACTGGCCGCCGCTTTGCCGGCGAAGATCTTGACCCTCGGCACCCAATCGATTTCAGGCTCGGCCCGAATCGCCTGATACAACGCCACGGTGTGCATCAGGTTGAGCAACTGACGTTTGTATTCGTGAATCCTTTTGACCTGCACATCGAACATCGCCGCCGGGTTGACCGCGATCCCCAGTCGTTCGTGAATCAGGTAAGCCAATGCTTTCTTGCTGTGCAGTCGCTGTTCGGCGAAGGCCTTGCGGAACGCTGCTTTCTCGGCGAACGGCTCAAGGTCCAGCAGACGCTCTTCGGGGTTGTCCAGCACATCCGGGCCGAGGGCATCCACCAGCATCGAGGTCAGTTCGGCGTTGGCCTGAAACAGCCAGCGGCGGAAGGTGATGCCGTTGGTCTTGTTGTTGATCCGCTCCGGATAGAGCTTGTGCAGTTCGGCGAACACGGTCTTGCGCATCAACTGCGTGTGCAGCCCGGACACGCCGTTGACGCTGTGGGAGCCGAGGAACGCAAGATTGCCCATGCGTACCCGGCGACAGTTGTCCTCTTCGATCAGCGACACCGCGCGCAGCACGTCGAAATCGTGAATGCCCTTGGCCCGCAGCGAATCGATGTGCTGGGCGTTGATCAGGTAAATGATCTGCATGTGCCGCGGCAGCATCCGTTCCATCAACCCCACCGGCCAGGTTTCCAGTGCTTCAGGCAACAGCGTGTGGTTGGTGTACGACAGCGTGTCGACGGTGACTTGCCACGCCGCGTCCCACGCCACGTCGTAGACGTCCACCAGTTGGCGCATCAGTTCGGCGACGGCAATCGAGGGGTGCGTGTCGTTGAGCTGGATCGCCGCGTGATCGCCCAGAGTCAGCACCGAGGTGTGCATGTTGCGATGACGACGCAGCAGATCCTGAAGCGAGGCGGCGACGAAGAAGTATTCCTGACGCAGGCGCAGTTCCTGACCGGCCTCGGTGCTGTCCGCCGGGTAGAGCACGCGGGAAATACTTTCGGCCCGAGCCACTTCGGCCACAGCACCCAGGTGGTCACCGGCGTTGAAGCGCTCCAGGTGCAAGTCCTCCATCGCCCGGGCGCGCCACAGACGCAAGGTATTGACGCTTGCCCCGCGCCAGCCGACCACCGGAGTGTCATAGGCAATTGCCCGAACGGTTTCCGCCGGGTGCCAGACCTGTTTGCTCTTGCCGCTGACATCGGTGACGGTCTCGACGCTGCCGCCGAAGCCGATGGTGTAGACGACCTCCGGCCGCTCGAACTCCCACGGGTTGCCGAAATCCAGCCAGTGCTCGGTCTGCTCCTGCTGCCAGCCGTCGACGATGGCCTGGCGGAACAGCCCGTGCTCATAGCGAATGCCATAACCGTGACCGGCGATGCCGAGGGTCGACATGCTTTCCATGAAGCACGCCGCCAGCCGTCCGAGGCCACCGTTACCCAGTGCCGCGTCAGGTTCCAGCAGGCGGATGCGCTCCAGGTCCACGCCCAGTTCGGTCAGCGCCTCACGGGCAACGTCGAGCAGGCCGAGGTTGCTCAGGCTGTCGTAGAGCAAACGGCCGATAAGAAATTCCAGCGAGAGGTAATACACCCGCTTCTGACCTTTGCGGTAGATCTGCCGGGTGTGGTCCATCCAGTGCTCGACCATGTGATCGCGCGCCGCCAGCGCAATGGCTTCGAACCAGTCATGGTCGAAGGCGTGATCCGGGTCTTTGCCCACCGCGTAGGTGAGTTTGGTCAGGACGGCGTCGCGGAATGCGGCCACCTCTGCTTCGCGAACTAGTGGTTCTTGAGTCATCGATAGGACCTCGAGCGAGCGGGGAATTGTCAGAGCCTAGACGGTCTGACCGACGGTGGGGGCTCTGGTTCGGCAGTTTTTCCTGAGAGTGAGCGTTCGTCCGGCAATACCCTGGCGAATGCCTGAATGAATGCAGGGGCCGTGCCGAATTGTCTACCCCAGTGATGACAGAAAGAAAAAATCTGGCGAAAGGTTGTTCAAAAATCCACCAGTCCCGGTATGATCGCGCGCCCTGATGCACACGCCTGGTAAACCCCGATGATGAAGCCCAACCTGATCGCCGCAGCCGAGATCGACCGTCTCGATACCTGGGCCAAATATTCGGCCCCGATGTGCGGCTCGTGCGTTTCCAGCTGCTGCACGCTGCCGGTCGAGGTCAAGATCAAGGATCTGGTGCGAATCGGTGTGGTCGACGAATTCGAACTGGGCGACCCGCCGAAGAACATCGCCAAGCGCCTGCAAAAGGAAGGCCTGGTGGAACGCTTCAACCAGAAGTCAGGGATCTTCACCCTGCAGCGCATGAGCAACAACGATTGCTACTACCTGGATCGTAAGAGCCGGCTGTGCACCATTTATGACAAGCGCCCGGACACCTGCCGCAACCACCCGAAGATCGGCCCGCGCCCGGGATATTGCGCGTACAAGCCGAAGGAAGTGGAGCGGGTGCAGAATTCGCGGTCGATCGAGAAGTTCTGATCGGCTCTTGATCGTTCCCACGCTTTGCGTGGGAACGAGATATCAAAAAAGCCCAGACAAACAAAAACGCCCCCGGTCTCTCGACCGGGGGCGTTTTTTTAAGCCTGGGCTAAATTACGCCTTGGCTTTCTTGGCAGCGCGGGTACGCTCGCTTTCGTCCAGGATCTTCTTGCGAAGACGGATGGACTTAGGAGTAACTTCGCACAGCTCGTCTTCCTGGATGTATTCCAGAGCCTGTTCCAGAGTGAAGCGAACAGGTGGGACCAGAGCGATGGTTTCGTCTTTACCCGAAGCACGCATGTTGTCGAGCTTCTTGCCTTTGGTTGGGTTCACACCCAGGTCGTTGTCGCGGGAGTTCTGACCAACGATCTGACCGTTGTAGATCTCCTGGCCGTGTTCTACGAACAGCTTGCCACGAGCCTGCAGGGTTTCCAGGGAGTAGGTCAGCGCCTTGCCGGTTTCAACCGAAACCAGAACGCCGTTCTGACGGCCGGACATGTGGCCCGACTTCACTGGAGCGTAACGGTCGAAGATCGAGGTCAGGATGCCAGCACCGTTGGTCAGGGTCAGGAACTGGTTACGGAAACCGATCAGACCGCGAGCAGGGATGTTGTATTCCAGACGAACACGGCCCTTGCCATCCGGCACCATGTTGCTCAGGTCGCCTTTACGCAGACCCATCTCTTCCATGACCTTGCCCTGGGATTCTTCAGGGATGTCGATGGTTACGTTTTCGAACGGTTCCTGCTTCACGCCGTCAACTTCACGGATGATCACTTCAGGACGGCCCAGGGCCAGCTCGAAGCCTTCGCGACGCATGGTTTCGATCAGTACCGACAGGTGCAGCTCACCACGGCCGGATACCTTGAACTTGTCAGCCGAGTCGCCTTCTTCAACGCGCAGTGCAACGTTGTACAGCAGCTCTTTGTCCAGACGATCCTTGATGTTACGGGAGGTCACGAACTTGCCTTCTTTACCGCAGAATGGCGAGTCGTTTACCTGGAAGGTCATGGAAACGGTTGGCTCGTCAACGGTCAGAGGCTTCATCGCCTCGACGTTGTTGATGTCGCACAGGGTGTCGGAGATGAACAGCTCGTCGAAACCGCTGATGCAGACGATGTCGCCGGCCGCTGCTTCTTCAACGTCGACGCGGTGCAGACCGTGGTGACCCATCAGCTTCAGGATACGGCCGTTGCGGCGCTTGCCGTTGGCGTCGATAGCCACAACCGGAGTGTTCGGCTTGACGCGACCACGAGCGATACGGCCAACACCGATAACACCCAGGAAGCTGTTGTAGTCCAGAGCGGAGATCTGCATCTGGAACGGACCGTCACGGTCAACAGCCGGAGCTGGAACGTGGTCGACAACCGCTTGGTACAGCGGGGTCATGTCTTCCGCCATGGCGGTGTGGTCCAGACCGGCGATGCCGTTCAGGGCCGAAGCGTAAACAACCTGGAAGTCCAGTTGTTCTTCGGTAGCGCCCAGGTTGTCGAACAGATCGAAGATCTGGTCCAGAACCCAGTCAGGACGCGCGCCCGGACGGTCAACCTTGTTGATGACCACGATTGGACGCAGGCCGGCTTCGAAAGCCTTCTTGGTCACGAAACGGGTTTGCGGCATAGGGCCGTCTTGAGCGTCGACCAGCAGCAGCACGGAGTCAACCATGGACATTACGCGCTCAACTTCGCCGCCGAAGTCGGCGTGGCCCGGGGTGTCCACGATGTTGATGTGGTAGCCGTTCCAGTTAATGGCGGTGTTTTTCGCCAGAATGGTAATGCCGCGCTCTTTTTCCTGGTCGTTGGAGTCCATCACGCGCTCGTCGTTGAGCTCGTTGCGCTCCAGGGTGCCGGATTGACGCAGGAGTTTGTCTACCAGGGTGGTCTTACCATGGTCAACGTGGGCAATGATGGCGATGTTGCGTAGATTTTCGATCACTTGTGTATCTCGATCAGAGGATTCGGTTTGCTGACAAGTCTTGGCAGCGATTAGCAGTAGTGTCCGGCATGGCCGTTACAGCTTGACGGCGGTGTCGGGGGGCCGGTGACGCAGGCCACAGGCAAACAGCCCCGGGCACTTAGCTCGGTCGATAAACGCGCACATTGGCATGCCCCTCACTGAGCAAATGGTGAGCATGCAGGCGACTCATCACGCCTTTGTCGCAATACAGCAGGTACTGGCGAGTAGGGTCCAGTTCCTTGAAACGTGCGTTCACTGCATAGAACGGCATCGTCTGTACTTCTATGCCCTCGAGCTCCAGCGGCTCATCCTCGGCGGCATCCGGGTGACGGATGTCGATGACGATCTGGCCGGCCAGTGCTTCGCTGACTTCTTCGATTTGCAAATCCTGGCCCAATTCGTCGATCACCCGATCGATCGGCACCAGTCTGGCGTTTGCGAGCGCACGCTCAAGCACCGCCATGTCGAATTCCTGCTCTTCGTGCTCAACGCGACCACGCTTGGCGGCGGTTTTCGGATTGACCGAAATGACCCCGCAGTATTCCGGCATGTGCCGGGCGAAATCGGCGGTGCCGATCTCGTTGGCCGTGTCGATGATGTCCTGCTTGTGGGCGACGATCAGCGGGCGCAGGACCAGTTTGTCGGTCACGCAGTCGATCACCGACAGGTTCGGCAGCGTCTGGCTCGACACCTGGGAGATCGCCTCACCGGTGACCAGCGCATCGATGTGCAGACGCTCGGCGATGGCCGAGGACGCGCGCAACATCATACGCTTCAATACGACGCCCATATGACTGTTATCGACTTTGCCGAGAATTTCGCCCAACACTTCTTCGAACGGGACACTGACAAATAGCACGCGTTGCGAGCTGCCGTACTTCTTCCAGATGAAATGCGCGACTTCCATCACGCCCAATTCGTGGGCACGACCGCCCAGATTAAAGAAGCAGAAGTGCGCCATCAGGCCACGACGCATGATCTGGTAGGCGGCAACCGTCGAGTCAAAGCCGCCGGACATCAATACGAGCGTCTGTTCCAGCGCACCAAGCGGGTAGCCGCCGATGCCATTGTGCTGGCTGTGGATAACAAACAACCGTTTGTCGCGAACTTCGATGCGGACTTCGATTTCCGGCGCTTTCAGGTCGATTCCGGCGGCACCGCACTCACGGCGCAGCTTGCTGCCGACGTATTTTTCGATGTCCATCGAGCTGAATGCATGCTTGCCCGCACGTTTGCAGCGCACCGAGAAAATCTTCCCGGCCAGTGCATCGCCATAGTGCTGCTTGCACTTCTCGGTGATGTCGTCGAAGTCGCCCAGCGGGTACTCGTCGATCTGCAGAAAGTGCGCGATGCCCGGCATGCAGGTCAGGCGCTCGCCCATCTCTTTCAGGGCCTTGGGGTCGGTTACGCGGGTTTCCAGCTCGAGATTGTCCCACACGCCGTTCACCACCACGGCCGGGTCCAGGTCGCGGAGCACGGTGCGGATGTTCTTGGCCAGCTGGCGGATGAATTTCGTCCGGACAGGTCGGCTTTTGATGGTGATCTCGGGGAAGACTTTTACGATTAGTTTCATGAAAACAGCGCGCGCTGGGCCAGCCGAAAAAGGGGGGCGCGGATTATAGCGGAAATTGCTCAAGGTTTAACCAGTTAATGTGCAGAAGGTTTTGCATGCACCAAAACGGGTCATTTTCGGCTTGTGGCGCTACATTAAAGGGCGAGATTTTCAGCCTTTATGCGTTTCGCACCTTAATAAGCGTGAATTTGGGGCAAAAAACCCATGCTGGGGCACTGGCATGCAATTTGCTCCCTTGTGAGGCAGGTTGCCTTGGCAGAGTATTCGCGCCGGCATCACCAACATTTAAGGGCATCCACTACCAGCCCTAAGCCACCCGGAGGACACTATGTCGAAGTCGGTTCAACTCATCAAAGATCATGACGTCAAGTGGATTGATCTGCGCTTCACGGACACCAAAGGCACTCAGCACCACGTGACCATGCCGGCTCGCGATGCGCTGGAAGACGACTTCTTCGAAGTTGGCAAGATGTTCGACGGTTCCTCCATCGCTGGCTGGAAAGGCATCGAAGCTTCCGACATGATCCTGCTGCCGGACGACGAAACCGCCGTTCTGGACCCGTTCACCGAAGAGCCGACCCTGATCCTGGTCTGCGACATCATCGAACCTTCGACCATGCAGGGTTACGATCGCGACCCGCGCGCCATCGCCCACCGCGCCGAGGAATACCTGAAGACCACCGGTATCGGTGACACCGTATTCGCCGGCCCAGAGCCTGAGTTCTTCATCTTCGACGAAGTGAAGTTCAAGTCCGACATCTCCGGCTCGATGTTCAAGATCTACTCTGAGCAAGGCTCGTGGATGTCCGACCAGGACGTGGAAGGCGGCAACAAGGGCCACCGTCCAGGCGTGAAAGGCGGCTACTTCCCGGTTCCGCCGTTCGACCACGACCACGAAATCCGTACCGCCATGTGCAACGCACTGGAAGAGATGGGTCAGACCGTTGAAGTTCACCACCACGAAGTGGCGACTGCCGGTCAAAACGAAATTGGTGTCAAGTTCAACACCCTGGTGAAGAAAGCTGACGAAGTTCAGACTCTGAAATACGTTGTACACAACGTGGCCGATGCCTATGGCCGCACCGCGACCTTCATGCCGAAGCCTCTGTACGGCGATAACGGTTCGGGTATGCACGTTCACATGTCCATCGCCAAAGATGGCAAGAACACCTTCGCTGGCGAAGGCTATGCCGGCCTGTCCGAAACCGCCCTGTACTTCATCGGCGGCATCATCAAGCACGGTAAGGCCCTGAACGGCTTCACCAACCCGGCCACCAACTCCTACAAGCGTCTGGTGCCAGGTTTCGAAGCTCCGGTGATGCTGGCCTACTCGGCTCGCAACCGTTCCGCCTCGATCCGTATTCCTTACGTCAACAGCCCACGCGGCCGTCGTATCGAAGCACGTTTCCCGGATCCGGCTGCCAACCCGTACCTGGCTTTCGCAGCACTGCTGATGGCCGGTCTGGACGGTATCCAGAACAAGATCCACCCAGGCGATGCTGCCGACAAAAACCTGTACGACCTGCCGCCTGAAGAGGCGAAAGAGATCCCGCAAGTTTGCGGCAGCCTGAAAGAAGCCCTGGAAGAGCTGGACAAGGGCCGCGCGTTCCTGACCAAGGGCGGCGTGTTCTCCGACGACTTCATCGATGCCTACATCGCGCTGAAATCCGAAGAAGAAATCAAGGTTCGCACCTTCGTACACCCACTGGAATATGAGCTGTACTACAGCTGCTGATCCGGTAGCGCTGCGCTACGCGGCGTGACAAAAGAGAGGCCTCCTTCGGGAGGCCTTTTTTGTGCCCGCTCATCCATGGATAATCCGCCGCTTTCGCGCCATGACCGGCGCCTTGACGAAGGGATTCGCATGAAGTGGTTACGGGTTATCGCCCTGATGGCCGGTCTCGCCTGCTCGACAGCCGGCGCTGCCGAGTTCTATGAAAACAAGCCGCTGGCTCACCCGCTGATTCAGGGCTTGCAGGAGAGCTCGATGACCCTGGCGTTCATCAAGGAAGCCAGCGGTGTCAAAGACTATTACTGCCGTTGCAAGACACCGGGCGAACGTCCGCAATTGCTTGATGACTTCGGCCAGGCGAGTATCGAGTCGGTTTTTCTCATGTCGCTCGACAGTGAGGATCCCACTCGCTTCGTGCTTTTTCGGCAAAGCGACGGCTACAGGATCTACGCCTACAAGTACAACGCCAACGATCAACTCTATAGCCGCGTCACGCGACTGCAGCCAGCGCTGGACCGTATCACTGAAGGCCACAAGCACCTCGACGCCCTGACCATCAAGAAAGCGCTGAGCCAGATCACCCCGCTCAACTACAGCCTCCTCCTTGAAGAGTCCGGTATACCGGAATTCGACCAGCTCGATCTCAGCCAAGGGAAACTGGTGAGCTATTACGGCCAGTACTACGACCCACTGAACAACCCGACGCCAGATGACGAGCCGTACTTTTTCAAGAAGACCTACCAGGAAAAAGACGGCCGGTTTCTCACCGTTACCTTCTGGCGCTGGCTAGACAAGACCCTCGTCGAGGGTAACCGCACGCTCTACAACTACCGGGTCAGGCGCATTGCCTGGGAAACCGAACCGACCAGATTCACTGGCGGCGAAGACGGCCAGTCAGTGTCTTATGATTCCGTATCGATCTCGGCCCAAGGGGCTTTCAAGCAAGGTGTGCGAATCGGTCCGTGGTCGTCCTCCAAAGACGAAAAATACTCGGAGTCCGGCAATTTCGTAGAGGGCAAACGAGAGGGACAGTGGAGTCTGTACCAGGATGGTCAAATTCTGGAGGGTGACTACCACAATGACTTGCGCGAGGGCCGCTGGCAGCTTCACAACTACGACGAATTGGAATGGGTCGCCACAGGATTCCAGACCTATGCCCACGGCCAACTCAACGGCCCCAGTGAATTGACTCTCCGTGGTACTACCGAGCGCGGCGAATATCGCGATGGCAAACGCGAAGGCCTCTGGGTGACCAAGACGGACAATGGCCACAGCCGGAGCGTCCACTTCGCTGAAGACAAGAAGGAAGGCGAGTTGCGCGAAGTCGACGCCAATGGTGTGCTGCTCTTCATCGAGCACTACAAGGCCGGTTCCCTGTCCGCCGCCCGTAAAAATGTGGTTACGCCGAGCACCTCACAGTAAATCCGGGGCGTTTGTATGAACGGATGTTGTCCCGGTTGGGCTAAAAGCCGTCCCTGGCCTATGCTGCAACCCATCGTTTTCTTTTCCGGTCGATTTCATGGGTCGCACCTTTCTCTACATCCTGCTGCTGATCGCCCTGCCCGCCGCTGCGCAGATCTACAAATACAACGACGCAAACGGCAACACGGTGTACAGCGATCACTCGCCAGACGGGGTGCAGGCGCAGCCGGTGGAGTTGCCGCCGCTCAATAGCGTCCAGCCTCAGGCACCGAGTGCGCCGTCATCAGACACGGCCAGCCGTGCACCTGCGCGCAATGCCTATGAGGTGCTGGAACTGACCGGCCTGCCCACTGAAGAGGCTCTGCGCGCCAACAACGGCACGTTCACTGTCAGCGTGCAGATCGAGCCGCGCCTGCAACCACCACATCAATTGCGCCTGCTACTGGACAACGCGCCTTATGGCCAGCCGAGCAACGTGCCGATCCTGCAACTGGTGAACGTTGACCGGGGCGAGCATCGGCTGGCGGTTCAGGTGATCGATGGCGAGGCGATCATTCAACAGAGTCCGGCTGTGGTCCTCACTGTGCAACGGGTGCACAAGCCATGACTCGCAGATTGATCGCTGTGTGTCTGGCCCTGTTTGCGTTCGGCGCATCTGCCGAGGTCTTCACTTATGTCGATTCGCAGGGCAACCGGGTTTACACCGATCAACCACGGGGCAATGCCAAGCGTGTACCGCTGGCCACCAGCAATCGCATGGCCTCGAACCCGACCGGGGCGGCGCCCATCATCACGGCTAAAAAATCACCGGAGCAACCGCTGTTCCGCTACGACATGCTACGCGTGCTGATCCCCGAGCCGGACGCCACCATCCGCAGCAGCGCCGGCGAATTGATCGTCAGCATCACCAGCGAACCTGGCCTGCAAAAAGGTCATCGCTATCGCCTGCTGCTGGACGGCCAGGCCACCGGCGAGCCCGGCCTGAGCCCGGTATTCCCGCTGAGCAATATCGATCGCGGCAGCCATAACCTGTCGGTGGAGATCCTCGACGCACAGGATCGTATCGTCGAGCGCACAGCCAATCAGCCGTTCCACATGCAGCGCATCTCGCTGGCACAGAAACGCCAGGTCAAACCTTGCTCCACCGACGACTACGGCGTCCGCCCCGAATGCCCGCTGAAGGACAAACCCGTCGAACCGAAAAATCCCTTCCTGCGTTTCTTCTAACGCCGTTCAGCTTTGCGCACTATATTGGTGCAGCAGTCTGCACCCTACCCACATTGCAACCCATTTTGGTTCAAAAGTACCCGACAGGGCTGGCGGATCGCCACGCAAACGAGCGTAAAACGCCCGTTTCAGGGGGCGAACGCTTCTTTTCGGAGCCTTGGTTTGGTTTTTGCATTTTCCTGATATCGGCGCTTGGTTCCTTGCGCACGCCTTGCTCCAAAAGAGGTCCTGATGACCATAAGCGACGCACTCCACCGTTTGTTGCTCGACAACCTGACCACCGCCACCATCCTGCTCGATGCCGAATTGCGCCTCGAGTACATGAACCCGGCGGCGGAGATGCTGCTGGCCATCAGCGGTCAGCGCAGCCATGGCCAGTTCATCAGCGAGCTGTTCACCGAGTCCACCGAGGCGCTCAATTCGTTGCGCCAGGCAGTGGAACAGGCTCATCCGTTCACCAAGCGCGAAGCAATGCTCACCGCCCTCACCGGCCAGACACTCACCGTGGACTATGCGGTGACGCCGATCCTCAGCAACGGCGCGACCCTGCTGTTGCTGGAAGTGCATCCCCGTGATCGCTTGCTGCGGATCACCAAGGAAGAGGCACAACTGTCCAAACAGGAAACCAGCAAGATGCTGGTGCGCGGCCTCGCCCACGAGATCAAGAACCCGCTGGGCGGTATTCGTGGCGCAGCGCAATTGCTGGCCCGGGAGCTGCCGGAAGACAGCCTGCGCGACTACACCAATGTGATCATCGAAGAGGCCGACCGCCTGCGCAATCTGGTCGACCGCATGCTCGGCTCGAACAAACTGCCGTCGCTGGCCCTGTGCAACGTCCACGAGGTGCTGGAGCGTGTCTGCCAACTGGTCGAGGCCGAAAGCCAGGGCTGCATCACGCTGGTGCGCGATTACGACCCGAGCATTCCCGACGTATTGATCGACCGCGAGCAAATGATTCAGGCCGTGCTGAACATCGTGCGCAACGCGATGCAGGCGATCAGCAGCCAGAACGAGCTGCGCCTGGGCCGCATCAGCCTGCGCACCCGCGCCATGCGCCAGTTCACCATCGGCCACATCCGCCATCGCCTGGTGACCAAGATCGAGATCATCGACAACGGCCCGGGGATCCCGACGGAACTCCAGGAAACCATTTTCTTTCCCATGGTCAGCGGCCGTCCGGACGGTACCGGGCTGGGCCTGGCCATCACCCAGAACATCATCAGCCAGCACCAGGGCCTGATCGAGTGTGACAGCCATCCAGGCCACACCACGTTTTCGATCTTTCTGCCACTGGAACAAGGAGCCACATCGACATGAGCCGTAGTGAAACAGTGTGGATCGTCGATGACGACCGTTCTATCCGTTGGGTTCTGGAAAAAGCCCTGCAACAGGAAGGCATGACCACCCAGAGCTTCGACAGTGCCGATGGCGTGATGAGCCGCCTGGCCCGCCAGCAGCCGGATGTGATCATCTCCGATATCCGCATGCCCGGCGCCAGTGGCCTGGACTTGCTGGCGCGCATCCGCGAGCAACACCCACGACTGCCGGTCATCATCATGACCGCTCACTCCGATCTGGACAGCGCTGTCGCCTCGTATCAGGGCGGCGCCTTCGAGTACCTGCCAAAACCGTTCGATGTCGACGAAGCGGTGTCGCTGGTCAAACGCGCCAATCAGCACGCCCAGGAACAACAGGGCCTGGAAGTCGCGCCGACCCTGACCCGCACCCCGGAAATCATCGGCGAAGCACCGGCGATGCAGGAAGTGTTTCGCGCCATCGGGCGCTTGAGCCACTCCAACATCACCGTGCTGATCAACGGCGAATCCGGCACCGGTAAAGAACTGGTGGCTCACGCCCTGCACCGCCACAGCCCGCGCGCGGCCTCGCCGTTCATCGCGCTGAACATGGCGGCGATTCCGAAAGACCTGATGGAATCCGAGCTGTTCGGCCACGAGAAAGGCGCGTTTACCGGCGCGGCCAACCTGCGTCGCGGCCGCTTCGAACAAGCCGACGGCGGCACGCTGTTCCTCGATGAAATCGGCGACATGCCGGCAGACACCCAGACCCGACTGTTGCGGGTATTGGCCGATGGCGAGTTCTATCGTGTCGGCGGGCACGTGCCGGTCAAGGTCGACGTGCGGATCATCGCTGCAACCCACCAGAATCTGGAAACTCTGGTTCACGCCGGGAAATTCCGTGAGGACTTGTTCCACCGCCTCAACGTGATCCGCATCCACATCCCGCGCCTGTCGGATCGCCGCGAAGACATCCCGACCCTGGCCAAGCACTTCCTCAGCCGCGCCGCGCAAGAACTGGCGGTCGAACCGAAGCTGCTGAAAAGCGAGACCGAGGAATACCTGAAAAACCTGCCATGGCCGGGTAACGTGCGTCAGCTGGAAAACACCTGCCGCTGGATCACGGTGATGGCGTCCGGGCGCGAGGTGCACATCAGCGACCTGCCGCCGGAACTGTTGAGCCTGCCGCAGGACTCCGCACCGGTGACCAACTGGGAACAGGCGCTGCGCCAGTGGGCCGATCAGGCTCTGGCGCGCGGCCAGTCGAGCCTGCTCGACAGCGCGGTGCCGGCGTTCGAGCGAATCATGATCGAGACGGCGTTGAAGCACACCGCCGGGCGTCGTCGTGATGCTGCGGTGCTGCTGGGCTGGGGCCGCAATACCCTGACCCGCAAGATCAAGGAGCTCGGCATGAAGGTCGATGGCGGGGATGACGACGAGGGTGATGAAGGCTGAGATTGAGCGCCAGTCTGCACCGCCGAAAGGCACCGTGACCCGTAATCGGGCACGGCCACCGGCTCAGGCTTGCACTGAAAACCCCTGAAAATTCCATCCTGTGGAAAGACGAAGGCCCCGTATTACGGGGCCTTCGTCATTGTGTCGGGCTTTATTGTTTCAAAACGAGAAAACCTGGCACGCCCCCTGCAATAACTCCATCAGGTGATTCGATTCACCCACCCTTTCGGGGGCCTTGGTACAGGCAGGCCGGGGATTCCCCTCTTTACACCGGACTCATCGAGTCCACCCTTTTGGGGCCCTTGATACAGGCAGGTCAGGGGTTCCTTCTTTACACCGGCTCAGAACGCGATGCGATGAGCCCACCCGTTTCGGGAACCTTGGTACAGGCAGGCCGGGGATTCCCTCTTTTATTGCTCCCGGAGATGGATCTCCAGCCGCCAGCGGTCATCGACCGCCTGGCCGGCCCAGTCGCCCTGCAGCGGCCGCGCCGCCACCAGCGTCAGCAACAATCCCCCGTCACTCAACCGCGTCCGCCAGTTCACGTCTTTGCCGTTGAACTTGAGCTGTCCTTTCTGCACCTTGCCTTCGGCCTCGAACAGCAACGCAACGCTGCCATCGACGATCTCGCCGTGCAGCTTCGGCTCGTTGTTGAACCAGACCGCCAGCCCCCCATCGATCACCTCGACCTGCTGCAAGACGCTCGGGTCAGGCGTGGTCAAGCGGCCGATCATCATCCCGACCATCACACCGACGATCGCCAGTGACGCCATTACCCGCAGGAATAGTTTCGAACGCGGGTCGGCTTGCGGCGTAGAATGCGCGTCATCTTTACCTTCGGAGCCGTGCATGTTTCACGTCATCCTTTTTCAACCGGAAATTCCACCGAACACCGGTAACGTTATCAGGCTGTGCGCCAACAGCGGCTGCCACCTGCATTTGATCGAACCGCTGGGCTTCGAGATGGATGACAAGCGTCTGCGTCGCGCCGGTCTCGACTATCACGAGTATGCCACTCTGCAACGCCACGCCGACCTGGCCAGTTGCCTGGAAAGCCTCGGCCACCCTCGGCTGTTCGCCTTCACCACCAAGGGTTCGCGACCGTTTCACGATGCCGCGTTCGTCCCCGGCGATGCCTTCATTTTCGGCCCGGAAAGCCGTGGCCTGCCGCCTGAAGTGCTGGACGCCCTGCCCGCCGAACAACGCCTGCGCCTGCCGATGCGCGAGGGTTGCCGCAGCCTGAACCTGTCCAACACAGTGGCAGTGGCCGTGTATGAAGCGTGGCGGCAGAACGACTTCAAGTAACGCCATACGATCGCCCAAGAAAAAAGCGCCTGTAACGGCGCTTTTTTCGTTGTTGTATCGACCGCTTACTGAACGGTCGGGGTCTCGCCGGCTTCCTGCATGCGCTGCAGCTCTTGCGCGTACAGGGCATCGAAGTTCACCGGTGCCAGCATCAGGGCCGGGAACGAACCACGGGTCACCAGGCTGTCCAGGGTTTCGCGAGCGTACGGGAACAGGATGTTCGGGCAGAACGCACCCAGAGTGTGGCTCATCGAAGCCGCGTCCAGGTTCTTGATCAGGAAGATGCCGGCCTGTTGCACTTCAGCGATGAAGGCAACTTCTTCACCGTTCTTCACGGTGACGGACAGGGTCAGCACGACTTCGTAGAAATCACCTTCCAGGGCTTTCTGGCGGGTGTTCAGATCCAGACCGACCGCCGGGTCCCACTGCTGACGGAAGATCGCCGGGCTTTTCGGGGCTTCGAAGGACAGGTCGCGTACGTAGATGCGCTGCAAGGAGAATTGCGGTGCGGTTTCTTCTTCGCTGGCTGCAGTGTTCTGTTGGTCAGTCATCTCAGATCCTTTCTGATCTCGGGTCTTGTAGGGTTCTTGGTGTTCGGTAGAGCGTGCAGCAGGTCAGGCCTTGAGCAGCGCGTCGAGCTTGCCGGCGCGCTCCAGGGCGTACAAATCGTCACATCCGCCGACGTGGGTGTCGCCGATCCAGATCTGCGGCACGGACGTGCGTCCGGCCTTCTGGGCCATGGCGGCGCGCACTTGCGGCTTGCCATCGACCTTGATCTCTTCGAAGGCCACGCCTTTGTTCGCGAGCAGGTACTTGGCGCGCGAGCAGTAAGGGCAGTAATCGCTGGAGTAGACGATGACTTCGCTCATATCACTTCACCAGCGGCAGGTTGTCGCCTTTCCAGCTGGAAATCCCGCCGGACAGCTTGGCGGCGGTGAAGCCGGCCTTCATCAGCTCACGGGCATGAGTGCCGGCGGTCTGGCCCAGGGCGTCGACCAGAATGATGGTCTTGGCCTTGTGTTTTTCCAGCTCGCCGATACGGGCGGCCAGCTTGTCCTGGGGAATGTTCACCGCGCCAACGATGTGACCGGCGGCGTATTCCTTGCTCGGACGGATGTCCACGACCACGCCGGCTTCCTTGTTGACCAGTGCGGTCAGCTCGCCCGTGCTCAGGCTTTTACCGCCGCCCTGCACTGTGTGCGCCAGCAGCAATGCCAGCAGTACGACGAAGATACCGACAAGAATGTAGTGGTTAGTGGCAAATTCAATCAGGTGAGCAACCATCGAAGGAGGTTCCAGGGCGTTAAAATGTCGGCCAGTATACACAGCCACTATGGTCGGCCAAACCCCGTCCGGCGGTGACGCGGTCGGAACTTCGCTTTAAACTCCAACTCCCTTTTCCATCGCCCTCTTCTTTATTAGCCACGAGTGGATTCCATGACTACCACGCCTAAACCTTTGGTCCTGATGATTCTCGACGGCTTCGGTCACAGCGACAGCCCCGAATCCAACGCCGTCTTCGCGGCCAAAAAGCCTGTGCTGGATCGCCTGTGGGCCACCGTGCCGAACGGCCTGATCTCGGGCAGCGGCATGGACGTCGGCCTGCCGGACGGCCAGATGGGCAACTCCGAAGTCGGCCATATGAACCTCGGCGCCGGCCGCGTGGTGTATCAGGACTTCACGCGCGTGACCAAAGCGATCCGCGACGGCGAGTTCTTCGAGAACCCGACCATCTGCGCCGCCGTCGACAAGGCCGTGGCCGCCGGCAAGGCCGTGCATTTCATGGGCCTGCTGTCGGACGGCGGCGTTCACAGCCACCAGGACCATCTGATCGCTATGGCCGAACTGGCCTTCAAGCGTGGCGCCGAAAAAATCTACCTGCACGCCTTCCTCGACGGCCGTGACACGCCACCGAAAAGCGCTGCTTCGTCGATCGAACTGCTCGACGCGACCTTCCAAGCCCTCGGCAAGGGCCGCATCGCCAGCCTCATCGGCCGCTACTACGCCATGGACCGCGATAACCGTTGGGATCGCGTATCCCAGGCCTACAACCTGATCGTTGATGGCAAAGGCGAATTCAACGCCGCCACCGCTCAGGAAGGCCTGGAAGCCGCTTACGCCCGTGGCGAGAGCGACGAATTCGTCAAAGCCACCAGCATCGGCGAACCGGTAAAAATTGAAGACGGCGACGCCGTGGTGTTCATGAACTTCCGCGCCGACCGTGCCCGTGAGCTGAGCCGTGCGTTTGTCGAAGACGGTTTCAAGGAATTCGAGCGCGCACGCCAGCCAAAAGTGCAGTACGTCGGCCTGACCCAGTACGCCGCCAGCATCCCGGCACCCGCAGCCTTTGCACCGGGCAGCCTGGAAAACGTGCTCGGCGATTACCTGGCGAAGAACGGCAAGACTCAACTGCGTATCGCCGAAACCGAGAAATACGCCCACGTGACCTTCTTCTTCTCCGGCGGTCGCGAAGAGCCGTTCCCGGGCGAAGAACGCATCCTGATCCCGTCGCCGAAAGTCGCCACCTATGACTTGCAGCCGGAAATGAGCGCGCCGGAAGTCACTGATCGCATCGTCGATGCCATCGAGCACCAGCGTTACGACGTGATCGTGGTCAACTACGCCAACGGCGACATGGTCGGCCATAGCGGCGTATTCGAGGCGGCGGTGAAAGCCGTGGAATGCCTGGACACCTGCGTGGGCCGCATCGTCGAAGCGCTGGAAAAGGTCGGCGGCGAAGCGCTGATCACCGCCGACCACGGTAACGTCGAACAAATGGCCGACGAAGCCACCGGCCAGGCGCACACTGCGCACACCACCGAGCCGGTGCCGTTCATCTACGTCGGCAAACGCGACCTCAAGGTTCGCGAAGGCGGCGTACTGGCGGACGTGGCGCCGACCATGCTCAAACTGCTGGGCCTGGAAAAACCAGTGGAAATGACTGGCACTTCGATTCTGGTCTGATATCAAAAACGCCCTGTAATCAGCCTGAAACGGCTTTTTATGACGAACGCCTCAAAGCAGTTGGCTTTGAGGCGTTTTTTTTGCCGCGTGGGGCGGGCATACTAGGCCGTCCCTTACCCTGGTGCCGCCCGCCCCTATGCTCCGCGTCCTGATCGCCCTCGCTCTGACATGCCTGCTCCAACCGGCCTTCGCTGACGAGCGTGCGCAAACCCAACAACAGTTGGACGCCACGCGTCAGGACATCGCCGAGCTGAAAAAGCTGCTGGGCAAGCTCCAGGAGGAAAAATCCGGCGTACAGAAAGAGCTCAAGGGCACCGAAACCGAGATGGGCAATCTCGAGAAACAGGTCGACGCCCTGCAAAAAGAGCTGAAGAAGAGCGAATCCGAGCTGCAGCGGCTCGATGCGGAGAAAAAAAAACTCCAGAGCGCGCGCACTGAACAGCAACGACTGATTGCCATCCAGGCCCGCGCGGCCTACCAGAACGGTCGCCAGGAATACCTCAAGCTGCTGCTCAATCAGCAGAATCCCGAGAAATTCGCCCGCACCCTCACCTATTACGACTACCTGAGCCAGGCCCGCCTGGAACAGCTGAAGAATTTCAACGAAACCCTGCGCCAGCTGGCCAATGTCGAAAAAGACATCTCGGCCCAGCAAGCCCAGTTGCTGGTGCAGAAAAGCGATCTGGATACCCAGCGCGACGCACTCGACAAGGTCCGCAAGGAGCGCCAGCAGGTGCTGGCCAAGCTCAACGACGACGTGAAAGCGCGCGATCAGAAACTGGCCGCCCGCGAGCAGGATCAGGCAGACCTGACTAAAGTCCTTAAAACCATTGAAGAAACCCTGGCCCGCCAGGCCCGTGAGGCAGAAGAAGCGCGACAGAAAGCGCTCATCGCCCAGCAGGAAGCCGAAAAAAAGCGTTTGCGTGAGGCCCAGGCCCGCGCCGATGCGGACTCGGACACCAGCGACGCCCCACGCAAACAAGCCAGACCCACACCTGGTGCGCTGGTTTCCAGCAGCGGCGAGACGTTCGGCGGCCCTTTTGCTGCCACCCGGGGAAAACTTCCATGGCCGGTTGATGGTCGACTGCTGGCACGCTTCGGTGAAACCCGTGGCGACGATGCCCGAACCAAGTGGGATGGCGTGATGATCAGCGCCTCCGCCGGCAGCCAGGTGCACGCCGTACACGGCGGGCGCGTGGTGTTTGCCGACTGGTTGCGCGGTGCCGGGCTGCTGGTGATCCTCGACCACGGCAACGGTTTTCTGAGCCTTTACGGTCATAACCAGACGCTGCTGAAGTCGGCTGGTGACGTGGTAAAAGCCGGTGAGTCCATCTCCACTGTCGGTAGCAGTGGTGGGCAGGACACACCAGCGCTGTATTTCGCAATTCGTCAGCAGGGTCACCCGAGTGATCCGGCGCAATGGTGCCGCGCGCAAGGATAGGCGTTGAGTCACCAACTTTAGGAGTTCGTTCGACATGCTGCATTTGTCCCGTCTTACCTCGCTGGCCCTGACGATCGCCCTGGTGATCGGCGCGCCTCTGGCGTTTGCCGCTCAACCGGCTCCGGCTGTCGCTCCGGCAGGCACTGCCGCGACTTCCAAGGCCCCGTTGCCGCTGGAAGAGCTGCGCACCTTTGCCGAGGTCATGGACCGGATCAAGGCCGCCTATGTCGAACCGGTGGACGACAAGACCCTGCTGGAAAACGCCATCAAAGGCATGCTCAGCAACCTCGACCCGCACTCGGCCTACCTCGGCCCGGAAGATTTCACCGAGCTGCAGGAAAGCACCAGCGGTGAGTTCGGCGGCCTGGGCATCGAAGTCGGCTCGGAAGACGGCTTCATCAAGGTCGTGTCGCCAATCGACGATACGCCAGCATCGAAGGCCGGCATCCAGGCCGGCGACTTCATCGTCAAGATCAACGGCGCGCCGACCCGCGGCCAGACCATGACCGAAGCCGTGGACAAGATGCGTGGCAAGATCGGCCAGAAAATCACCCTGACCCTGGTCCGCGACGGCGGTACGCCGTTCGACGTGACCCTGGCCCGCGCAGTGATCCAGGTGAAGAGCGTCAAGGCGCAACTGCTCGAATCGGGTTATGGCCTGATCCGCATCACCCAGTTCCAGGTCAAGACCGGCGAGGAAGTCTCCAAGGCCCTGGCCAAACTGCGCAAGGACAACGGCAAGAAGCTCAACGGCATCATTCTCGACCTGCGCAACAACCCGGGCGGCGTGCTGCAGGCGGCGGTGGAAGTGGTCGACCACTTCATCACCAAAGGCCTGATCGTCTACACCAAGGGCCGGATCGCCAATTCCGAGCTGCGTTTCTCCGCCACCGGCAAGGACGAAAGCGAAGCAGTGCCGATGGTTGTGCTGATCAACGGTGGCAGTGCCTCGGCCTCGGAAATCGTCGCCGGCGCCCTGCAAGACCAGAAACGCGCCGTGGTCATGGGCACCACCAGTTTCGGCAAAGGCTCGGTGCAGACCGTGCTGCCGCTGAACAACGACCGGGCGCTGAAGATCACCACCGCGCTGTACTTCACGCCGAACGGCCGCTCGATCCAGGCCCAGGGCATCGTCCCGGACATCGAAGTGCGCAAGGCCAAGATCACCAACGAGGCGGACGGCGACTACTTCAAGGAAGCCGACCTGCAGGGTCACTTGGGCAACGGCAACGGCGGCGCGGACAAACCGACCGGCTCCGGTGGCAAACCGAAAGCCATGCCACAGGATGACGATTACCAGTTGGCCCAGGCCCTGAGCCTGCTCAAAGGCCTGAGCATCACGTCCGGCCGTTGAGGATGTCTTTGCGTTTCGTCTTTGTCCTGCTGTGCTGTCTGGTGGGGGCTGCTCACGCAGAGCCCGCCAGACCAACACCACAAAAAGCCTACCTGACACTGATCATCGACGACCTGGGGCAAAATCTGCCCCGGGATCGTCGTGTGCTGGCCCTCCCCGGACCGGTCACCACGGCGATCATGCCCGACACCCCGCACGCTACCGAATTTGCCCGCGAAGCCCATCGCGCCGGCAAGATCGTGATCCTGCACATGCCGATGGACCCGGCCACCGGCCCGTTTGCCTGGCATCCTGAACTGCCCATCGAAGAACTTGAGAAACGGCTGAACGCTGCATTCAAAATGGTCCCGTACACCGCAGGCATCAACAACCACATGGGCAGTCGCATGACCGCACAACCTGTGGCGATGGCATGGTTGATGGGTGAGTTGCAGCGCCGCCACAAGTTCTTCGTCGACAGCCGCACCAGCGCGCAAACGGTCGCTGCGCAACAGGCACAGAAGATCGATCTGGCAAGCGTTTCGCGGGACGTGTTTCTCGATGACGAGCGCACCGAAGCGGCGATCTACAGCCAGTTGCAGACCGCGATCAACCTGGCGCGCAAACAGGGTTCGGCGGTGATGATCGGCCATCCTTATCCACAGACGCTGGCGGTGCTGGAGCGGGAGCTGCCGAAGTTGAAAGCTCAAGGCATCGAGTGGATCGACATCAAGCAGATGATCAGTGTGCGCAGCAATCGCGCCACGGCCGCTCATGGCAAAGACGGTGTCTACCGATAAATGCCCTGAAACAACCGTCACACATAGTTACCGCAAGAAGACTTGGCCCAGTCGGGATAGTCAGCCTTGCAAGTGTCAGCGACCTCCACGAGTCGCCTTTCAAACTTCAGGACTGACTATGACTAGCAACGACAGCACCACATTTCCGGCCGGGCAAATGGAATCGATAAAGTTCGGCAATCTGCTGATCAATTTCACCAGCGAGTTTCACAGGATATGGGACAGTCGGGGCTCGGGCTCCTCTGTCGGTAGTTTCTGGCGCCCGACCCCCGCCCCTGATCTGCTGCCAGGATATTTTCCTCTGGGGGATCTGGCGGTGACCGGATACGACAATGTCAATGGAAACAGAATCATGGCTGTCGTCTGCGAAGGCGAGCCGCAAAGCGAGGATGCTTCCCAAGGCAGGGCACTCAGCCCGCCCACAGACTATGAAAGAGTCTGGAGAGACTCCAACTCCGGCGCCGCCGCCGACTGCACGGTATGGCGCCCGATCCCTCCTGCCGGCTACGTGGCCATGGGGCTTGTCTGTTCCAACGGTCGTGACAAGCCATTACTCAATGCGGTCCGCTGTGTCCGGGAAGACCTGGTCATTGCCACAGGGATCGGCGGCCTGATCTGGAACGATAAAGGCAGTGGCGCCAGGCAGAATTTCAGCGCCTGGAATATTGATCCTCCGCAGGCTGCCGCAGGTGAAATCTACTTTGCACCGGGGACGTTTTTCGGTGTCCAGAGCCATTCCAGACCCGCTACATCCGCCGCTTACGCATTACGGATGCAGATCCCTCGCCAGTCAGCATCAGCCCCCGAGGCTCCAAAGCTATCGGGGTATGAAGCACCTTCAGAACTGGAACCCTCCAAACTCACTCAAACTGTTCGCATTCCCTGGTTCGCCGTGACCGATCACTTGCCTCCAGGCGAGCAGTTGCGTACATCCCCTTTCTACCGTCTGGAGCGGACGGATCAATATGTGCTGGTGGGACATGGACACAACACCAGTGACCAACCGCGACCTTTCAAGTGGCGAGCACTCCGGGCTCAAAATGCACAGATGCTGCACATTTTCAGCCGCCTCAGCTCTATCGAAATTGCGACGGTGTGGTCGGAGAAGGGGGCGAGCGGCGTCCGGCCCATCAGGTTCTCGGCTCATTTGTACAAGGACTTCACTTACTCCGAGAAATCTTCCAGCGGCTGGAATGATTCTCGCCCATTGGACATCGTCGCCATGGCAGCCAAAAGCAAGGCCGTGGCGATCTATCAAATACAGAGCTTTTACACGCTGAAACGTGCGGATGGTACGCCAGTGGCGGTCAGCATCGGTTACACCGATGACGAAAGCCTGTATCTGACCGAATATCCGCCAGAAACCGATAGCACGTTGATTTTCACTCCACAACTGGCGCAAGAGCCGCAAGCAAGCGAAAGCCGTTCAGACAGCGAAAGCAACAATGTCGATACCGTCTCGCAGCCGATGGGTGAGGAGCCCACTGTTACAAATATCGTCCCATGATCTCGTCGACCACGCCGTCCTTGCGCATCTGATCGAGCGCAGCCTGCAACTTCGCAACGGCCTCGTCCGGCACATCCTTGTTCAGCGCCAGATACAGCTCGGCGCTGTTGAAGCGAAGCACGGTTTTCAAGCCGGTCACGCCATCCTGCCGTGCCAGATAACGCCCGGCAGGATCGCCGGTGGCCCACAGGTCGATCTGGCCGCTGACAAGCTTTTTGGCGTTGTCCTGATCACGCAAAACTACCACCGGTTTCAGGCCCTGCTTGGTCAGAGTCTCGGCAATCGCATCGCCCTTGTAGGCACCGATCTTGTATTTGCGTGCGTCATTCAGGGTTTCGAGGGTGATCTTGCTGTCGGCCTTGGCCAGCATGACCCAGTCATCCGGGCCGATGGGGCCGACCCACTTGAACAGCGTCTCGCGATCCGGCAGGCGCGCCATGACGAACGCGCCATAACCAGGATTCTCCAGTGCCAGCTTGTAGACCCGCTCCCAAGGAAAGCGCAGGGTCAGGCTGTAAGTGATGCCGGCACGCTTGAACATCTCGCGCACGATGTCAGTGGCGATGCCGTTGATGTTTTCGTCTTGAGCGAAATTCTTGCCGTTCTTCGCCATGTTGTACGGCGGGAAGTTTTCGGTGAGGAGCACCAGATCGGTGTCGGGACTTTCTTCGGCGTGGCCAGCGTTGATCAACAACACGGAGGCACTGGCGAGAGCGAGAAGCAGGCGTTTGATCATGTCGGGCTACCGAAATCCATGGCGTGCCCAAGAGTGCCTTGGGTACGCCATGCTGTCCACTGGCCTGTATGGTTGTTTAACGCATTACGATGCCGCGGTGAGCCATGTAAGCCTTGGCTTCCTGAACCGTGTATTCGCCGAAGTGGAAAATACTCGCTGCCAGTACTGCGCTGGCGTGACCTTCAAGAATGCCGTCAGCCAGATGTTGCAGGTTGCCGACGCCGCCGGAAGCGATCACCGGAATGCCCAGCGCATCGCTGATGGCGCGCGTCACGCCGAGGTCAAAGCCGTTTTTCATGCCGTCCTGATCCATGCTGGTCAGGAGGATTTCACCGGCACCCAGGCCTTCCATTTTCTTCGCCCACTCGACCGCGTCGAGGCCGGTCGGTTTGCGACCGCCGTGAGTGAAGATCTCCCAGCGCGGGGTTTCGCCAGGTCCCGAGACCTTCTTCGCGTCGATGGCGACGACGATGCATTGCGAGCCGAAATGCTGCGCCGCTTCGCCGACGAATTCCGGGTTGAACACGGCAGCGGTGTTGATCGACACCTTGTCCGCACCGGCGTTGAGCAGGTTGCGAATGTCCTGCACGGTGCGCACGCCACCGCCGACGGTCAGCGGAATGAACACCTGACTGGCCATGCGTTCGACGGTGTGCAGCGTGGTGTCACGGCCATCGACGCTGGCGGTGATATCGAGAAAGGTAATCTCGTCGGCACCCTGCTCGTCGTAGCGACGGGCGATTTCCACCGGGTCGCCGGCGTCACGGATGTTCTCGAACTTCACACCTTTGACGACCCGGCCGTTGTCCACGTCCAGGCAAGGGATGATGCGTTTGGCCAGCGCCATGGTCAGTCCTCAGCCTTGATACGAATCGCAGAAAGCTTGCGCTTCGGCGACGTCGAGGGTGCCTTCGTAGATCGCCCGGCCGGTGATGGCGCCGATGATGCCTGGCGCCTTGGCGTCAAGCAGCGACTTGATGTCACCCAGGTTGTGAATGCCGCCGGAAGCGATCACCGGGATCTTCGTGGCAGCAGCCAGAGCAGCAGTGAACGGTACGTTGCAGCCCTGCATCATGCCGTCTTTGGCGATGTCGGTATAAACGATCGAGGACACGCCGTCGGCTTCGAATTGCTTGGCCAGGTCGATGACCTGCACAGTGCTGATTTCAGCCCAGCCATCGGTGGCGACAAAACCGTCCTTGGCATCCAGACCGACGATGATCTTGCCCGGGAAGGCGCGGCAGGCTTCAGCGACGAACGCCGGATTCTTCACAGCCTTGGTGCCGATGATCACGTAGCTCACGCCGGCCTTGACGTAGTGCTCGATGGTTTCCAGCGAACGAATACCGCCGCCGATCTGGATCGGCAGGGTCGGGTAGCGCTTGGCAATCGCTGTCACCACTTCGCCGTTGACCGGCTGACCTTCGAAAGCGCCATTCAGATCGACCAGATGCAGACGACGGCAACCGCCCTCCACCCACTTGGCAGCCATGCTCACCGGGTCATCGGAGAACACTGTGGAATCTTCCATGCGGCCCTGGCGCAGACGTACGCAGGCACCGTCTTTAAGATCGATAGCGGGAATAATCAGCATCTGGCAAACCTTCAAATTTGAATGTTCAGCTTGGCTCGGAAATCAGTTTTTCTCGAGCGCCCACAGGTCGCTTTCGATGCTTTCAAACCGCTCCTTGAGCTGGGTCTGCACATCGAAAATCGCCCTGTTGTAATAGTGCGGAGCAATTTCGCGGGTAAACAGCTCAAGAATTTCCGCCGCCTCGAACGAACCCAGGTCCAGTTCGAAACGATCCTCCATGAACCGCTGGATCTTGCGATTTGCATCGCTTTCCTGCTCGGGCGTGAGGGTCAGGATCGGCGGTTTTTTCTTGGTGGCCATTTACCAGCGACCGTCCCACGCCGCGAAGTTCTGCAGCAATTGCAGGCCATGGGTATGGCTCTTCTCCGGGTGAAACTGCACGGCGAAACGCGAACCTTCGGCCAGCGCTGCGGCGAAATCGACACCGTAATGACCGCTGCCGACCACTTGGCGCGGATTACCGGCGGCGATGTAGTAGCTGTGCACGAAGTAGAAACGCGCCAGGTCCGGAATGTTGTGCCACAGCGGGTGATCCACCGACTGCTTCACTTCGTTCCAGCCCATGTGCGGGACTTTAAGGTGCTCGCCGTCTTCATGCAGGTCTTTGCCGAAGAACTTCACCGCGCCCGGGAACAGGCCGATGCAATCCACGCCGTCGTTTTCTTCGCTGGTGTCGAGCAAGGCTTGCATGCCAACGCAGATGCCGAGGAACGGGCGATCCTGGCTGACTTCGCGTACCAGCGAGTCGAAACCGAGGCGACGGATCTCCGCCATGCAATCGCGAATCGCGCCGACGCCGGGGAAAACCACGCGGTCGGCTTCGCGGATCACGTCCGCATCGCTGGTGATCAACACCTTGCCGGCGCCGACGTGCTCGAGGGCCTTGGCCACCGAGTGCAGGTTGCCCATGCCGTAATCGATGACTGCAACCGTCTGCATTACAGCACGCCCTTGGTCGAAGGCATCTGGCCGGCCATGCGCTCGTCCAGTTCGACGGCCATGCGCAGTGCGCGGCCGAAAGCCTTGAACACAGTTTCGATCTGGTGGTGGGTGTTGGTGCCGCGCAGGTTGTCGATGTGCAGGCTGACCAGCGCGTGGTTGACGAAGCCCTGGAAGAATTCCTGGAACAGGTCGACGTCGAAACCGCCGACGGTGGCGCGGGTGTACGGCACGTGCATCTGCAGGCCAGGACGGCCGGAGAAGTCGATCACTACGCGCGACAGCGCTTCATCGAGCGGCACGTAGGCGTGGCCGTAGCGACGGATGCCTTTCTTGTCGCCGATGGCTTGCGCGAAGGCCTGGCCAAGGGTGATACCGACGTCTTCCACGGTATGGTGGTCGTCGATATGCAGATCGCCCTTGCATTGGATATCCAGGTCGATCAACCCGTGACGGGCGATCTGATCCAGCATGTGCTCAAGAAAAGGAACACCGATATCGAATCGGGCCTTTCCGGTGCCATCAAGGTTGATCGAGGCTTTGATCTGGGTTTCCAGAGTGTCGCGCTCGACAGACGCCTTACGTTCGGCCATCACCAGCTCCGCAAAATCATTGGGCGAAAAAGGCAGCCATTATAGGGGCGCGGGGCCGAAACAGAAACACGAGACGTGATATGGCAGACGGATAGAAGCCCGTACTGTCGGGGATAGACATGTCCATACAAGCCATTTCATACAGCCCAAAACAACTGTGGGAGCGAGCTTGCCCGCGATGAGGGCCGCACATTCAACATCACTGTCGACTGTCAGACCGCTATCGCGAGCAGGCTCGCTCCCACAGGGTTACGACGTTTTACTTAGTGGAACAGCACCGCCGTCTTCTGCAGGGTCACCCACACACCCCACGCCAACGGAATCCCTACCACCAGCCACGCAGCGATTGCCAGCGGCTTGCTGCCCGGCGCGGCTTTCCACTCCAGCACAGTGCTGCTGTCAGCACCCTTGTCGTGGCCCAGCGCCTGCTCGGCGGCCAGTTCGGCGTCGGTCATGAAGTACTTGTCCGCTACCGGGCGCACCAGCAGGTTGCACAGGAAACCCAGCACCAGCAGGCCGGCGAGGATGTACAGGGTGATGTCGTAAGCAGCGGCGCGTTCAACACCGATGCTCAACTGATACTCACGCAGGTAGTTCACCAGCACCGGACCCAGCACGCCAGCGGCGGCCCAGGCGGTCAGCAGACGACCGTGGATCGCGCCGACCATTTGCGTGCCGAACAGGTCCGCCAGATAGGCCGGAACGGTTGCAAAACCACCGCCGTACATCGACAGGATGATGCAAAACGCCGCCACGAACAGCGCAACGTTGCCCAGGTGACCGAGGTTCGGGATCAACGCGTACAGCGCAAAACCCAGTGCAAAGAACACGAAGTAAGTGTTCTTGCGGCCCAGATAGTCCGAGAACGACGCCCAGAAGAAACGACCGCCGATGTTGAACAGGCTCAGCAGACCGGTGAAACCGGCCGCAATCGCTGCGATCGAGGCCAGTTGCCCGGCGTCCAGCTGACCGAACGGCAGATCGACACCGATCAATTTTCCACCGAACACTTCCTGCAACAGTGGCGAAGCCATGCCGAGGATGCCGATACCGGCGGACACGTTCAGGCACAGCACCAGCCACACCAGACGGAATTGCGGGGTTTTCCACGCCACATTCACGTGAACGTGACGGTGGGTGATCATCGCATTCGAGGCTTTCTTCGCCGGAGCGGTCCAGCCCTCAGGCTTCCAGCCGGTTGGCGGCACGCGGTAAGCCAGTGCACCACCGATCATGAACACGAAATAGATCGCGGCCATGGCCACGAAGCTCTGCCATACGCCCACGCCAGTCGGCGAAGCGAAATGGCTCATCAGAGCAGTTGCCAGTGGAGCACCGACCATCGCGCCACCACCGAAGCCCATGATCGCCATGCCGGTGGCCATGCCACGCTTGTCCGGGAACCACTTGATCAGGGTCGAGACCGGCGAGATGTAGCCCAGGCCCAGACCGATACCACCGATCACGCCGGAGCCGATCCACATCAGCCAGATCTGGTGGGTATAGATCCCCAGCGCAGAAATCAGCAGACCGCCGCACCAGCACAGTGCCGATACAACGCCGGCCTTGCGTGGCCCTGCGTGTTCGAGCCAGCCGCCCCAGATCGCTGCCGAGCAGCCGAGGAAGATGAAGAACAGGGTGTAGATCCAGCCGAGCATGGAGATCGGCCAGTCGCATTGCGACGAGAAAACCTGTGCGATGAAGCTCATGTCCGGCGCGCAAGCCACCGGCGCGGTGATGCCGAGTGCCTTGGACAGCGGCAGCCAGAACACCGAGAAACCGTAGGCCATGCCGATGCACAAGTGGATGGCCAGAGCGGCCGGTGGTACCAGCCAGCGGTTGAAACCGGGTTTGGCGATGATGCGTTCCTTGGACAGGAATGCAGGCTGGGCGGCGCTGAGGCCGTCCGCCGTGATGCTTGTGCTCATTGTGTATCCCCCAATTATTAGTATGTGTTCGTCAGCCACTGCTCACCCCCGGCCTTTATGCACGCAGGCATGACCGTGTTAGTGGGTGGAGCTCCTTGAAGCGCGACCAAAAGTCGCAGAGGGACGGACGAACGGGCGAAGGTTACCATCTGCACGTGACAGAAAAACCAAACTGATATCACCTTTTTCGAGTCATCTGATCTCATATCACCGGGGAACCCTCCCGCCGACCGTTGTCGAAGCGCTGCACGCCGCGGTTCAAGAGGCTCCTCAGGACACCGCACCAGCAAGGGGTCAGGCAGCGCTATACTCCCCGGCTAAATTACGAATTCGACTAACTACAAGGACTCGCCCATGAAAGCGTTCGGCAAAATCCTGGGTCTGGTAATTCTCGGGCTGTTGCTGATCATTGTGGCGGCGGGCTTCGCCCTGACCCACTTCTTCGATCCCAACGACTACAAAAACGAGATCCGCCAGATAGCCCGCGACAAGGCCCACATCGAGCTGACGCTCAATGGCGATATCGGCTGGAGCCTGTTCCCGTGGCTCGGCCTGGAATTGCACGAGGCCAGCGTCGCCACCCTGATCAAGCCTGACGAGCCGTATGCCGATCTGCAGATGCTCGGTCTGTCGGTGCGCGTGCTGCCGCTGCTGCGCCGCGAAGTGCAGATGAGCGACGTGCGCGTCGAAGGCCTGAACCTGCGTCTGAACCGCGACAAGAACGGCCACGGCAACTGGGAAGACATCGGCAAGCTGCCGACTGCCGCCCCTGCGCCGGGCAGCACCCCGCCAGCTACCGCCGGCGAACCGGTCGCCGAAACGCCTGCCCAGCCGGAAAAGCCGCCGCAGCCGATCCGCCTCGACATCGACAGCCTGACGGTCAACAACGCCCGGGTTGAATACAACGATGAGCAGACCGGCAAACAGTTCAGCGCCGAAAGCATCCAGCTGAGCACCGGTGCGGTGCACGATTCGACCAACATTCCGCTGAAAGCCACGGCGTTCCTCAGCACCAATCAGCCCGTGCTGCGGGTGCGCACCGAGCTCAATGGCGAACTGCGCATCGAGCGCGCCCTGCAACGCTACAAGTTCGAAGATCTTAAGCTGTCCGGCGAACTGACCGGCGACCCGCTGCAAGGCAAAGCCATGACGTTCTCCGCCCAAGGGCAGATGTTGCTCGACAAGGCCGCGAACGTCGCCGAATGGACCGGGATCAAGATCTCCGCCAACCAGTTGCGCGCACTGGGCGAACTGAAGGCCAACGATCTGGACAAGACCCCGCAGATCACTGGTGCGATTTCCATCGCCCAGTTCGATCTGGCCAAGTTCGTCGACAGCATCGGCCAGACCCTGCCGGCCATGGCCGAAGGCAACCTGAGCAAGGTCGAACTGGTCAGCCGTGTCGCCGCCACACCGACCAGCCTGGCGCTGGACAACATCAACCTGAAACTCGACGACAGCAGCTTCAGCGGTCGCATCGCCGTCGAAGACTTCGCCAAGCAATCGCTGCGAGCGATCCTCAAGGCTGACACCTTCAACGTTGACCGCTACCTGCCGCCGAAATCGGAAAAAGCCGCCAGCGCCACCCAGGCGCGGCAGACCGAAGTCGCCAGCACCGAAGCCGATGCCATGGCCGGCGCCGGCAGCACTCCGCTGCCGGACAAACCGAGCAAAAGCGCCTGGAGCACCGAGCGCCTGTTCCCGGTGGAGCGCCTGAGCAAACTGGACGTGAACGCCGACCTGACCTTCGGCCAGTTGACCCTCGATAAGTTGCCGATCCAGAACGCTGCACTGAAAGCCTCCGGCCAGGGCGGCCTGCTGACCCTGGAGAACCTTCGCGGCGAGTTGTACAACGGCGACTTCGAAGCCAAGGGCACGCTGGACGTGCGCCAGACGACACCAGTGCTGAATCTGCAAACCCGGATCAACCGGGTGCCGGTGGAAAAAATCCTCGAAAGCCAAGGCAAGAACCCACCGGTCAAAGGCCTGGTGAACCTCACCAGTACCGTCACCGGCAGCGGCAACAGCCAACAGGCACTGATCGACACCCTCAACGGCAACGCCAGTTTCGTGATCAACAACGGCGTGCTGCTCAATGCCAACCTTGAACAGCAACTGTGCAAAGGCATCGCCACCCTCAACCGCAAATCCCTGAGCGGCGAACCGCGCGGCAAGGACACGCCGTTCCAGGAGCTCAAGGGCAACCTGACCTTCCGCAACGGCGTGGCCAACAACCCGGATCTGAAAGTGCGCATCCCGGGCATGACCGTCAACGGCGACGGCGACATCGACCTGAAAGTGCTGGGCATGGACTATCGCGTCGGCATCATCGTCGAAGGCGACACCAGCGCCATGCCGGACCCGGCCTGCCAGGTCGGCGAGAAGTTCGTCGGCATCGAATGGCCGCTGCGCTGCCGTGGCCCGCTGGAACTGGGCGCCAAGGCCTGCCGCGTAGACAACGAGCGCCTGGGCCAGGTCGCGACCAAAATGGCCGGCGACAAGCTCAGTGAAAAAATCGACGAAAAACTGGGCGACAAAGTCAGCCCGGAACTGAAAAACGCATTGAAGGGGCTGTTCAAGCGATGAGAGCGGAGCAGTTTTCCACGGCGGTACTGGAATGGTTCGACCGCCACGGCCGCCATGATTTGCCCTGGCAACAGAACATCAACCCGTATCGGGTGTGGGTGTCCGAGATCATGTTGCAGCAGACCCAGGTCAGCACCGTGCTCAATTACTTCGACCGGTTCATGGCCGCGCTGCCGACGGTCGAGGCCCTGGCCGAAGCCCCGGAGGACGAAGTGCTGCACCTGTGGACGGGCCTGGGTTACTACACTCGCGCGCGCAATTTGCAGAAGACCGCGAAGATCGTCGTCAGCCAGTACGGCGGCGAATTTCCCCGGGATGTCGAGAAGCTCACGGACTTGCCGGGCATCGGCCTGTCTACCGCCGGCGCGATTGCCAGCATCAGCATGGGCCTGCGCGCGCCGATCCTCGACGGCAACGTCAAACGGGTGCTGGCGCGTTTTACAGCGCAAGAAGGCTATCCGGGCGAGCCGAAGGTCGCCAAACAGCTGTGGGCCAACGCAGAGCGCTTCACGCCGCAGGATCGGGTCAACGCCTACACCCAGGCGATGATGGATCTGGGCGCCACGCTGTGCACCCGCAGCAAACCGAGCTGCCTGCTGTGCCCGCTGAAAAAGGGTTGCGAAGCGCACCTGCTTGGCCTGGAGACCCGTTACCCGATTCCAAAGCCACGCAAGGCCATCCCGCAGAAACGCACGCTGATGCCGCTACTGGCCAACGAGGATGGCGCGATTCTGCTTTATCGCCGCCCGTCCAGCGGATTGTGGGGCGGTTTGTGGAGCCTGCCGGAGCTCGACGACCTCGACGACCTGCAACACCTCGCCGCACAGCACTCGCTGGAACTGGGCGAGCAGCAGGCGCTGCCGAGCCTCGTCCACACATTCAGCCACTTCCAGCTGTCCATCGAACCCTGGCTGGTCCAGGTGCAGGAAGCCGGCGGTCACGTGGCCGAGGCCGACTGGCTCTGGTATAACCTCGCCACCCCGCCGCGCCTGGGCCTCGCCGCCCCGGTCAAGACCTTGCTCGAACGCGCGGCCGCCGTCTTGAATGCAGGAGAGTCGACATGACCCGCACCGTAATGTGCCGCAAGTACAAAGAACAACTCGAAGGTCTGGAGCGCCCACCGTACCCGGGCGCCAAGGGCCAGGACATCTTCGAACACGTCTCGGCCAAGGCCTGGGCCGACTGGCAGAAACACCAGACCCTGCTGATCAACGAAAAACGCCTGAACATGATGAACGCCGAAGACCGCAAATATCTGCAGGGCGAAATGGACAAGTACTTCTCCGGCGAGGAATACGCCCAGGCCGAAGGCTACGTTCCGCCAGCGGAATAATCAGCGGAAATCGGGGGTCTGATCGTAAGCGACGGAATTAATTTAAGAAATTTTAAAAAAGTCGTTGACGTAAATCCGAAAAACCCTTTTAATGCGCCCCGTTGCCCAGATAGCTCAGTCGGTAGAGCAGGGGATTGAAAATCCCCGTGTCGGCGGTTCGATTCCGTCTCTGGGCACCAAATACCGAAAACCCTGAATCGCAAGATTCAGGGTTTTTTTATGCCTGCGATTTGATGATGGCTGAATTACGCGCTTCTTGCAGGCCGCCATTCGCGGTTCTTTGCCCGCCCCTTACGGAAGAGGGTCATCACGTCGATGAACCAGAAACGCACCCGCGTCCCCCTGCCCTATCCGCCACCTTATCGGCAGAGCCGGACTTCATTCTGGCTGACCCTTCTTGTCGGGGTGTTGATCACGTTCGCCATCGGCGCGTCCCTCTACATGATCATCGACAGCCTGATCACAGGTTCGATCACGACGAACAATCGAGGCCCGCGCAACACTTGGCTGCGCGACCTGCAACCGCACAAATACTGGTTCGAAGTGATATGGCAAAGCCTTGGCACGCTGTTGCTGCTGGCGATTTCGTTGTTCGGGTTACGTATCTACCTGAAAGCGCGCAAGTAATCGTGAAGGACGGGATTCAGGGCGAATCCCGTCCTGGCCGAAGCTATTGATGCCAGTCCCAATGAAACACCAGATTGCTGGCTGCGCCGCTGCCGACATTGGCAACGTCCCGGCGCACCTCGCCATTGCGCGTGGCAACCACGGTGTATTTGCCTGGTGGCAACTGTGCATAAACCAGCGGTCCGATCTGACTCAGATTCAGTACAGGCTGCCCCGTCGCCTTCTGGACAACCAGATCAACGTCCGAGGTGTACAGATTTTGCGCACCGACGGCGAAAGTCATATGCAGGTTGTAACCGGTGGACTGTTGAATGGCCCGAGACTCGTCCAGGCCAATCCCGCCGGACAGATAATTGATCCCGTTCTGCTGTTGCTGCTGGACTTGCACGCCGGCGCTTTCGATAGGCTCGGCACTCGTGGCCTGCGCCATGAGCGGGAACATCAGAATCGCCACAGCGGCGACGGGCAACATGAGTGAAGTGACGCGTTTCATGATGAGTACTCCCGGGTTCTCGCAGAACCCAATCGTTACTCCTGTTTAGATTTTGCGATGCGGGGCTGGTTTTAGATTGATTGGGAGTTGTCTTGGGTGCGAAAAGGACTACGCGTTGTATTCCCCAATCATTGCCGCCTTCGGTCAGATCCCGCAAAACCCGCTCACCCTTCCTTCAGTTGAACCAGACATGGCCGGCATCGCCAAGCCGTGGGTTACAGGCATGCTTTTGCTTCTGTTCCTCCTGCGTCGGAAAACCTGATGAGCCAACTTGAACCTTCTGAAGCGCAAGATCCGAAACTCGATTCGTTGCTGGGCGACCTTGGCGACCTGATTCGTCAGGCACGCCAAAAAGTGCTGCGAACGGTCGACACGATTCAGGTCCAGACCTGCTGGCAGATCGGGCGGCATATTGTCGAGTTCGAACAACAGGGAGCCCGGCGGGCCGGGTATGGAAAACAGCTTCTGGCTACGTTGGCCAAGGAGCTGACTGCGGATTTTGGAAAAGGCTTCGATTCTTCCAACCTTCGCTACATGCGCTTGTTTTATCAAGCATTTCCAATTCGTGACGCACTGCGTCACGAATTGAGCTGGACCCACTACCGCAAGCTATTGGGGATTGAAAGCGAACCGGCCCGGCAGTGGTACATGAACGAAGCAGCTGCACAAAACTGGTCAAGCCGCGCCCTGGATCGCCAAATCAACACGCTTTACTACGAACGTCTGTTGATGAGCCAAGACAGGACCGACGTCTATGCAGAGGCAGCGACCAACATCGCCGCGATGATAAACAATCCTCGGGAATTCATCCGCGACCCCGTCCTTCTGGAATTTCTCGGCCTGCCCTCACCGGGCAAACTTCAGGAGTCCGAACTGGAACAGGCCTTGATCGATCAGCTCCAGGGTTTTCTCCTCGAATTGGGCAAGGGCTTCGCTTTTGTCGGACGTCAGCAACGCATCAGCGCTGGAGACGATGATTTTTACATTGACCTGGTGTTCTACAACTACCTGCTCAAATGCTTCGTTATCCTCGATTTGAAGCGCGGCAAACTCAGCGCCCGGGACGTGGGCCAGATGGACATGTACATCCGCATGTACGACGACCTGAAACGCAGCGAGGGTGATGGGCCGACGGTGGGGATCATCCTCTGCGCACAGCAAAATGAATCGGTTGCGCGCTACACAATCCTCAAGGGCAATGAACAACTGTTCGCCAGCAGCTACAAACTGGTGCTGCCGAGTGAGGAGGAATTGCGAGCGGAACTGAACCGGGAACAGAGGTTTCTCGACGAGCGCCTGACCGATCAGCCGGATGATTAACCGACGACGGATTGTTCACCGAGCCGCCTGAGACTATCGTTGGCAGCTATTCCGCGAAGGTCGAGAGCCATGGGTTTTCAAGAGACGCACGCACTGGAAGATCCTCAGGGCAGAACCGCGCTCGCAAGCGCCGTTCTGGACGAACCCTTTCACGAGCCCGCCGCCGATGGCTATCGTCTTGGCGGCTTCACCTGGCGCCACGCGTTGCCCGACCTGCAGCGTTCGGTGGTAATCATCAACGCGGCCACCTCGGTGCGTTGCCGTCACTACTCGCGCTTCGCGGCGTACCTGTTCGCCAACGGTTTCGACGTGATCATTTACGACTACCGGGGCATTGGTGAGTCGCGACCGAAGTCGATGAGGCATTTGCAGGCCTCGTGGACGGATTGGGGCGCGCTGGATTTCGAGGCGATGCTCAAACGCGCGCAGCGGGAGTTTCCCGGTCAGCCGATCGATGTGGTCGGGCACAGCTTTGGTGGCTGCGCAGCAGGTCTGGGAGCCTCCGGGCAGATGATCCGACGATTGGTTACGGTCGGCGCGCAGTTCGCTTACTGGCGCGATTACGCCTCGGAACACCGCTGGCGGATGTTCGGCAAATGGCATCTGCTGATGCCGCTGGTGACGCTGCTCTGTGGCTACTTTCCGGGCAAGCGGCTCGGCTGGCTGGAAGACACGCCCGCGGGCGTGGTGCGCGATTGGAGCACGCCTGCCGCACGTTATGAGCAACGCCCAAGCGGTCGGGCAATGGTCGATCTGCCCTTCACCAACGTCCACGCAAACGCCCTGGCAATCAGTATCAGCGACGATCCTTACGGAACCATTCCAGCGACCGAACGCCTGCTCGATTACTTCCACAACGCCCGAAAGACCCACCTGCGAATCGAACCGCAGGACATCGGCGAACAAGAAGTCGGACATTTCGCCTTTTTTCGCAGCGCATACCAAGCCACACTATGGCCCATCGCTCTGACCTGGCTGCAAACCGGCGCACTGGCCCCCGACACTCCGGGGCGGCAAGTGCCGCGCAGCCAAGCCCTTTAACGCATCACGGAACACACACCATGGCTTCCGCCAACAAGCAGCAAAAACGCGCCGCCCGGGCCAAGACCAAGGCCAAGCAGAACCGCACCAAACGTGCGGAAACGCCAGTCGAGCTGGACCCGAACGACGACCGCATCGATTTCGAGTCGGTGGACCTGACCGAACTGTTCAAGAAAATGATCGACGCCGAGAAGATCAGCCAGCAGGCCATGTGCACCGCGTTCCTCGAAGACCCGCTGCTGGAGCTGGTGTACGAACAGGAAGGCGAAGAAGGTGCGATGGACTTCATCCTCGCCGCACTGATCGAGTACCGCCAGTGGTCCACCGAGACCGACGAAGCCGGCGCCCTGGCCTGGATCGAATCCCCTGCTTTCCAGAAAGACTATGTGGCCGCGTCCGACGCAATCGCCGCACAAACCCAACAGAAAAACTGAGTTCCCATGGCATCCCTGAACAAGCAGCAGAAACGCGCCAAACGCGCCAAGGCCAAAGCCAAGCAAATCCGCATGGTCGGCCGCAAACCTCTGGCCCAGGACGATGACCTCGGTCACCTGGCCGAGCCGATCCCGGAATACACCCTGGCGATGTTCAGCAAGATGCGCGACGCCGAAGCCATCAGCCGCAACGACATGCTGCTGACGCTGCTGCGGGAGCTGGCGTTCATCATCGTTGATCATCCTGAACTGCTGGACATGGAAAACGCCGACAACGAAGGCATGGCCGCCACCCATCTGGCTGCCGACATGCTGATCGACTACCGCATGTGGGCCGATGGCATGGACCGCGAGACCGCCCAGGCCTGGCTGAGCGAACCGCAGTTCATCACTGATTTCGGGATTGCGCTGGACACCTATGGACAGTCGGTGGAAGCGCAGGAAGAGAAGAGCGAATAAACCGCTCGCAATAACAAAAACGGCCGCTTGTCATCACTGACAGCGGCCGTTTTGCATTACGCGATACGGATCAGTTCAGGACCGCCGCGCCACGGTTTTCCGCCTTGCGACGGCGAGCTACCAACAGACCGGTAGCTACTACGACCAGACTCAGCAGGCCAGTCGCGAGGATTTCCACGCGGTGGGCGTCCTGGAACAGCATGATGGTCAGGGCTGCCACGATGAAGGCGATCACCGCGTAGGTCAGGCCCGGGAACAGCCACATGCTGAAGACGATTTTTTCGCCGCGAGCCATGCGCTGTTTACGCATGCGCAGTTGCGAAATCGCGATCACCAGGTACACCAGCAGCGCGATGGCGCCGGAGCTGGCCAGCAGGAACTCGAACACCGCAGCCGGGGCCACATAGTTGGCGAAGGTGCACAGGAACGCCGCGCCAGTGGACAGCATCACCGCCCAGTAAGGGGTGCCGCTTTTGTTGGTACGGGTTGCCATGGCAGGAGCATCACCACGCTTGCCGAGGGAGAACAGCATGCGCGAAGAGGTGTACAGCGCCGAGTTCAGGCAGCTGGTCACAGCGACCAGTACCACGATATCGACGATCATCTTGGCATTCGGGATGCCCATGCGCTCCAGCACAGTCTGGTAGGAACCGAGGCTGGCCAGCGCCGGATCATTCCATGGCACCAGGGCCACGACGATGAAGATCGATACGAGGTAGAACAGACCGATCCGCCAGATCACCGAGTTGGTGGCCTTGGAGATCTGCTTGCCCGGGTTCTTCGATTCCGCGGCCGCGATGGTCACGATTTCGGTACCCATGAAGGAGAACATGGTGGTCAGGATCGCGCCCAATACAGCGCCGAGACCGTTTGGCAGGAAGCCTTGGGTGTCGAAGATGTGCGAAACGCCGCTCACCTGACTGTTCGGCAGGAAACCGAAAATCGCCGCCACACCCAGAATGATGAAACCGATGATCGCCACAACTTTGAGCAGGGCGAACCAGAATTCGAACTCACCGTAGTTTTTCACGCTGAACAGGTTGGTCACGGTCAGCAGCATGGTGATGATCAGTGCGAATGCCCAGATTTCCACACTCGGAAACCAGGCGTGCAGGATGGTTGCAGCGGCGTTGGCCTCCAGCGGGATCACCAGAACCCAGAACCACCAGTAGAGCCAGCCGATGGTGAAACCGGCCCAATGGCCGATGGCCCGATCGGCATAAGTCGAGAAGGAGCCGGTATCCGGCGAGGCAACAGCCATTTCGCCGAGCATGCGCATGACCAGCACAACCAGCATACCGGCAGCGGCGTAGGCCAGCAGCACGGCCGGGCCGGCGGCGGCGATCGCGTGGCCGGAGCCGACGAACAGACCTGCACCGATCACACCGGCGATCGACAGCATGGTCACATGACGCGGTTTGAGCCCCTGTTCGAGGCCATTGGAGCTTGAGGTACTGCTCATTGAAACTACCTTTGCGAGGAAAGCGATTGCGTCCGGCCCGTCTGGCGTTCCTTCTCGTAAAAAGAATCCAACGGGGCGTTCCAGATTCTGCACGCAATAATTGCGCCAAAATGTTTCAAAGTCTTCTGGCCCGCGGTTTTTAGCGCGACCGGACAGTCATCGCAAGTCCTTGAGAATACTGGCCTTTCGCCAAAGCGTTACCCTGCGACTCACTTTTCAAACGAACAAGCGCACCAGAAACACACTGAAAAAGTGCGGGATGCACAATAAAAGGGCGAATGAGGAACGTTCGGCCGGATAGCGCTTCCAACACCCCGCCAAAGGTGGCAACATCGCGCCTTTTTTTACGCGACACCCACGGGAATCAACGTTCAAACACCCGTTCGGTTGTTGACGGGGCGACAGTCTGCTGCGCTGATGCGACAACCTGCCACACGCCATCCGTTTACCGCTCGTAGCGCTGTTGGCTGCCATTGAAACGCTATGCTAGCTTGGCCGCCTCGCCAGGAAGGCCACCAACAGCTGGAGCGCAACATATATGAGGAACGCACATGGCTGAGGCCACGCCCGCGCTTGAAATCCGCAACCTGCACAAACGCTACGGACAGCTTGAGGTGCTCAAAGGCATCTCGCTGACCGCCCGCGACGGCGATGTGATCTCGATCCTCGGTTCCTCCGGTTCCGGCAAGTCCACGTTCCTGCGTTGCATCAACCTGTTGGAAAACCCGCACCAGGGCCAGATCCTGGTCGCCGGCGAAGAACTCAAGCTCAAGGCCGCCAAGAATGGCGAACTGGTTGCCGCCGACGGCAAGCAGATCAACCGCCTGCGCTCCGAGATTGGTTTTGTGTTTCAAAACTTTAATCTATGGCCGCACATGAGCGTGCTCGACAACATCATCGAAGCCCCGCGCCGCGTGCTCGGCCAGAGCAAGGCCGAAGCCATCGAAGTCGCCGAAGCCCTGCTGGCCAAGGTCGGCATCGCCGACAAGCGCCACGCCTACCCGGCGCAACTGTCCGGCGGCCAGCAACAGCGCGCGGCGATTGCCCGCACGCTGGCAATGCAGCCCAAGGTGATCCTGTTCGACGAGCCCACCTCCGCCCTTGACCCGGAAATGGTCCAGGAAGTACTTAATGTCATCCGCGCATTGGCCGAAGAAGGCCGCACCATGCTGCTCGTGACCCACGAAATGGGGTTCGCCCGCCAGGTGTCCAGTGAAGTGGTGTTCCTCCACCAGGGCCTGGTCGAAGAGCAAGGATCGCCACAGCAGGTGTTCGAAAACCCGCTTTCGGCGCGCTGCAAACAATTCATGTCCAGCAACCGCTAACGGAGCTACCCGCATGCAGAACTACAAAAAGGTCTTCCTGGCCGCCGCCGTCTCCCTGGCGTTCAGCGCCGGCGCCATGGCTGAGACCCTGAAGATGGGCATCGAAGCGGCTTACCCGCCGTTCAACAATAAAGATGCCAGCGGCAACGTCGTCGGCTTCGACAAAGACATCGGCGACGCCCTGTGCGCCAAGATGAAAGTCGAATGTTCCGTGGTCACCTCCGACTGGGACGGCATCGTCCCGGCCCTGAACGCCAAGAAGTTCGACTTCCTGATTTCCTCGCTGTCGATCACCGACGAGCGCAAGGGTGCGGTGGACTTCACCGACCCGTACTACTCGAACAAGCTGCAGTTCATCGCGCCGAAAAACGTCGACTTCAAAACCGACAAGGACGCGCTCAAAGGCAAGATCATTGGTACGCAACGCGCGACCCTGGCCGGCACCTGGCTTGAAGACACCTACGGTAGCGATATCCAGGTCAAACTCTATGACACTCAGGAAAACGCCTACCTCGACCTGACTTCCGGTCGTGTCGACGCCATCCTCGCCGACAAGTACGCCAACTATGACTGGCTGAAAACCGACGCCGGCAAGAACTACGAGTTCAAGGGTGACCCGGTCGTGGAAAGCGACAAGATCGGCATCGCCGTGCGCAAAGGTGACCCGCTGCGCGAGAAGCTGAACGTCGCATTGAAGGAAATCGTCGCCGACGGTACCTACAAGAAGATCAACGACAAGTACTTCCCGTTCAGCATCTACTGATCCTGACGTGCGGGACCTGCACCGTGATCCGACGGTGCGGGATCCCGGCCTTGCCTGCCGCGATTTGAAAAGAAATCCATGATTATCGACCTCTACGGATTCGGCCCGGCGCTCGCCGCCGGCGCGCTGATGACCGTCAAACTGGCACTTACGGCTCTGTGCCTCGGGCTGGTGCTCGGTCTGCTCGGCGCCCTGGCCAAGACTTCTCCGTACAAGCCGCTGCAATGGCTTGGCGGCACTTATTCGACCCTGGTGCGCGGCGTCCCGGAATTGCTCTGGGTACTGCTGATCTACTTCGGTACGGTCAATGCCATGCGCGCGCTTGGAGAGTTCTTCGGCAACCCCGAACTGGAACTCAGCGCCTTCGCCGCCGGCGTCATCGCGCTGGGCCTGTGCTTCGGCGCCTACGCCACGGAAGTGTTCCGAGGCGCGATCCTTGCCATTCCCAAGGGCCACCGTGAGGCCGGCGTGGCCCTGGGCCTGTCGAAATGGCGGATCTTCACCAAGCTGATCATGCCGCAGATGTGGCGCATCGCCCTGCCCGGTCTGGGTAACCTGTTCATGATTCTGATGAAGGACACCGCGCTGGTGTCGGTCATCGGCCTGGAAGAAATCATGCGTCACGCGCAGATCGGCGTGACCGTGTCCAAACAGCCGTTCACCTTTTATATGGTCGCCGCCCTCATGTACCTGTGCCTGACGGTGCTGGCGATGACCGGCATGCACTTCCTGGAAAAACGCGCCGCACGCGGCTTCGCGAGGAGCGCTCAATGAACTGGGAAGTCATCATCAAGTGGCTGCCGAAACTGGCGCAGGGCGCGACCCTGACTCTGGAACTGGTGGCCATCGCCGTCATCGCCGGTCTGCTGCTGGCAATCCCGCTGGGCATCGCCCGCTCTTCGAAGTTGTGGTACGTACGCTCGTTGCCCTACGCCTACATCTTCTTTTTCCGTGGCACGCCGTTGCTGGTTCAACTGTTTCTGGTCTATTACGGCCTGGCGCAGTTCGACGCAGTGCGCAGCAGCGCGCTGTGGCCATACCTGCGCGATCCTTTCTGGTGCGCGACCGCGACCATGACCCTGCACACCGCCGCCTACATCGCCGAGATCCTGCGCGGCGCGATCCAGGCGATTCCGCCGGGTGAAATCGAAGCGGCGCGGGCACTGGGCATGTCCCGGCCGAAAGCACTGTTCTACATCATCCTGCCGCGCGCTGCGCGCATCGGCCTGCCGGCCTACAGCAACGAAGTGATCCTGATGCTCAAGGCCAGCGCCCTGGCCAGCACCGTGACGCTGCTGGAACTGACCGGCATGGCCCGGACGATCATTGCCCGCACTTACCTGCCGGTGGAGATCTTCTTCGCTGCCGGCTTGTTCTATCTGGTGATGGCATACGTGCTGGTTCGCGGTTTCAAATTGCTGGAACGCTGGCTGCGCGTCGATGCGTGCCAGGGACGCTGATTCTTCTTACGTGCTGACGGGCGAGGCCCTACTCGCCCGCTTCACGGCACTGGATACATTTCTCACAGCACATCAGGCGCTGTGGAAGCCTCGCCCGTTTACTCATCTGCAACTGCCATGGGAAGCGTCCCACCCGGAACTGGCCTCGTGGCTACGCGAGCGGTCGCTGGAAGATGCGGAAAACGCCCACAACCAACCTGCAGAACTCTTGGATGCGCCGGAGCCATTCGCTGCATTGGCGGCGTTGTCGCTTGAGTTGAGTTCGGTCGGTGAATTACCTGCGCATTCGCTGGAAGCCGCCGGGCATCGCTTGAATGTCGATGTGCCGGGGCGCAAATGGCAGCAGATCGAGGCCTTCGCCAGCCGCTTGTCGTTTGCCGCACAACCGAAGCACTGGCTGGATTGGTGTTCGGGCAAAGGGCATTTGGGTCGGCGTCTGCTCGGCGCTGATCAGCAACTCACCTGTCTGGAATATGACCCGACGCTGGTTGCGAGCGGTCAGGCGTTGAGTCAGCGTCATCACCTGCCTGCGCTGCATGTCGAGCAGGATGTGCTCGCGGCGAACACCGCTTTATTGCTGAACGCCGAGCACACACCTGTCGCCCTGCACGCTTGCGGCGACTTGCATGTGCGGCTTATGCAACTGGCCAGCGCCGTCGGTTGCAAACAAATGGCGATCGCACCGTGCTGCTACAACCGGATCAGTCGCACTGAATATCAGGCATTGTCCTCCGCTGGTTCGCGATCAGCCCTACAGCTATCGCTCGAAGATCTGTCCCTGCCAATGAGCGAAACCGTCACCGCCGGTGCCCGCGTCCGACGTCAACGCGACACTTCCATGGCCCGCCGGCTGGCTTTCGATTTGCTGCAACGGCAAGTACGCGGCGTCGACGAATACCTGCCGACGCCGTCCCTGCCGAGCGCGTGGTTGGAAAAACCGTTTGCCGATTTCTGCCGCGACCTGGCAGCGCTGAAAGAGTTATCCACAATCGGCTCGCCAGATTGGCCAGCACTGGAAATCGCCGGCTGGCAGCGGTTGGCCGAAGTTCGCAACCTGGAATTGCTGCGCGGACTGTTCCGACGGCCGCTGGAGCTTTGGCTGAATCTTGATCGGGCACTTTTCCTCACCGAGCAGGGATACATCGTACGTCTCGGCACCTTCTGCGAAGCGCCGCTCACGCCGCGCAATTTCCTGTTGCTGGCAGAACGCGATTAATCCTTCACAGCCTGTGGATAACTCTGTTGATGGAATTCTCGTGGATCCAATATCCACGCCTGTTTCAAGCCAGTAACAGCACTGGTCATTTTTTGTTCACACAAATAAAAAACCGGTAAAACAGGGATTTGCGCATCAAATGAGAACCCGTTCACAAAAACCTGCCTAAGCGCGTTCTCTACAAAGCCTGTTGTGCATAAGCCTTCGAATAAAAGGACATAACCGCCGAATCGCGGACGCCGGCAACCGGCAATTGCGCCCGCCCACCGCCCTTGTTATACAGACCTACGCCGTGCAGGTAGCGCACGCCCGAACAAGAAAAAATCTGACCGACAGGAAGCGACCGTGACGTTCATTTCTTACGCACAGAATTTCGAGGACGTTCGCCTTTGGCGCGCCCTGCAGTATTTTGAAAACGGTTTTTATATCGACGTCGGCGCCAATGACCCGATCCACGACTCGGTCACCAAGGCCTTTTACGATCGTGGCTGGCAGGGCATCAATGTCGAACCGATGCAGAACTACCACGACGCACTTCGCCAGCATCGCCCCCGCGACACGACGCTGCAATGTGTGGCCAGCGACCAGCCGGGCGAGCTGACCTTCTACGGCATTCCCGACACCGGCCTGTCCACCGCTGACCCAGTCGTTGCGCAAGAACGCAAAAACCTCGGCATGGACGTGCAAAGCCTCACCGTCAACGCACGCACACTGACTTCGATCTGCGAAGAACACGCCGCTGAGCGGCCGATCCACTTCCTGAAAATCGACGTCGAAGGCCACGAAGAAACCGTCCTGCGCGGCATGGACTTCAGCCGCTTCCGCCCCTGGATCATCCTCATCGAAACCCCATGGGAGCGCGACCACACCTGGGAACACCTGGTGACCGACGCTGGCTACACCAACGTCCTGTTCGACGGCCTCAACAGCTTCTTCCTGGCCAATGAACACATCAATCTCAAACCCGCGTTCGACCTGCCACCGTGCAACCTCGACAACTTCCAGCTGTGCAAAGGCCACAACCTCGCCCACCCGGTAAACCCGGCACTGGAAACCGCCCTGCAACGCGCCGAACAAGCCGAAGCCGAACTGCGAGCCATGCAAAACAGCCGCGCCTGGCGCGCTGTACAAAAACTGCGCAACGTCCTGCGCCGGGCGTGATTCGCAGAGGGCGCAAAAATAGTCTGAATTCAGGGGTTTACAGAAGCACCCGAGTCGCTATAATCGTCGCCCACACGCCGGTATAGCTCAGATGGTAGAGCAACTGACTTGTAATCAGTAGGTCCCGGGTTCGATTCCTGGTGCCGGCACCATACAAAACGAAGCCCCTGCAGAAATGCAGGGGCTTTGTTGTTTCTAGGGTGCGTTTATTCCAACCCAAATGAAAAGCCCCCGACAGCAATCGCTGTCGGGGGCTTTTCTCCAATCTTAAGCAGCCTCAACCGAAAGCAAAATCCGCCGCCCAAGCTGCTGCAATGCACGCTCGACATTCTCGATCTTGGAGTGATGCAGGAAATCGACTAACCGATCTACCTGGGGTCGTTGTACACCCAAGCGTCGTGCCAGTTCAGCTTTGCTGACCCCAGACTCCAGAAGCGTATTCCAGAGCCCAACCTTTGCCGCAGTCAGTGCAGGCAGACGCAATACCGCGTCACTTTCCTGCTCTCCCGCATCACCTGTCGGAATCAACCGGCGATCATCGACGTAAATCGACAATGCCGTTTCCATCGCATCAATGGCGCCGTCGAGTGCTTCCTCAAGAGTGTCGCCAGCGGCGTGCATCTCTGGAATTTCTGCGCAGGACAACCAGACACTGCTCGGCCCCTCGTGGACTTCCAACGCATATTCGAACATCACGTTTCCTCTCATGGGGTACAACTCAGCCTCACCCTTGTGGCCTAGCTGCATCGCCGAAACTCGATTTCGCTTATGCGCATCACGCGCTATTTCGGCAGAGCGACCGTGCAACATATTTGTTACCCATGCAACATAAGTGTTGCATGTGAGTATGTCGGCCTCCTCGCCACCACCTGGCCACGATTGCGCTCCAACCCTCCCCACGCTACCGTCAATCCCGTCGCTGCCAATTCAGCGACCGGGCCTGAGAACCCGCGTAAGATGCAGGCGCACCAGCGCCCCAACCCACGTTTGCCGGCGTTTTTTTGTGCCTGCATTTCCGTGCAATGGCGGCTGTGCGTGGGAGACCTTCGGGTCTGCCGGGTTCCTGTATCTCCGGTTTCTCAGCCTGCGCATAGCTGCCACCCTTTCGCCTGAGAACGAAGTGGCAGCGCTCATTTGATACAGGGAGTTTCACAAATGATTAGCATCGATCCGTCCAGAGTCTGCCCCTTCCACCAACCAGCCAAAGGTAGGTGAAGCCATGACCACCCCCAACGATCTAAAAACCCTCGGCCTCACCCATTTTTCCTTCCAGTCCAACCACGCACTCTTTCGCACCACCCCCGGCGTACCGGTCGCCACCGCTCTCTCCCACGCGTCCCATCTGCTACACATTTCCAAACTGCTGACCTCGGATACTTCTGCCGCCAACGACCCGGAACTCCACGCCTGCGCCTCGCAATATTTGCAGGAGTTGAGCAAGGCGCTGGTCGATGATGCGGTCAAAGTGCTGAGTCCAGATCCATAAACCGTCGCCCACAAAAAAGCCCTCGCATCACTGCAAGGGCTTTGTGTTTCCGCGTCAATCAGTGCCCAGCGCTCTGCCCGCCATCCACATGCAGAATCTCGCCAGTCACAAAGTTCGCGTTGTCGAGATATACCACCGCCTGCGCAATATCGTCGACCTCGCCCATGTGCCCGACCGGGTGCAGCGCACCCAGTGCCGTATGGGTTTCCTCGCCATGCATCGGCGTCTTGATGATGCCCGGCGATACCGCGTTCACCCGAATCCCGCGTTTGGCGTATTCGATGGCCAAGGATTTGGTGGCGGCGTTGAGGCCGCCCTTGGTCAGTGAAGCGAGGACCGAGGGCACGCCGTCGACCGCGTGGTCGGTCAGGCTGGTGGTGATGTTGACTACGTGACCCTTGCCCTGTTTTTCCATCTCGGCGATGGCCAGTTGGGTGATGTAGAAGAAACCGTTGAGGTTGACCGACAGCACCGCCGCGTAATCTTCCGGGGTGTAGGCGGTGAACGGTTTGGCGACAAAGATGCCAGCGTTGTTGACCAGAGTGTCGATGCGGCCGAAGCGAGCCACGCCTTCGCTGATCACGCGCTGTGCCGTAACCGGGTCGCCGATGTCGCCGGCGATGGTCAGGATCTGCGGGTCGTTCGACGGTTTGATCGAGCGCGAGGTAGCGACGATGTTGTAGCCCAGTTCACGGAAGGCCTTGACCATGCCTTCGCCCAGACCTTGGGAAGCACCGGTGATAACGACGGTTTTTTTCGAGTTGCTCATGATGAAATCCTCAATCAATAAGTGGGTGTTGAATCAGGCGGCAGCCAGTTGTTTCAGCATTTGTTCGTAGTACTCGACCGATTGCGAACCGGACACCAGGTGCTTGCCGTTCAGGATCAGCGCGGGCACCGAGTTGATTCCGTGCTGCCGGTAAAACGCTTGCAGTTGCCGTACTTCGCTGGCGAATTCGTCGTTGGCCAGCACCTTGCGAGCCTTCACCGCATCCAGTCCTGCTTCGGTCGCCAGACGCATCAGCGTCGGGTGATCGTTCGGGTTGTCGCCGTCGCGGAAGTAAGCGCGCAGCAGGATCTTTTTCAGCGCGATCTGCCGCCCTTCCTGTGCTGCACACATCAGCAATCGATGGGCGTCGAAGGTGTTGTGAAAATGCGTGCGCTTCTCCAGATCGAACTCGAAACCGATGGCATTGCCGCGTTCGATTTGCATCCTCTTACCGGCGGCGACGTCTTCGGCGGTGCGGCCGTATTTGCGCATCAAGTGCTGCACCGCCGGTTCGCCTTCGGCGGGCATGTCCGGGTTGAGTTCGAAGGGCTTGTAGGTCAGCTCCACCGAAACCTCGCCGGCCAGATTGCCGATCGCCTGCTCCAGCGCTGTCGCCCCGAGTGCGCACCAGGGGCACACCACGTCGGAGACGAAATCGATGGTTACGGTCGGGGTCATGACTGGCCCCGTTCCGCCAGTTGCCGGCGGTATTCGGTGGTGGTGATGCCGGCGTAGCCCCAGTTATCGGTGTCGACTTCTTCGATCACGATGTGGGTCAGGTCCGGGCGCTTGTTGAGGACGCGTTCCAGGGTTTCAGTGATTTCGGCGATCACCTGAGCTTTCTGCTCACGGGTAACACCATCGCGGGTGATGCGTACGCTGACAAATGGCATGACGACTACTCCAGTGACCTGCCCTCGGGATGATGGTCAGGTGTTGGAGCTCAATGTAGGCGTGTGCCGGGAGGGGAAAAAGTAGGGGTTGGGTACTTCATTTGTGAGGTGGTGTAATGAATAGCCTGTAACAACCCCACCAGAATTTGAGCAAAGGAACGCGTCAGCTCAGCGTGATTGAATGCCTTTTTCTGCATCGTCTTGAGCCTTCAACAGCTCATCAATCGAACCAAAATACTGTCGAAGCAGGAGTGCTTCCCTCATGGCGCGGGCGGTCTTCAGTGAGGGTATCCGCACATGTTCGGGTTTTCGTTGAACCACCATCGCAATTACCTATTTCCAGACAGTGCGACTTATTAGAGACGCTCACTCTGGCAGCCGATATCAGCTCATTCGCAGTGATCTCTGAGACCTGTCCGTAAAAATTGCGGGCAAAAGGCATCCTTCACGTCAGTCGTTTCCCTTGGAAAATCCCCCCAAACGCACCCAAACCGTGCACTTTTTTTGACCCCAATCACCCCCGCGTCACCAAAAACCTCGATTCTGTGTCAGCCTCCAGCCATCGGCGGGGACATCAATTCGCTACTAATTGCGCGACAACTATGCTCAGGTACAGGAATATAGCCGGCAAATGGAGCCGTTCAGGCCGTCACGTACACAACAATACCCAGCCCACTTCAGAGGGCATTACCCATGGATAGCAGAACCTTACGCAACCTCATGCGCATCGTGCAGACCGGCTCGTTGTCGGCCGCAGCCGAGCATTCGTGCCTGACTGTGCAGGCCCTGGCCGCGCAGTTGAACAAGGTCGAAGAACAGTTCGGTTTCCGCTTGTTTAGACGATCCAACAAGGGCCTGACGCTGACGCCGCAAGGCACCGAGCTGACGCCCTATATGGACAGAGTGCTGATAGCCACGCGGCAGATGGAAGAGAAAGTCGAGGCGTTGAAGGTACCGGGACAGCGCACGTTGAAAGTGGCGTTGAACACCACGCTGGACCCGGATTTCAACCGGCGACTGATCGGACGCCTGATCGATGTGTTCCCCGACTATCAGATGGAATTCAGCTACGCCGAGTCGATGGAAAATCTCAGCAAGCTGAAGAACGAAGACTTCGACCTTGCGGTGCTGATCGGCCCGCAGCGGCCGGGGTTGCCGAGCATTGTCCTGCCGGAAGTGCAGGTGCAGGTAGTCGGCGCTCATTGTGGTCAGGAGAACGATCCGCTGACGTTGCTGGGCAACAAGTTTCAGGTGCGTCCTGCAGAAGATTGCCCGTATTCCCACAGCTTTTTGCGTTTTCTCGACGCCGGGCTGGGTAATCATGAGAACAGTCAGCGGACGATTTATTCCTGCAGCGAAACGCTGACCCTGTCGCTCATCACGCAGATGGACGCGGTCGGCATGGTCTCCCGCGAGGCCGCGCAGAAGAACGGCCTGACGATCTTCCCCGGGTTCGAGGATTTCCTCGAAGTACGCCTGGCGGTGAACAACCCGGATCTGTCCGGCCAGGCGTTGAACGACGTGGTCGATCTGCCGCTACATGAACGAGCCGAGCGCAATGTACGCAGCCGTCCCAACCGCCACACTGAGAAAGAGGTTTTTGCTGAAATACGCACATAACAGCGTCGGAATCGCTGCATAAAATTCCGGGCGATCGAGCTGTATGTGCTGATCCTTGATCAACAAGGGTGTCAGGCTGATCGCAGCGACGATCGCCACCGGCAGGTATTCCAGCGCCCGGGCGACGAAGGGGGGCCAGTGCTCGGTGTTGACCTGCAACGGTAGCGCCCGAGGCAGAAAGGTCACGGCCATCATCAGCGCGACCACCAGAATCAGGAACGTTTGGTCAGGCATATACCCACTCCGCAGCCCACAAACGTGGCGATGAAAACGTTGAACGGCGAGCTTCCCACCAGGTTCAGAGCGCCCATGCAGACCACTGCGGCCAGGGCGGCAATGAGCTTGTTGCGGGTGTTGCACAGCGAGACCAGCACATAAAGCATCATTGCGGTCAGCGCATAGTCGAGCTGATATTTGATCAAGTGCGACGCGTACTGTGCGCACAAGGCGCCGAGCAATCCGCCGATCACCCAGGAGGTGTGGCAGAACAGGTTGAAGCCGATCAGATAACGGATATTCACCGGCACACCGGTGCCCAGTTTGACGCTGTGGAAGGCGAACGATTCATCGGTCAGGCCGCCGGCGTAGCACCAACGCTCCATTCGGCTCAGGCCCAGCGCCCGCAGGGCCTTCGCCATGTAGACCGACATCAGCATGTGCCGTGCGTTGATCAGAAACGTGGTCAGCACGATGGTGGTCAGCGACGCACCGCTGCTGATCAGCGCCAGCGCCGCGAATTGCGAAGCCCCGGCATACACGAACAGACACATTGCCACCGGCAGCCACAGCGGCAGCCCGGCGTTGACCGCCATCAGCCCGAACACGAACGACACGGTGAAATAACCGGCCACCACCGGGCTGGCTTCGGCAAACGTGCGCGACGGCTGACGGTCGACCATCAGCGGCGCACTGCCGGATGTTTCATTCATAGATCCCTCTCAAATGTCCGTTCGCCGTGAGGTTCGCAGAAACCCTGGGCAGTCCAGAAACGCTTGCCCGCGAGGTTAGCATCATCGACGAACAGGAACATCCGCAGCACACCGACCCGTTTCATGTCGGCCGACGCCGCTTCCACCAGTCGCTGGCCGACGCCCTGACTGCGATAGCGCAGGCTGACCGCCAGATGGTTGATGGTGCCGCGACTGCCGAGCATGCCGCCCAGCACCGCCCCGACAATCTCGCCTTCGACGTCGAAGGCCAGATACGCCGTGGTGGTTTTCTGGATCAGCACGCCGCGCAGGCACTTGGCGTCCTGCCATTCGCAGAACGACACTTCGTCGAACTGGCGGAAGAAACGCTCCATGCGCTGCGCGTCCTTGGCCGTCGCGCGCCGCAGCACCACCGGCGTCGAGCATTCGACGCCGTCGATTTGGGTGATCTGATTAGCGAACAATGTCGAAAGCGGTCCCGGGCCGCGAGAAGGAAATCGCCAGGATCTGCCGATACGCCATGGCATGGGAGTGGGTGTTGCGCGCCGGTGTCACGTAGTGGCGCATGTCGCGGTCGAGGAAGTAAGTGGTGTCGAGGATCTCCTGGTAGGTGGTCGACGCCAGTTGCTGCTCGTGAATGTCGTACAGACGGCTTTCGGCGCCCTCGACATTATTGCGGCCCCAGAAGTGCACACCGCTGAACGGATAACCGTCGCAGTGAATGCCTTCCGGCGTGATTTCAAGTTGTTTGCCGGGTTTGATCTCGATGCGGATCTGATGGATCTGGCATTGCCAGATTTCATCGTGCAACTCTTCCGGCAACACGCTTTTGTACACTTCGAAATCGGTGTCGATCAGGCTGCGCATCACCGGTGAGTCGATGACTTCGTCCGAGAAGTCCTGGAAGTGCCGGACCACACCGCCCACATAGGCGTTGTTCTCTTTGGACTGCACGTACGCGCGGTGTTCCAGCTGCTTCAGCTCGCGCGTCTTGGGGTTGTATTCGAAGTCGCTGTAACGACGGTAACGCATGCCGGCTTCGGCCTGACCGTAGTAACTGTCAGGCTCCATGTTTTCCCAACTTTTGGTCAGTCTGACGAAGTCGGCGAAATGACCGTAGAGATTGAAGTCAGCACCCTGCACGTTGGCGTACTTGTCGCGCCGTAGCGATTCGCCCACTTCTCTGGTTAAAACGATCATTACCAAATTCTCCGCTGCATTGAGCGGCCTAATCTATTAGGTGGAGAATTTGCGTCCATGAGAAAGAATTTCAGGCATTTAAAGCCCTGTTTGAAACGCGATTTGAAACGGCCTCAAAGTGCATTTCAAATGACAAAAACACGGGTTTTTATGCTTTTTTCAGAAAAACCGTCAAAAAAAAACCCCGAACCAGTCGGGGTTTTTTATCGCTTTTCGCGGGTTCAACCGATCATCAGAAGATGTTGATCGGGTAATCCACGAACACACGCAGCTCGTTGCCGCTGACGTTGTACTCGCTGGATTTCTGCGAAACACGCAGGATCGAGCTACGCACTTTTACGCTCAGGTCTTTGGCCGGGCCACTTTGCACGACGTACTTGAACTGGTTGAAGATTTCACGCTCGGTGCCGCCTTCGCTGGTGGACGTGGTGATGTTGTCGCCACGCACGTACGCGAAGTTGTAGCTCAGACCCGGTACGCCGAATGCGCCGAAGTCCAGGCCATAGCCCAGCTGCCAGCTACGCTCGTCTTCAGCGTTGAAGTCCGACCAGTAGGAGTTGGCCAGGTAGATGGTGTTGCCACCGTCACCCACGCGCCCCTGACCTTTCTGGTAGCCACCATAGGCGTAACCCAGGTTGCTGTCGCCAGTGGAGCGCTGGTGCGCCACGGTGAACGAGTGCGGGCCGGTAGCGAAGGTCGCTGCCAGGCTCCAGATCTTGTTGTCGTCGCCGGTCACACCGTTTTCGCGGACATAGGAGTTGTCCAGCTTGGTGCGGTAACCGTTGAAGTCCAGGGTCAGGGACTGATCCTTGTCGATCGGGAACACGTAGTTGGCGTTCACGTATTGCTTCTTCAGCACGTCTTCGACGTCGGAAGCGTACAGCGCAGCCTTGAACTGTTCGGTGAACTGGTAGCTACCGCCCAACACGTTGATCGACTTCAGACCACCGCTGTCACGGCCTTCAGCGCTCTTGCGCGATTCGGCGGTGAAACGACCGGCATCCAGTTGCAGGCCTTTGATCTCTTTGGAAGTGATCAAGGTACCGGTGTAGCTTTCCGGCAGCAGACGCGAGTTGTCGTAGTTCAGCACCGGCAGGGCCGGCATCTGGTCACCATAAGTCAGGGTGGTGTTGGACAGGCGGAATTTCACCGCCGCGCCACCCTTGGACAGGTCGTTGGCCGGTTTGCCGCTGTCGCCCTTCTTGAAGAAGTCGATGCCGCCGGCACCGCTGCGATCTTCGCTGCGCTCCAGGTTCAGGGCGTACAGGCCGAATGCGTCAACGCCGACACCGACAGTACCCTGGGTGAAACCGGACGAGAACGTACCGATGGCCGCCTGGCCCCACTCGGATTTGTCCTTGTTGCCGTCTTTGTAGTCACGATTGATGTAGGCATTGCGCAGCAGCACTTTCAGGCTGCTGTCTTCCACAAAACCCTTGGACTCGGCCTGGTCGTTAGCCATGGCCTGAGTGGCGCTCAACATCCCCAATGCGATCAGACTGATCCGCTTGTTCAACATTTTGTTTTCCTTATTACGGGTTGAAACGCGCTGTGTCGAACGGCTGAAACGGCGCTTGATGCACTCTTTTATTCACCCCGAAACAAAAAGGCCCGCTCAAGACACTGTCATGGCGGGCCTGCTCCTGATTTTGAGTCATGGCGGTTAGCCACAGGCGTTGTGGCCGAATCGTAGCCGCGCCCTGAACAATGTGTCAATTTCAAGAATCGTCTTTAAATAGGCAAAAATCGTCTAATAAAAGTAAATTTTTCGAAAGCTACGTGCGGGGAAATGCCTGTAATCAGGGATTTGATGCCCGGTCACGCACAACCATCGAGGCCACAGACCGGCAAGACTTGTGTCGCTGGAGCCGACGGAATCGACTCGCTCAACCATTGTGCAAAGGCCTGCGGTTTGCCGAGCCACGGGCCGATATCGATCAGGGTGAACTGCCCGTCCTGTTCCAGTGCGAAAGTTGGAAAGCCTTGGCCACCGAGTTTCGCCAACAATGCGCGGCTGTTCTTTATGTGTTGACCGGTGTCAGTCGCTTTGAGGGTTTTAAGGAACGTGTCCGCCTCGTAGCCCATCTCTACCGCGCACTCCACGAGCACGGCGTCATCGGCAATTTGTCGGCCTTCTACATAGTGTGCGGTTTGCAAACGACCCAGCAGTTCCAGACCACGCCCATCAATGCTTTCTGCCGCCATGACAGCGGCAATCGGCGGAGCGGAATCAAAAACTGCCGTGTGATCACGCAACAGGCCTTCGAAATAGGCTTCGCCGAACGGCTGTCCGGTGTATTCGGCAATGCGCCGGTCGTGGGGCATCACGTAATTGCGCAGTTGCGGTGAAACGCTCTGACGGTTGGCACCGGTCATCATGCCGCCCGCGTGGGCGATCACCGGCAGCACTTGCTGTGCGGCTTGTACCAGCGGTTTTGCGCCATAGCACCAGCCGCACAGAGGGTCGTAAATGTAGTGAAGGGTCATCTGAAAACTCCGGGAAATCGATGGCAGCCACGGTAGTCCCTCGGCCGTTGCAGAAAAACGCCGGAATGGCTTTCAGTCTGTTTCGGCAATCGGTCGAATGCCCTTGTTGCGAATCTCGTGACAATCTTGAAACAGCTGGAAACAAACTGACACAATCAACTCGCGGAACTTTTCCAGAATAATTAACGGAAGCAAATGCAAAGCATTACTATTCGCGCACTCGAATTCTTCCACCCTTTCGGATGCGTTTTTCAATGCCTGCCCCGTTCCGTCTCACGCCCGTCACGCTTGGGCTTTCCGCCTTTTTGTCCTCCGGTTTCGCTTACTCCGCGACCGAGCTTCCCGCTACTTCGATCAGTGCCGAAACGCAAGCCGACGACCCACGCGTAAAAGTCAGCAACACCGCGACCCGCACGTCCACCCCCGTGCGCTACGTGCCGCAGGCGATCGATTCGATCAAGACCGCCAATGTCGCGGATTACGGCATCAACGACATCGAAGATGCCCTGAGCGGGATTCCCAACGTCAGCGGTGGAGGCGACACGCGCTTCGACAGCCTGCGCATCCGGGGTTTCGATGCCAGCAACGATTTCTATCTGGACGGCATCCGCGACGACAGCCAGTACAAGCGCGACCTGCACAACATCGAACGTGTCGAAGTGCTCAAGGGCCCGGCCGCCGTGCTGTACGGCCGTGGCAGCCAGGGCGGGATCGTCAATCGCGTCAGCAAGGCACCCGAGGCCGGTCGCCGCTCGACCATCGAGGCCCAGGGTGGCAGTGAAGATCTGCGCAGCCTGTACGCTGACCTCAGCGCCGACCCAGGCGAGAACATCAGCCTGCGCCTGAACATGGGCAACATGGACGAGAACAGCTTCCGCGACGGCGTCAGCGGCAACCGCAAACTGTTCGCACCGTCGATGAGCTGGCAGCTCACGCCTGACCTGAACTGGCTGGTGCAATACGAATACAGCCGCTACAACCGCACGCCGGATCGCGGCATTCCTGGGGTCGGTGGACGTCCGGCGGATGTCGGCCGGGACACGACCTACGGCAACGATCACGACTTCATCGACGACAAGACGCAATCCCTGCGCTCGCGACTCAGCTATGAACTCAACGACAACTGGCAACTGCGCCACACCCTCGGTGTGTTCAAGCTCGACAGCGATTTCGACAACACCTACCTCACCGGCTTCGACGCGAAAACCAACAAGGTCACCCGCCAGCACTGGCAACAGGATCTGACCACCCGCAACGTCTACAACAACGTCGAGCTGGAAGGTGGATTCGACACCTTCGGCCTCGAGCATCGCTTGCTGACCGGGATCGAAACCGGCAGCCAGCGCCGCGACCCGACGCTGTACAACGCGGCCACCGGCCGGGGCACTCAGCCAGTGCCGTCGCTGGATCTATACAACCCGGATCGCAGCCAGCGCCACACCGGGCGCATGCAGGTGTCGAGCAGCAGCCACACCGAAGTCGAAAGCCGCGCGATCTACGTTCAGGATCAACTGCGCCTGAACGATCAATGGCAACTGCTGGCCGGCCTGCGCTACGACACCTTCGACATCGAGTCGACCAACAAGCTGCGCAACATTTCCGAAGACCGTGACAGCCACAGCACCAGCCCACGTTTCGGCGTGGTCTGGACGCCGTTGCAGAACCACTCGTTCTACGCTTCGTGGACCAAGACCTTCTCGCCGGTCGGCGGCGGTCTGATCGGCATCACCCCGGGTGCGACCGGCAACACCAACGACCTGAGCCCGGAGCTGACCAAGCAGAAGGAAATCGGGGTCAAGAGCGACTGGCTCGACGATCGCCTGAGCACCACCCTCGCCGTCTATGAGCTGGAACTCTACAACCGTCGCACCACTGATCCGAACGACCCGACCCTGACCGTACTCAGCGGCTTGCAACGGTCACGCGGGATCGAACTGACCGGCACCGGCAAGATCGTCGGCAACTGGTACGTGCGCGGTGGCGTCGGCGTGCAGGACGCAACCATCGAGAAGGACAACAACGGCCTGGAAGGCAAGCGCGTCAACAACGTGGCCAAGCACAACGGCAGTCTGTTCCTGACCTGGAAACCGGAGATGGGATGGTACGGTGAAACCGGCCTGACCCTGGTCGGCCAGCGTTACGCCGACAACGCCAACACCACCGTGTTACCGGGTTATGGTCGCTGGGACGCACTGGTCGGCTACCGGCACAAGGACTGGGATCTGCGTGCAGCACTGAACAACATTACCGACCGCGAGTATTACGCCTCGGCCACCAGTGCCTTCCAGATCCAGCCGGGCGCGCCGCGCAGCCTGGTCATGACAGGCACCTACAGCTTCTGATTCGCGCCCATAAAAAAAGCGCTGCCATCCCGGCAGCGCTTTTTACAATCCTTGTTTGTTCTTCTTATCCTTCCATCACATCCCAAAGTGCATCCAGTTCGGCCTCGCTGAACAGGCCAGCGGGGTAACGCTCGATCATCATCCGGCGCGGATCAGGCTCTCTGATCTGACGCGTTCCATTGGACTTCAACCAGTGCGCGACAATCTGGAGCGACTCACTATTTACAGCCATGGGATGCAACGTCCGCTCGCTGATTACGTTCACTTCGGCGTTCATTTCAGCGCTCTCTCCCCGTTCATGAGCGGCTAAGTTATCCAAGGTTTATGACAGAACCGTTGAAGTTCTTCCCCCTCCCTAGTGCGTCATGAGCGATACAAGAGCTATGCCAACGTAATGAATTTGTCGACCAGCGGACATAAAGAAACCCGCAGTCCTGACGGGCTGCGGGTTTCTCTTCAAGCGTGGGCAACAAATGACTGACCGGTCGATTTTTCAATCAACTCAAGCTGTTACATCCGCACTCACTCTTTGTGCGGCGCGGGTTGCTGTTGGGTAAGGCAGTGAATGTTGCCGCCTCCCAGTAACAGTTCACGACCCGGCACCATCACCACTTCATGTTGCGGGAACAGGTTCTGCAGGATCTCCCGGGCCGGGGCGTCCATCGGATCGTCGAAGCTCGGTGCGATGATGCCGCCGTTGACGATAAGGAAGTTCACGTAGGAACCGGCCAGACGCACGCTTGGGTTGCGCTCCTGGGTGCCGTCCACCGGGTCCACGCCCGCGCATTCTTCTTCAGTGGCAAACAGCGGCCCCGGGATCGGCATCTTGTGCACCGTGAACGGGCGCCCCTTGGCGTCGGTGCTGCTTTGCAGCACTTTCATCGCAGCCTGGCAGCGCGGGTAGTTCGGATCCTGCGGATCGTCGGTCCACGCCAGCAGCACTTCGCCCGGACGCACGTAGCAGCAGAAGTTATCCACATGGCCGTCGGTTTCGTCGTTGAACAGGCCATCCGGCAGCCAGATGATCTTGTCCACGGACAGGTTGTCGCGCAGTACCGCTTCGATTTCTTCGCGGTTCAGGTGCGGGTTGCGATTGCGGTTGAGCAGGCATTCTTCCGTGGTGATCAGGGTGCCTTCGCCGTCGACGTGAATCGAACCGCCTTCGAGCACGAAGCCTTCGGTGCGGTAGCGCGGGCTGCGCTCGATCTCGAGGATCTTGCCGCCGACCTGGGAATCGCGGTTCCACGGCGAATACAGACCGCCATCAAAACCGCCCCAGGCATTGAAGTCCCAGTTCACACCGCGCACTTCGCCACTGTTGTTGATGACGAAAGTCGGGCCGCTGTCGCGGACCCAGGCGTCATCGCTGGACATCTCGACCACGCGGATATTCGGCACGTCGAGGCGAGCGCGAGCGTTTTCGTACTGGCCGGCGGACACTGCAACGGTCACCGGTTCGAAACGCGCGATGGCCTTGGCCACGGCGGCGTGAGCAGCCTGCGCCGGCTTGCCGCCCAGACGCCAGTTGTCCGGACGCTCGGGCCAGATCATCCAGGTCTGGGTTTGCGGCGCCCATTCGGCCGGCATGTAGAAGCCATCGGCGCGTGGGGTACTTTTCAAGGTGGTCATGTCGATCAGGACTCCAGGGAACGGTCGAGGTTGTTCAACGCGCCGAACAGGTTTGGACGACGGACGATGGCGACTTTATAAACGATAAATATCGACTTTAAAAGCAAAAAACAAATCCATGATTTTGTTTTTACCGATTAATACCGATAGAAATCGGTATTAATCGGACCATCACAGGCTCAGAGACCTTCTTCGAGCACCTTCGACAGCATGTCGACAAAGAAATCCACGCTCTGGCGCGAGGTGATCATCGGCGGTTTGATCTTGAGGATGTTCAGGTCATCGCCGGTTGGCTGCATGAAGATCCCCAACTCTCGCAGGCGATCACACAACAGCGTGGTTTCTTCGGTCGCCGGCTCCAGGGTCTGGCGATTGCGGATCAGTTCGACCCCCAGATAGAACCCCGAGCCATGCACCGCACCGACCAGCGGATGTTTATCGATCAATGCTTCCAGCCGCTGCTTGAAGTGCCCGCCAACCACCTGGGCATTTTCCCAGAGCTTTTCCTCTTCCATGACATCGAGCACCGCCATGCCGATCTGGCAGCTCACCGGACTGCCGCCGGCAGACGAGAAGAAGTAACCTTCGGCTTCCAGCGCTTCGGCGATTTCCCGGCGGGTGATCACGGCGCCCAAGGGCTGACCGTTGCCCATGCCTTTGGCCATGGTGATGATGTCCGGCACCACGCCTTGCTCTTCGAAGCCCCAGAAGAAGTGGCCCATGCGCCCGTAACCGACCTGCACCTCGTCGGCGATGCACACGCCGCCCCGGGCACGCACCAGTTCATAGACTTTCTTCAGGTAGCCCGGCGGCAGCGAGATCCCGCCCGCATTGCCGTAGACCGGCTCGCAAATGAACCCGGCCAGTTGCCGTTTCTGTTCGTCGATTTTGGCCAGGTTGTGTTCAACGCTGCGCACATAGTCCGGTGCCGAATCGAGGCCTCGGAATTCGCCACGATAGATATTCGGCGCAGTCACCGGGTGCACCCAGTCCGGACGGCTGCTCAGGGCTCGCGGGTTGTCGGCAATCGACGTCGATACCGCGTCCGCGCCGACCGTCCAGCCGTGATAGGCCTCCAGCACACTGAGCACGTCGCGCCCGCCGCTGTAGGCCCAGGCCAGACGGATCGCCAGATCATTGGCCTCGCTGCCGCTGTTGACCAGGAACACCCGGTCCATGCCTTCCGGGGCCAGTTTCAGCAAGCGTTCGGAAAACTCGGCAACCGCCGCATAGTTGAACCGCGAGTTGGTATTGAGTAGTGACCATTGCCGGCTCGCGACCGCCGCCATGCGCGGATGGCCATGCCCGAGTACCGCGACGTTGTTGAGCATGTCGAGGTAGGAGCGGCCCTGCATGTCGATCAGGTGATTGCGCCAGCCGCGTTCGATCCGCGGCGGGTTGACGTAATAGTGTTTTTGAGTGCGGGCGAAACTGGCGTCACGACGCGCCAGCAGGGTTTGCGCATCCAGTTCCGGCTCGGCGTCGCAGGCCAGGCCCAGCAGTGCTGCCGGCGATGGTGACAGCACCTGCCACGCCGGTGCGCGGGTCGGCGTGCAGAACAGCGGTGCCTCCAGGTGCGCATCGCGAATCAGTTGCACAATCAACGGACCGTCCACCGAACCCAACACCTGGCCTTTGACCAGCGCCGCGCCGCTGTGCAGCGACGGCGTCACGCCCCACAGGCGCACGCTCAGTTGAGGGCCGTCGAGTCGCAGCGCACCGTCAGCCGACAGGTGCAGAACGCCAGCAAACGGCGCTTCTACCACCGTACCCTGAGGTACGCGCAACTCAACGTGCAGCGGGAACGTCTCCGGTTCCTCGGCGCTGTCCGGCCGGGTGCGGGACAGACGGTATTGCCCGTATCGACTGGCGGCCAGACCGTGAATCGCGGCTGCCTCGTTCAACAAACGTTGATCAATGCCCGGCTGTTCCCAGTTGCCTGCCTCGAAGTGCGCGCTCAACACACCCAGATCGATCAACGCGAATTCGCGCCCGACCAGGCCGGGCAACAACGGCGCGAAGCCTTCACTATCGATAGCCGGCAACGTCTGCCCGACCGCCGAGAGGATCGCCGCCTCCATCAGCGCCAGCGGCACCGAGGTGGCGACCCGGAAGATTTCCCATTCATGGGTGAGGTTGTCACGGCTGTAAGTGTTACCCGGATCGATGCTGACCTGTTGCTCGCCACTGAGCACCAGCACCGCCGCCCGCGCCACGATCAGCGGCCACAGCGCCTGCAATTCTTCGTGTTGCAACGGATTGACCGCGTGATAGGCCTGCACTGCCGGCAGGATCACGAACGGATCGCCCCCGGCGTGATGCAGCAACGCGGCACAGGTGACCGACAGATCAGTGATGCGCCAGGTACGGACCAGATCACCGAAATCGATCACACCCTGCAACTGCCAGTGCCGGCGGGTATCACGCTGCCAGACCGCGTTGTCGTCGGTGATGTCCATGTGGATCGCCTGCACTGGTAGCTTTTCCAGCAACGGTTGCAGACGGCGCCCAGCCTGCTCCGCAGCGTTGGCGATCAATGCGCGCTGGTGCTGATCCGCGATCACCGGGAGCAGATGCTCGATCAGTGCGCTGGCGTGGCGCGCGTCCCACTGCAACGTGCGCTCGAGTCCCGGATGGTCGAACCCGGCCAGGGCCAGGTCCATCTCACCGCAGAGCCTGCCGAATCCGGCGACGACTTCGTGACCAAGATGATCGAGCGCGGTCAGTGGCTGACCTTCGATGTAGTCGAGCAGCCGCACATGCACAGCTTCACCGCCGATCTCCAGCGACAACAGGTCCTGGCCGTCATTGGCCGAGATGACCCGGGGAACGGTGACATCGCAATGTTCGGCAAGATATTTCAGACCCGCGTGCTGGGCCTGCAACTCCACCAGCGAATAATCACCGCGGCAGATCTTCAGCACGAATCGCCCGCGCTCGCTGTCCACGCGATAGTTGAGGTCCTGCTGGCTGCCCAGTGCCTGCAACGTGCCGTTCAGCCCGTAATGCTGCGCCAGAACCTGCAACGCCTGCTCCGCGGTGACCTGTGGACCTGGCAGACTGGCGCGATGAATCAACGTGGCGAACGACATGGAACGACCCCTGAAATTTTATTAGGCGCCTATATCGCCACTGCTTAAGGCGATAAGCAACCCCCGACCATCCGTCCCCCAAGTCTTGGGAGGCAAGGTTTTTTTGCAAGTCTGCTCTCGTACCCTCCGGCACTTTGCGCAAGAATGTCGGCCATCCGTACCAGCCAATGGAAAAATTCATGAATGTAATCACCACCGACCTGCCCGGCGTTCTGATCATCGAACCCAAGGTATTTGGTGACGAGCGCGGCTTCTTTTACGAAAGCTTCAACGCCAGGGTTTTTCAGGAAGCGACCGGCCTTAGCCCTCAATTTGTCCAGGACAACCATTCCCGCTCGCAGAAAGGCGTCTTGCGCGGTTTGCATTACCAACTGGATAACACCCAGGGCAAACTGGTTCGCGTCACTGCCGGTGAAGTGCTCGACGTAGCCGTCGATATCCGGCGCAGCTCGCCGCACTTCGGCCAGTGGGTCTCCGTGCGCTTGTCGGCCGACAACCATCGTCAAATGTGGGTACCTGAAGGCTTTGCCCATGGCTTTGTGGTACTGAGCGAATTCGCTGAATTTCTCTACAAGACCACTGACTATTACACCCCTTCGGCCGAACGCTGCATTTGCTGGGACGACCCGGATCTGGGCATCGACTGGCAGTTGGACGAAGAACCAAAACTGTCGATCAAGGACCAGGCTGGAACACTCTTCAAGGACGCTGACGTCTTTTCCTGAATGCCTGTGTGAAACTTCAGCGCCACTGCGCATCCGACAACGGGTGCGCAGACTGCGACGGCAAGCCTAGGCATAATGCGCCTGTATCCACAGGCGCTCGATGCTCATGACTCCGACCCTTCCCCGCCGCCCCCGCTGGCGCAGCCTCGCCCTGCTGGCCCTGTGCCTGGCCCCGCTGCTGTGGCCGCTGGAGCATCTCGCCGAGCGTTACTACCGCAGTGAGCTGGCTGGCCAGAACCGCCAGACCCTCGACCTCTACGTCGCCAACCTGCTGGGCACTCTGCATCGTTACGAAGTGCTGCCACAGATCCTCGGCGACCTGCCGGCACTGCGCGCGGTCGTCGGCGCACCGGACGATGGTGTCACCCAAGGCAATGCCAACCGCCTGCTGAAGAACATCGCTTCCCAGACCGGCGCCGAAGTCATGTACCTGATGGACACCACTGGCCGAACGCTGGCGGCGTCGAACTGGGACAAGCACGACAGTTTCGTCGGGCGCAATTTCTCGTTCCGGCCTTATTTCAGTGAAGCCATGGCCGGGCGCCTGGGCCGCTTCTTCGGCCTTGGCACCACCTCTGCCAAACGCGGCTACTTCTTCGCCGCGGCCGTGCGCAATGGCGAAAAAATCATCGGCGTGCTGGTGATCAAGGTCGACCTCGACCACACCGAAAGCCTGTGGGGCAAAACCCCGGAGCAACTGTTGGTGACCGACCACAACGGCGTGGTCATCCTTACGTCGCGTCCGGAATGGCGCTTCCGCTCGACCCGTCCATTGAGTGGCGACGAACGCTCGGCAATCACCGCGATCCAGCCATACCCGACCCGCGTACCGCGCCCATTGAACCTCAGCCCGACCGCCTGGCTGACCCAGACCCGGGACATCGAAGAAACCGGCTGGAGCGTCAGCATTCTTGCTCCGCGCACCCTGATCGACCGCCCGGTGCGCACCGTGGTGGCCGTCGGCGGCGCCACGTTGCTGGTGGTCATGCTGTTGCTCGGGCTGATGATGCAGCGCCGTCGCCATTACCTGGAACGGATCGCTTTCGAAGCCAAGGCGCGGCGGGAACTCGAAGGTCGGGTCGCCGAACGGACCAGCGATCTGGAAGGACTCAACCGACGCCTGAAACAGGAAGTGCTGGAGCGCGAGCAGGCTCAGCAGGAACTGGTCCGGGCCCAGGACGATCTGGTGCAGGCTGGCAAACTGTCAGCGCTCGGGACGATGTCAGCGAGCATCAGCCACGAACTCAATCAACCGCTGGCAGCGATCCGCAGTTACGCGGAAAACGCCGAAGTGCTGCTGGACCATCAGCGCACCGACGACGCCCGCGGCAACCTCAAACTGATCAGCGAACTGACCGGGCGCATGGCGTCGATCATCGCCCACCTGCGCGCTTTCGCCCGCCGCGATCGCCACGCCCCGGAAAGCGTAGCCCTGCAACCGGCGCTGGACGATGCGTTGGCGCTGCTGGCCAAACGTCGCCGGAGCATGGACGTCGAGCTGATCCGCGACCTGCCCGCCGCAACCTTGTGGGTCGAGGCCGGGGAAACCCGTCTGCGCCAGGTCCTCGGCAATCTGCTGGCCAACGCCCTCGATGCCCTGACCGAGAAAGGCCCGCCGCGCAAATTGTGGCTGAGTGCCGAATCCACGGGCGAAGGCGTCAATCTGTACATTCGCGACAACGGCCCGGGTTTCTGCATGGAAGCGCTGGGTCGCGCCAGCGAACCGTTTTACACCACCAAGACCCGCACACAGGGGCTTGGTCTGGGGTTGGCCATTTGCGAAACCCTGATGCGCGCCTTCGGCGGTGAGCTGTCGTTCGCCAACCACAAGCAAGGTGGCGCCTTAATCACCCTGCGGCTGCGCGCCGGCGCGCCCGGGGTCAGCCTGCAACCGTCCGAGGATCGAAGTGCATGACCATCGACAACCGCATTCAGGTGGTGCTGATCGACGACGATCCGCACCTGCGTCAGGCCCTCGGCCAGACGCTGGATCTGGCCGGCCTGAAAATCCTTCCGCTGTCCGAAGCCAAGGGTCTGGCCACCCAACTGGAGCGTGACTGGCCCGGCGTGGTAGTCAGCGACATTCGTATGCCTGGCATGGATGGTCTTGAGTTGCTCCATGAACTTCACGCTCAGGATCCCGAGCTGCCCGTGCTGCTGATCACCGGCCATGGCGACGTACCGCTGGCCGTGCAGGCCATGCGCGCCGGCGCCTACGACTTCCTCGAAAAACCGTTCGCCAGCGACGCACTCCTCGACAGCGTACGCCGCGCACTGGCCCTGCGCCGTCTGGTGCTGGACAACCGCAGCCTGCGCATGGCCCTGAGCGACCGCAACGAACTGAGCGCCCGACTGGTCGGCCACTCGGCCCCTATGGCACGTCTGCGCGAGCAGATCGGCGCACTGGCCGCGACCAAGGCCGACGTCCTGATCCTCGGCGAAACCGGTGCCGGCAAGGAAGTCGTCGCCCGCGCCCTGCACGACCTGTCGAGCCGGCGTAACGGCCCGTTCGTGGCGATCAACGCCGGGGCACTGGCTGAGTCGGTAGTGGAGAGCGAGTTGTTCGGTCATGAGCCCGGCGCCTTCACCGGGGCGCAAAAACGGCGGATCGGCAAGTTCGAATTCGCCAATGGCGGCACGTTGTTCCTCGATGAAATCGAAAGCATGAGCATGGATGTGCAAGTCAAACTGCTGCGCATGTTGCAGGAGCGAGTCGTCGAACGCCTCGGCGGCAATCAGTTGATCCCGCTGGACATCCGCGTCATCGCCGCGACCAAGGAAGACCTGCGCCAGGCCGCCGATCAGGGGCGGTTCCGGGCGGACTTGTATTACCGCCTCAACGTCGCGCCGCTGCGCATTCCGCCGCTGCGCGAACGAGGCGAAGACGCGCTCGTGCTGTTCCAGCACTATGCCGATGAAGCCAGCGCTCGCCACGGTCTGCCACCTCATGAACTGCAACCGGCACAACGGGCGTTGCTGCTGCGTCACGCATGGCCGGGCAATGTGCGGGAGTTACAGAACGCGGCAGAGCGTTTTGCCCTCGGCCTGGAACTGGCGCTGGATAACACTCAGCCCGACGGCGGCAGCGCGACCATCGAGGTCACCAGCGGTGGCCTCAGTGAACAGGTGGAGCATTTCGAGAAGTCATTGATCGCCGCCGAGCTGGCCCGCTCGCACAGCTCGGTGCGCAGCCTCGCCGAAGCCCTGGGCATCCCACGCAAGACCCTGCACGACAAACTGCGCAAGCACGGACTGAATTTCGCCGACAGCAGCAACCATGGAGACGAATCCGAATGAAGCACGACAGCCATTATCTGGAATCCGTCCTCCATCACGACATCCCGCTGACCCGGGACATGGGCCTCAAGGTGCTCGACTGGCACGAACAGCAGCTGCGCCTGCACTTGCCGCTGGAGGCCAACGTCAATCACAAGAGCACCATGTTCGGCGGCAGTCTGTATTGCGGCGCGGTGCTGGCCGGTTGGGGCTGGCTGCATTTGCGTTTGAAGGAAGAAGGCATCACCGACGGCCACATCGTGATTCAGGAAGGGCAGATCAGTTATCCACTGCCGGTGACTGGCGATGCCACTGCCATCTGCCCGGCGCCAAGTACGGCCGTTTGGAAAAAATTTATAGCGATGTATCAGCGCTACGGGCGGGCGCGATTGACGCTGCACACGCGAGTCGTCAATGCGGGGAGCGATGAGGATGCGGTGACGTTCAGCGGGCAGTACGTCCTGCACCGCTGAGATGTGGAGGTGTTCTTACGAACGGGCCAGCTCCAACAGCTTCGAGCGCCACGCCGCTTTTGCCGGCAGCGCGAGGAAGAACTCATTCAGTAGTGATTCTCTCGGCGGATAGCAGAACGCTTCGCCGCTCAAGTCCAGCACCTCACCGCCCGCGCCTTCCAGAACGCCCTGCGCCGCCGCCGTGTCCCACTGGGACGTCGGCGCCAGTCGCGGATAGCAGTCCGCCGCGCCTTCGGCCAGCAGACAGAACTTCAGGGAGCTGCCGATATTGGCCAGCTGCAACTCGCCCAGGCTTGCGCTCAAACCGGCCAGCAAGCGTTCCTGCTCCGGGCTCGAATGACGGCGGCTGGCAACCACAGTGAACGCTTCGCCAGGACCTGGCACGTCACGAACCTGAATCGCCACCGGCGTGCCGCCTGTATCACCACGCCAGGCACCGATCCCGGCACCGCCGACGTAGAAGCGCCCGTTGGTCGGCATCGATACCACGCCGAAGACCACCCGACCATTTTCGATCAGGGCAATGTTGACGGTGAACTCTTCGCTGCCGCTGATGAACTCCTTGGTGCCATCGAGCGGATCCACCAGCCACCAGCGCTGCCACTCGGCACGTACGCTTTGCGGGATGTTGGCGTCTTCTTCGGACAACACCGGGATGCTCGGATCCAGGGCGGTCAGGCCGGCAACGATCACATGGTGTGCAGCGATATCCGCGGCGGTTACCGGCGAATCATCGGACTTGGCGGTCACCGCCACATCGGCGCGCCAGAACGGCAGGATCGCCTCGCCGGCCCGCAACGCCAGTTCAACCACGGGCGCCATCATCGGATGGGGAAAATTCATCGACATCTCACTCATGACTGGAAAAAGCCGCGCTGGGTCAGCAGATCGCGGGCCAGGTACAACGCCGCCAAGGCACGACCTTCGGAAAATTGCGGATTTTGCGCCAGCGCCGAGAGATCCCGCAGGTTGACCTTGTCCACTCGCATCGGCTCCGGCTCGTCGCCTTCCAGTCGCTCTTCATACAGATCGCTGGCGAGCACCACCTGGATTTTCTGGCTCATGTAACCGGGGGACAACGACAACTCGGTCAGGTGCTCCAGCTGTCGTGCGCCAAAGCCGGCCTCTTCCTTGAGTTCACGCTCGGCCGCCGCCAGCACGTCTTCGCCCGGTTCGATCAACCCTTTGGGCAGGGACAGTTCATATTCGTCGGTACCGCCGCAGTATTCCTCGACCAGCACCGCGTGCTCGGCATCGAGCATTGCCACGATCATCACCGCGCCATAACCGGCGCCCTTGCCCACCAGCCGCTCGTAGGTGCGCTCCACGCCGTTGGAAAAGCGCAGCTTCAGCTCTTCGACGCAGAACAGACGGCTGGTGGCGACGATTTCCCGGGCGAGTACGGTTGGTTTCTGGCGCATGCAAAGCTCCTTGGCGTGAACGCGCTACTATAACGCGGCTTTTCCGATTGTTTGCGTCGGATATCTTTCTACCGTTCGAGACGTTGCCATGCCTTCATTACCGTGGTCCGACATCGATACCGTTCTGCTGGACATGGACGGCACGTTGCTGGATCTTCACTTCGACAACCATTTCTGGCTGGAACACTTGCCGCAGCGCTACGCCGAACTGCATGGTGTGAGCCGGGCCATGGCGGAAATGGAATTGCAGCCGTTGTTCGAACGCCATGCCGGTCAATTGCAGTGGTATTGCCTGGACTTCTGGAGCGCGGAATTGAAGCTGTCGGTGCGCGAGCTGAAGCTGGAAACCGCCCACCTGATAGCCCTGCGCCCCGACGCCGACACTTTTCTGGCAGCAATCAAACGGGCCGGCAAACGCGTGGTGATGATCACCAACGCGCACCGCGATTCACTGTCGCTGAAACTGGAACGGGTTGAACTGGCGCCGTACTTCGAGCGACTGATCAGCTCTCACGATTACGGATTCCCCAAGGAAAATCCGCAGTTCTGGGACGCCTTGCAGGCCGATATCGGATTCGACCCGGCGCGCAGCCTGTTCATCGACGACACCTTGCCGATCCTGCGCAGTGCACAGGATTTCGGGGTGGCGCATCTGTTGGCAGTGAAGGAACCGGACAGTCGCAAGGGGCCGAAGGACACGGCGGAATTTGCGGCGGTCGAGGATTATCGGGATTTGATCAGCGGACTCTGAACGTTGCAGGAGCTGCCGAAGCAGCTCCTGCAGGTGTGTTGTTAATCAGGAATACGCAGCGTCTGCCCCGGATAGATCTTGTTCACGTCCTTGAGCAGTGGTTTGTTGGCCTCGAAAATCTTGTTGTACTGGTTGGCGTTGCCATACACCGCCAGGGAAATCGCACTGAGGGTGTCGCCCTTTTTCACCACCACAAAACGTGCGGCGGCCACCACCGGCCCGGTGACGGTGATCTGGTCATCGACACTGCCCACGCCTTCGATATTGCCGACGGCCAGCAGAATCTTCTCTTTCTCTTCCTGGCTCGCTACTTCACCGGTGACCGTCACCTTGTCGCCGTCCACGGTGGCCTGGACATTCGGGTTACCCAACCCGACCTTGCTGATGTGTTCCTTCAACTGCTCGCTGGCATTGGCGTTGCCGGGGGTCAGCAGGTCGATCAGCTTCTCACCGGCCTCTTTTACAAAGCTCAAAAGACTCATAGCGCACACTCCTTGATTTAAGTTCCAGACGCCCAAGCCTAGACCACCACAAACCAACCCGGTTCCAGACCGACCAATGACCCTGTCGCCGCGCAAGCGGTAGAATCGTCCACCCTTGCCAGCGCCCCGGAGCGAAGATGGACATCAAGCAGCTGAAATTCCTCATCGCCCTCGACGAAACCCGCCATTTCGGACAGGCCGCCGCCCGCTGCCACATCACTCAGCCGACCCTGTCGATGCGCCTGCGCAGCCTCGAAGAAGAGCTCGATCTGCCGCTGGTCAATCGCGGCCAGCGCTTCGAAGGTTTCACCGCGCCAGGCGAGCGAGTGCTGGCCTGGGCCCGTACGGTGCTGGCGGCTTACGACGGCTTGCAAGCGGAAGCGGCAGCCTGTCGCGGCAACCTGATCGGCACCTTGCGCCTGGGGGTGGTGCCGCTGTCGAGTTTTGATCCGCTGCCGTTGATGCAACGCCTGCACGCTGCACACCCGGAACTGCGCTTCGAATTGTCGGCACTGAGTTCCGAGCAGATCCTCGAACAACTGGCGGACAACCGGATAGACATCGGCGTCTCGTATCTGGACCGCCTCGATAACGAACGTTTCGAATCCCTGGCCTTCGACGAAACCCGCATGGGCCTGCTCTACGATCAGCGCTCCTTCAGTTTCGGCGAGGCACCGCTGAGCTGGCAGGCGCTGATCGAACTGCCGCTGGGCATGCTCACCAGCGGCATGCACTTTCGCCAGTCCATCGACCACAACTTCCACAGCCGGGGCCTGACACCAAAGCCACTGTTGCAGACCGACGCCGTGCATCAATTGTTACAAGCTGTGCACGGCGGATTCTGCTGCGCGATCATGCCGCTGGACGGCGGTCTCGAAAGACTCACCGATCACCTGCGGCTGCAACCTATCGAAAACGCTCAGACCCTCGCCCGACTGGGCCTGATCATGCGCCGCGGTGCCCCGCGCTCGGCGCTGGCCGAGGCCTGTTTCGCGCTGTATCAGAAATCGCCAGTGGCCGCTTGATCGACAGCATCTATCGATAGATCGACACTAGCGATTAGACGCGACAAGTTGCCGCGCCTAGTCTTAACGTTGATCAATCCGTCGGTGATGCCATGAACGCCAAGCGCCCGGCCTGCGCGGCGCCTGCACTCGAAACGCCCGCGCCCGCCGCCAGTCAGACCTACAGCTACAGCGACTTGCCCCTGGCGGAGTCGGCCAGCACCGCGCTGGCCGAGGAAGTCGCCTTGGCGATCGCCTACAACGGCATCAGCCAGGCCGTGATGCTGGTGACGCCAACCGACCTCGAAGACTTCATCGTCGGCTTCAGCCTGGGCAGCGGCATCATCGAAGACGCCTCAGACATCTATGACCTGCAACTGACCGGTTCGGGCTCGGCGCAATACGCCCAGGTGACTATCGCCAATCGCGCCTTCTGGAACCTCAAGCAGCAACGTCGGCAACTGGCCGGCACCAGCGGTTGCGGTTTGTGCGGTGTGGAGGCGGTGGAACAGGCGTTACCCGATCTCAAGGTCCTGCCCGGCGCGCCTTTGCCGCCGGTCGAATGGCTCGACGGTCTGCGCCAGCGCATCGGCGCGTTCCAGCCGCTCGGCCAGCATTGCGGCGCGGTGCACGCGGCGGTGTTCATGAATGCCAGCGGTGAATTGCTGCTGGGTCGTGAAGACATCGGCCGGCACAACGCTCTCGACAAACTGATCGGCGGCCTGATCCGGCAAAAGATATCCACAACCGGAGGCCTGGCGATTGTCACCAGCCGCTGCAGTCTCGAATTGATCCAGAAAGTCCTGCGCGCCGGGATCCAGACCCTCGTCAGTCTGTCCGCGCCCACCGGCCTCGCCGTTCAATGGGCCCGTCGCCACAACCTCAATCTCATCCACCTGCCGCAGAAAAATGCGCCGCGGGTGTATAGCCCAGAAATGGAGAAACACCCGTGAGCCAACACCATCAAGCCGACCAGAAACCCGTCCCGCGCTACAAACCCTACAAGGGCCCAGCCGGCGGCTGGGGCGCACTGATCAGCGTGGCCCAGGCCTGGTTGACCAGCGACAACGCGCTGAAAAACCTGCGCATGATGCTCAAGACCAACCAGAACGGCGGCTTCGATTGCCCGGGCTGCGCCTGGGGCGATTCGCCGGAAAGCGGCATGGTCAAGTTCTGCGAGAACGGCGCCAAAGCGGTCAACTGGGAAGCAACCAAACGTCGAGTCGATGGCAAGTTCTTCGCCAAACACAGCGTCACCTCGTTGCTGGAGCAGAGCGACTACTGGCTCGAATATCAGGGCCGTCTGACCGAGCCGGTGGTGTATGACGCCGAAACCGACCGCTACAAGCCCATCAGCTGGGACGATGCGTACGCGCTGATCGGCAAACACCTGCAAGCGTTGTCGAGCCCGGACCAGGCCGAGTTCTACACCTCGGGGCGCGCCAGCAACGAAGCGGCGTATCTGTATCAGCTGTTCGTTCGCGCTTTCGGCACCAACAACTTCCCCGACTGCTCGAACATGTGCCACGAGGCCAGCGGCGTAGCGCTCGCGCAAAGCGTCGGTGTCGGCAAAGGCACCGTGACCTTCGACGACTTCGAACACGCCGATGCGATTTTCGTCTGGGGCCAGAACCCCGGCACCAACCATCCACGCATGCTTGAACCGCTGCGCGAAGCGGTAAAACGCGGTGCTCAGGTGGTCTGCATCAACCCGCTGAAAGAGCGCGGCCTGGAACGTTTCCAGCACCCGCAGCACCCGATCGAAATGCTCACCAACGGCGACAAGCCAACCAACACCGCGTACTTCCGCCCGGCATTGGGCGGCGACATGGCGGTGCTGCGCGGCATGGCCAAGTTCCTGCTGCAATGGGAACGCGATGCGCAAAAGGCCGGTGCGCCGGCGGTGTTCGATCACGACTTCCTCAATGAACACAGCGTCAACGTGCTGGAATACCTCGGTGTCGTCGATGACACGCCGTGGGAGCAGATCGTCGCGCAGTCCGGCCTGCCCCTGGTCGAGATCGAGCAAGCGGCGCGCATGTACGCCAAAGGCAAGAACGTGATCATGTGCTGGGCGATGGGCATCACCCAGCACCGCCACTCGGTGCCGACCATCCAGGAAATCGCCAACCTGATGCTGCTGCGCGGCAACATCGGCAAGCCCGGCGCCGGTCTGTGTCCGGTGCGCGGTCACAGTAACGTGCAGGGCGACCGCACCATGGGCATCAACGAGCGTCCGCCGGTGGCGTTCCTCGATTCTCTGGAGCGTCGCTTCCAGTTCAAGGTGCCGCGCCACAACGGGCACAACGTGGTCGAAGCGATTCACGCGATGGCCGAAGGCCGCGCCAAAGTGTTCATCGGTCTGGGCGGCAACTTCGCCCAGGCCACGCCGGACAGCCCGCGCACCTTCCAGGCCCTGCGCAACTGCGACCTGACCGTGCAGATCAGCACCAAGCTCAACCGCAGCCACCTCGCCCACGGCAAGGACGCATTGATCCTGCCGTGCCTGGGCCGTACCGACATCGACATCCAGACCGAAGGCCCGCAGGCCGTCACCGTGGAAGACTCGTTCAGCATGGTGCACGCCTCCAACGGTCAGTTGCAGCCGCTGTCGAACCAGATGCGCTCGGAGCCGTCGATCATCGCCGGCATCGCCGCCGCCACACTGGGCAGCAAACCGGTGGACTGGAACTGGCTGGTGGCCGACTACCGGCGCATCCGCGAACTGATCGCCGACACCATCCCGGGCTTCAAGGATTTCAACGAGAAGGTCAAGAACCCGGGCGGCTTCTACCTCGGCAACAGCGCCGGCGCGCGCAAGTGGAACACCACATCGGGGCGGGCCAACTTCAAACCGAACATGCTGCCAAAAGACCTGATCCACGAACGCACCCGCGCCACCGGCAAACTGCCGGACCTGATCCTGCAATCGATGCGCTCTCACGATCAGTACAACACCACGATCTATGGTCTCGACGACCGTTATCGCGGGGTGAAGGGACAGCGTGACGTGCTGTTTGCCAACGAAGCGGACATCATTCGTCTGGGCTTCAAACCGGGGCAGAAGGCTGACATCGTGTCGCTGTGGGACGATGGCCGTGAGCGTCGGGTGAAGGGCTTCACGCTGCTGGCGTTCGATATTCCGGCGGGTCAGGCAGCTGCCTACTATCCAGAGGTGAATCCGCTGGTGCCGCTGGAAAGCACCGGGGACGGCAGCCATACGCCGACGTCGAAATTCATCGCGATCCGATTGGAAGCGGCGAGTGAGTCAGGGTTGATCATGGCCAAGTCGGCCTGATACAAAACTTTTCTGCGCCCACAAAAAAAGGCCGCTTTTGCATAAAAGCGGCCTTTGTGAAGTAGCTAAAGACCGGCCAAAATCGGTTAAGTTCCATCCAAAAATCAGTAACTTGCATAATTGTATACAGGTCGTGTTATTCGTCGGATTTCGATTGTCAGCCTTGTTACACAGCCTCAGGATCGCGCCGTCATCCCTTTGAGGCTCCTCTATGAAGTTCTCCCAGATTCTCTTGTTGTCCCTTGGCCTGGTCAGTGGCTTCGCTTCTGCCGGAGGCACCACCGAAGCAGGTGTGGGCGGCGCATTGGGCGGGGTTCTTGGCTCGGTCGTCGGTCAGTCTTTAGGCGGCAGCACAGGTTCAACCATTGGCGCGGCCCTGGGCGGCGCGGGTGGTAGTGCGGTGGGCGCCAACAAACACAGCCGTGGCGAAGCGGCCATTGGCGGTGCGTTGGGCGCAGCCGGCGGTAACGTGGTTGGCCGCAGCATGGGCGGCACCACTGGCAGCCTGATCGGCGCCGCAGCAGGTGGCGGTGCCGGTGGCGCGCTGGGTAACTACATGGGCAACGAAAGCAATCGCGAAGACCGTCGTTATGATCGCGGCCGTGATGATCGTCGCTACTATCGTGACTACCACCATGGTCGCGGCCATGCCTACGGCCATCGCAAGCATCACCGCTACTACCGCGACTGAGGCTTGACCTCATTGCCGGTACAGCCAGATCGCAGCTCCCCCGAGCTGCGATTTTTTTTTGCCTGTCAGACCGCCAGCCGTTCCAGCGCCCCGCGCAAACCGGCCGGAATCGCCACCGGCTGGTTCGACGCCCGATCAACGAACACATGCACGAAACGCCCGGCCGCACAGGCTTCACTTTCATCAGCCTTGAACACCGCCAGCTCGTACTGCACCGAACTGTTACCCAGTTTGCCAACCCGCAGACCGATCTCGATCCGGTCCGGAAACGCAATCGAGGCGAAGTAATCGCAGGACGAACTCACCACAAACCCCACCACCTCGCCGTCGTGAATATCCAGGCCACCGACCTGAATCAGGTAGGTGTTCACGGCCGTGTCGAAAAAGCTGTAGTAGGTGACGTTGTTGACGTGACCGTAGGCATCGTTGTCATGCCAGCGCGTAGTGATCGGCTGGAAATGCGGGTAATCGGTGCGTTGCGGCATCGGGTTGGACATCAGTGTCGATTCCTTGAGTGATCGGGCCAGTCTAAAGGTAAAAACCTTTTCCTCGCGCTGCCAGCTCACCAATCAATTGCGCTGGCCGCCACTGATCACCCTGCCGGGTCTCCAGCGCCAGCAACCGCTTGTGAATGTCTGCCAGCCCCTGGTCGTCCGCCCAGGCCATCGGCCCGCCCCTCTCCGCCGGGAAACCGTAGCCATTCAGGTAGACCTGATCGATGTCATGGGCCGATTCGGCAATCCCTTCCTGCAGGATTTTCGCGCCCTCGTTGACCAACGCCAGAAGGCAACGCTCAAGGATCTCCTCGGAGCCGATGTCACGGCGATGAAACCCCAGACCTTCGCTGACGCTCAACACCAGCGCATCCACCTCGGGGTCAGGCTCGGCCTGACGACTGCCCGGTTCGTAGTGGTAATAGCCGTTACCGGACTTCTGTCCGAAGCGCCCCAGCTCGCACAAGCGGTTATCCACTTGAACCTCTGGCGCTTCCTGGCCCTTGCCGGCGAGCTCACGGGCACGCCACTCCAGGTCGATGCCAACCACGTCGTACATGCGAAACGGCCCCATGGCAAAACCGAAGCCCTGCAACGTCGCGTCGATCTGCTGTGGCCAGGCCCCTTCGAGCAGCATCTTGCGCGCCTCGAGCACGTAAGGATGAAGCATGCGGTTGCCGATAAATCCGTGACAGTTGCCTGACACCACACTGACCTTGCCCATACGCTTGCCCAGTTCGAGCGCCGCTTCCAGCACGGCTGGCGAGGTTCGCGCACCACGGACGATTTCCAGCAATTTCATGATGTGCGCCGGACTGAAGAAATGCAGGCCCAACACCTGAGTCGGGCGTCGTGTCGCGGCGGCAATTGCATCGATGTCCAGCGCCGAGGTATTGCTCGCCAGCAGTGCCTCCGGCTTCAGCAAGCCATCGAGCTCACGGAAGATCTTCTGCTTGAGCTCGAGATTCTCGTACACCGCTTCGATCACCAGATCGACATTGCGGATCGCCACATAATCCGCCGCCGCGCTGACCCGGGCGATTCGCGCATCGGCCTCGACCTGATCGATCCGCCCCTGACGCACGTTGTGCGCATAGGTATCGGCCACCGCCTTCAGCGCCTGCTCAAGCATCTGCGGATTGTTATCGACCCATTGCACTGACACGCCGGCGTTGGCCAGGCACATGACAATGCCGCGGCCCATGGTGCCGGCGCCGATCACGGCGGCCTGGCGGATTTCGAAGGATGTCTGGCTCATGTTGTTCTCTTGTTGGAGATCCAAAGACAGCCTTCACCATAGACAGCCACCGGGCTTTTTTGAAGTTTATTGCCGTGATGATCGACATTCAGCAGATGGATTCACCGCTTCAGAGATGCGCCTGAGCCCAGGCCCGCACGTCCGCGTAGGAATACTCCTCCAGCGCCGCATACCCGGAAATGGTCCGTGCCTTTAGCTTGGTGAACAGCGGCACGCTGATCCCGCACAGAAACCGCGTCAGCCGCTCCGCCGAAGGCGCACTGCCGGTCTGTTGCTCGTGCCTGTGGATAAAGTCGCTGCACAACGCCGGAAAACTTTTATCCACAAGCGCCGGCAGTTCCGGAGGCGCCGGCAACCGGGCAATCTGCCCGTGACACACCGAGCAATGCCCGCAATGCTCAGGGGCGTTGTGATCACCGAAGTACTCCGCCAGTCGATAGCCCAGGCAGCGCTCGGTGGCGAACAACTCGAGCATCGCGTGAATCCGCGCCACTTCAGTCTGTTCGTGGCGGGAGAAGTAATCATGCAGCTCGCTACTCAAGACCTGGCTGTCGAAGGCACTGTGAAGAACGTTGTAGACCTCGGTCATCTGTTTGCTTTCCAGCTCGACCCAGCCTTTCTCCTGGAAGTAATCCAGCGCCTTCACCACTCGATTTCGCTCTGCCGAGTACTGCGTGTACATCGCCTCGAAATTCACCGTGGCCCAGGTCCGTGCGCGGCTCGAAGTCTGGATGATCGCTGCGACGAAATCCCTGCGCTCGCCCTCGAAACGCTCAAGCAACGCCTCGGGTTCCAGCAGGTATTTGAAACGATATTCGGCGTAGTACGCGTAGCGCGGGGCAATCAGCCCTCGCAGCTCCAGTTGCACCAGCAACGTCTTCAACGGCAGCGCACGGATATTGCTCTGATCCGCCAGCGGCCCGAGCAAAAACTCCCACTGGCCTTCAGGCGCAGCGGCCTGCAACTCGTCCAGCACGTGGCGAATGCCATCGCGCTCCGGCGTGTCGCCGTAGACGAAGTTTTCCAGCACATTGAGGCTGTCGCGGTTGGCCAGCACCAGGCAGTCGGAAGGTTGCCCGTCTCGCCCGGCACGGCCGATTTCCTGACTGTAGTTTTCGATGGATTTGGGCAGGTCGAAATGCACCACGTTGCGGATGTCGCTTTTGTCGATGCCCATGCCGAACGCGATGGTGGCGACGATGCAATTGGACTGCCCGCCCATGAAGCGCTTCTGGATCGCTTCCCGTTGTTCGTGGGGCAGCCCGGCATGGTACGCCTCGGCCTGGATGCCATTGCGCCCCAGATGCTCGGCGAGGTGTTCGGCGGTTTTCTGCAGGGTGACGTAGACGATGCTCGGCTGGCCCGTTCGCTCGGCCATCCACTGCACCAGCCGTCGACGCTTGTCCTCGCCGCGCACCGGCTCCACCAGCAGGTTGAGGTTGGGTCGATAGAAACCGGTTGTCACTACGTCTTCGGCGGCGATGGCGAACTTCGCCTGCATGTCGGCGATGACTTTCGGCGTTGCGGTGGCAGTCAGCAGCAGGGTCTGCGGGATGTTGAACTGGCGCTGGTAGTCCGGCAGCTTGAGATAGTCGGGCCGGAAGTTGTGGCCCCATTCGGAGATGCAGTGCGCCTCATCCACCACCAGCAGCGAGATCGGCACCTGCTGCAAAAAATTTCGAAAGCGCTCGTTTTTCAGACGCTCAACGGAAATCATCAGGATCTTCAGTTCGCCCGAACGGGCGCGGGCCATCACATTATTGGCGTCTTCGCGGCTTTGTGCCGAGTCGATGCTCCCCGCCGAAATGCCGTGGCGCCGCAAGAACTCAAGCTGGTCCTGCATCAGCGCCAGCAACGGCGAGACCACCAGCGTCAGGTGTGGCAGCAGGAGAGCCGGCATCTGGTAGCAAATGGACTTTCCCGACCCGGTGGGAAAGATCGCCGCCGCCGAGCGCCCGGCCAGCACGGCGCTGATTGCCGCTTCCTGACCGGGTCGAAATTGTGGATAACCGAAAACCTGTTCCAGGGTGTTGTGCATTCGCTGTCATTCCGTTGACCGCTGTGATGCCAACAGCCTAGCGGGCGATCGCAGCGAGTCGAGAATAGGTCGGGGGGCAAATCGATACGGGATGATACAGCGTCGGCAGCTCCGCCACGGGATCAAACAAATGAAACACTTTGTTCATCGCAGCGTGAATCGACCTGAGGGTAATGTCCGTCACGCATAGAGCCAGGATGGCCGATGCCCATGGATTTTTATCAAGGAGTGAACATGTCGAAACCTTTGAAACTGCCCCTCGCCCTGATCTTTGCATTCCTGCTGCTGGGTGGATGTACGCCCTCTCCCGACAACTTCCCCCCGCCCTGGGCTTGCGCCGCGACAACGGGTGAAACCCTTTCGGCCTGAACACCCGCAAAGCATCGTCAGGGCCGCAAGACAGCCACCCGCAGTTGCTCATCCAGTACCCGCTCATGCACGTCCAGGCTTTTGCTTGCCCATTGTGCATGGGCAGGGCTGATATCACCGGTGAATGCCGCCGCCAGTTGGCGCAGATCGGCGACGCTGCGCACCCGTGGGCAAAACGCTTGTTCATCACAATTCTGGCTGGCATTACGGTAAGTGCTGAGCAAGCGATCCCACAGACCGTCGCGCACTTGCCGGATCGACTTGAGCTGCATTTGCTGCACACCCAGTCGTTGTTTGAGTCCCGTTTCGTTCAGCGCTTCGCTGGCCAACAAGGCCTTGCCGAAAATCAGCACTTCCGCGCGGGAAGCCGTATCGATGTTGTCCTGAGTGGTGAGCGCGTCCGGCCAGCCACTGCGCTCCAGATTGGCAAGCGCCAGCCCATTGTCTGTGTCGGAAGCCACCGCCAAACGACAACCACTGGCCCACAGCAAAATGATCGAGGCCATTCGTAGCCACTGCATACCTAATTCCCTTTAAGCGTGTGTCGGACGTCTGGAAACGCCCTACGGATTCTGGCGCGCACCATACAGAGGTTTAACGGGAATCGCCCGACAAACACGCGGGAAATTTCGCTGATCAGGGTTTGGCTGTGAAAAAGCTTGAAAAACGCGTAGGGCAAATGCCCGAACCCCGGAAAAACCCCTACGAATTCTGTCCATCGTGGCTGTCTTGTTCCGCTCGAGGGCGCCCTTCTATAGTGGCCGGCGCGACTGAAAGCACTGTGTCGGCCCGCTAACGCGACTTCGTAAAGGACTCACCCGATCATGAACCCGTTCAAACCGCTAAACACCCGATACCGCGCACTCACGACCAGCTATAACGAAACGCCCGTGCTGGTCATTGATACCGAGGCGAGTCACCGCGATCTCCTCGACGCCGCCGATCAGCGACTGCGTGCAGCCAACAACCTGCTGGAAACTCTTTACTGCCTGTGTTTCAAACAGGCCGATGTGAAAGACATCCCCAACATCGTCAATGCGCTTTATTTATTGACGCAGGACGGCTGTGACCTGCTGGAAGTTGCCAGGCAACGAATAAATAATTGACGCCACCCGCCAAACTTACAAAGTTCGCAACAACCCGTCTCTTCCATGACTGCAAAGTTCAGAACTAGTCTGTTTGCTCTTTCATCAACCAAGAGCAACAACATGACTACGCTGACTATTTTCTTTTGCGGTACAGGTTCCACAAAGTTTGATAATGCCCACGAAAATTATTGGGATGGCGAACTCGTTTCCACACTCGCCTCCCACCACGCCGGTCGCGAGTTTGCCGAATGGATCGTGGTCGATGGCCCCGGCACCAGCAACCTGCAAGCCGATGACCTGTTCACCAAATCCAAGGACTATGGCCTCAGCGGAACCCTGTTCGGCAAGGGCTGGGAGGAAAACGTCCAGCACGCGATGAACATCATCAAAGGCAAATGCGACTGGCAGCGCGAGCAGTTGACCGAAGCGGAATACAACCGCCTCAAGGCTGCCGGCATTCCGATTGAAGATGTAAAGGTCGAGGGTTCCTGGCTATGGCGCAAATATAACTATGGCGAGCGCAGCGTCACGCAACAGAAGTTACAAGAGCAAATCATTAAAACCTTCCGCAAGGACGGTGTTATTCCAACAAAGGTCAATCTGGTGGGCTGGAGCCGTGGCGGCATTAGTTGCCATATGCTGGCCAATGCCATGTTCAACGACAGTGCGCTGAAAAACATTCCGGTGAATATCTTCGCCATTGATCCCGTGCCCGGTATCGGTAACTTTCAGGAACACCGGGTAAAGCTCAACTACAACGTGAAAGAGTACGTGGGCTTTTATGCTCGGGACGAACGCTCCAAGGGTTTCAGCTGCGTCATCCCGCAAACCGCGACCGGCACCAAGACCAGCATTTTTCCAATGCCTGGCCGTCACGCCACGCTGGTCGGCAATGCTTCGGCCGATGGCGTCAGTGGTCCGAAGGTTGTGGCCGAACCGGGCCTGATCGTCCGCCACTTTGCCGAGACCTGCCTGAAACGCTGGGGCACCGTGCTCGACAAGAACCTCAACCTTACTGACGCCGACCTTCGAAACCACACCGCCGCCATCGTCAACGCGGCAGCGAAATACAAAGCCATGGAGAAGTGCTCCTACACCTGGTTCACCGAACTGGATCAAGGTGAACGCTACGTGTCGCTGGGCAGCAAAGGCGTCCCGTTCTCGACAGTGAAAGGCACGATCTACACCCCGGCGACCGGGCTGACGACGAGTGTGCTGGATGTTGAGGGGTATCGGGCGATTCGTTGAAAACCATGATTGATCTGTAGGAACGGCCTGCCCGAATCTGCATCCCGTTCCTACACGCAGCGGCGCCTTGTCTTCTATCGGCGCCGTTAGGTCGAAACCTATAGTTGTGACTGTCGCTGCCAATTCAGCGGCTCGGGCTTGGTCACCCGATTGGATCATGCATTCGCGTCCGCTGTATGCTGCCGGCACTCAATTGCCAGCAGCGTTATGGTGGCTGTGTTTGGGACGCTTTCGAGCGTGCCGGGTATGTGCATGATCCTCACCGGTTGACCAACCCGAACACAGTCGCCTCCAGTCGCTTGGTCACGATTTGGTGGCTTCATTCGAAGCAATTGAGGATCTAAAAAATGAAATCATGGAACGAGCTCCACTCCGATCGCTACCGTCCACTCGACTCCAACCTCACCGACACCAAGCCCCTGGTCATCGACACCGATGCCAACCCGCAAGACATCCTCGAATGCGCCGTCCAGCGCCTGCGTGCCTCCAGCGACCTGCTGCAAACCCTCTACTGCCTCTGCTTCAAACACGCCGACGTCGAAGACATCCCGCACATCACCCACGCGCTCTACCTGTTGACCAAAGACGGCTGTGACCTGCTGCAAGTCGCCCAGCAGAAAATGCTCAGCTGGAAAGCCCCGGCCTGACGAACTTCGGGCAGGCGTGTTCATGGCTAGAACTGCCTGCCTCTATCTAGAACACTGACGCTGGCATTTCCGGCGCAAAACTTAAGGACCTGAATTTTGCAAACTATTATTGATTGCGTACGATGGGAGCCATTGTTCAACCAAGGGCTTGCTTTCATGACCACTGAAACCATTGATCACAGCACTCTCACGCGACTATTTGAGAACGGTTCGATCAGTAGCGCACATATCGTCGCCAGGCCTGGTGGCTGGTCGATTCAAGTTCAGCAAGGAAGCAAAGAGTATTCACTGGCAGCACAACGCAGTGGCCAGGTGCGGCTGTTCAAGCGGTTCGAAACACTGGTGACCTACCTGCAAGGAGTGGGTATCAATCACTTCGATGTGGACGCCTCCAGTTATGATCCTCTTCAAATAAAAACCTATGCTCGCCCTGATCGCGCCGAAGCGATGAAGCAAGCTCATGAAGCCGCTGCATATGAAGAATGGGTCAAACAACAGGTACAAATCAGCATTGATGACCCAAGGCCCAGCGTCAGCGATGAAGACGCTCGCAGGATATTTGCCGCCAAGCGGGATGCCCTGCGTCAGCGAGTACGTTGATGAAGTTGGTCTGGCGCCAAAAGGCGCTGGATGACCGAGACAACATCATGGAGCGTATCGGACAGGAAAATCCCGTTGCAGCGATTGAGCTCGATGAGGTTTTCGAACTGAAAGGAGAAAGCGCTCGCAAGCACCCTGCCATATACCGAAAAGGTATCGCGGAAGGCACCCGCGAAATCGTCGTCACCCCAAACTACGTCATCATCTACACAATCAAAGTTGATGTTGTGGAAGTGCTGCGAGTGCTGCATACCAGACGGCAATGGCCATGATGGCTGGAGAAAAAATGCTTAGGAGTTTGCGGATCCTTAAGTAGCATTATTCTGGCTGCTTAGCGCGGACTCTGCGGGAATAATGGCAGTTGATCTGACAACGAAGTCCAACCGATCACCCACAAAAAAGCCGCCCTCAAGAGGCGGCTTTTTCATTCACCAGAACTAAGTCTTACAACTTAGGCCCGGCAGCCTTGATCGCATCGCTCACGTCGAACTTCTTGAAGTTCTCGATGAACAGACCGGCCAGTGCTTTGGCAGCTTCGTCGTACGCAGCCTTGTCAGCCCAGGTGTTGCGTGGGTTGAGCAGGTTGGTTTCGACGCCCGGTACGGCCAGTGGCACGTCCAGGTTGATGGTGTCCAGGTGTTCGGTTTCAGCACCGATCAGCGCGCCGCTCTGGATCGCTGCGATCACGGCGCGGGTGGTCGGGATGTTGAAGCGTTTGCCGACGCCGTAGCCACCGCCGGTCCAGCCGGTGTTGACCAGGTAGACCTTGGAGCCGAAGCCCTTGATGCGCTTGATCAGCAGCTCGGCGTATTCACCAGCCGGGCGCGGGAAGAACGGTGCGCCGAAGCAGGTGGAGAAGGTCGACTTGATGCCGCTGCCCGAACCCATTTCAGTCGAGCCCACCAGTGCGGTGTAGCCGGACAGGAAGTGGTAGGCCGCCTGCTCGTTGTTCAGGATCGACACGGGCGGCAGTACGCCGGTCAGGTCGCAAGTCAGGAAGATCACAGCGTTCGGCTCGCCGCCCAGGTTCTTCTCGGAACGCTTGGCAACGTGCTCCAGCGGGTAGGCTGCGCGGCTGTTCTGGGTCAGGCTGACATCGGCGTAGTCGGCGTGCTTGGCATCGTCGATCACGACGTTTTCCAGGACTGCGCCGTGCTTGATGGCTTTCCAGATGACCGGCTCGTTCTTCTCGGACAAGTCGATGCACTTGGCGTAGCAGCCGCCTTCGATGTTGAAGACAACACCTTCGCCCCAGCCGTGTTCGTCGTCACCGATCAGGTAACGGCTTTCGTCGGCCGACAGGGTGGTTTTACCGGTGCCCGACAGACCGAAGAACAGGGTCACGTCGCCTGCTTCGCCGATGTTGGCAGCGCAGTGCATTGGCAGCACGTCGGAAGCCGGCAACAGGAAGTTCTGCACCGAGAACATGGCTTTCTTCATTTCACCGGCGTAACGCATGCCGGCGATCAGCACTTTTTTCTGGGCGAAGTTGAGGATCACGCAACCGTCGGAGTTTGTGCCGTCACGCTCAGGCACGCACTCGAAGTTGGCGACGTTCAGCACTTGCCACTCTTCACGACCGGCCGGGTTGTACTGTGCCGGGTTGATGAACAGGCAACGACCGAACAGGTTCTGCCATGCAGTCTGAGTGGTCATCTTCACGGCCAGGTAGTGATCTTCGGCCGCGCCTACATGCACGTGGGAAACGAAATGCTCTTGCGCGTTGTTGAACGCCTCGACACGAGCCCACAGCGCGTCGAACTTGTCGGCCGGGAACTTGCGGTTGATCGGGCCCCAAGCGATAGCGTCCTGGGTGGAAGGCTCTTCAACGATGAAACGGTCGACTGGCGAACGGCCGGTGCGGTGACCGGTGCGAACTACCAGAGCGCCGGTATCGGCAAGCTCGCCTTCACCGCGTTTCAGGGCTTCTTTTACCAGATCATCAACACTCAGATCGGTGTACACGGCGTTATTGGCTTGCGTCATGAGATTCCCCGTCGGCCAGTGGCCGAGTGTGCTCCAAACGTTTTGTAGTAGAAAGTCGTGCACTACTACCGCGAAAAAAGTGGGCCGGATTATGCCAGAAAAGCCCAAAAAGAGTAGGGTCCTCCCGTCGTAACGGCGTTATTCCGTCGTTGAGCAGTGAATTTACCTGCGCTGAACCGTTTTAGTGCCGGGTATCTGACGGCGTCTCGACGCCCGCGCCAGCGAACAATTGAGCGATATCCGCCGCATCGAACAGGTAGCGCTGGTTGCAGAACTGGCAATCGATCTCGACGCTGCCACCCTGCTCGGCCACCAATTGCTGCGCATCTTCCAGACCCAGGCTGACCAATGCATTGCCCGAACGCTCGCGGGAGCAACTGCAGTGGAAACGCAAGTTCTGCACATCGAACAGACGAACCTGCTCTTCATGGTAGAGGCGATGCAGAACCGTTTCGTTGTCCAGGCTCAAGAGTTCATCAGCGGTCAGGGTGTTGCCCAGCGCGGTGATGTGCTGCCAGCTGGCGGCGCGTTCATCTTCATCTTTCAGGCGATCGGCCGGCAGTTGCTGCAGCAGCAGGCCACGGGCGCGACGGCCATCGGCACACAGCTTGAAGCGGGTGCCGACCTGCTGGGACATGACGAAGTAGTTGGTGAAGCAATCGGACAGGGTTTCGCCGTCGAGGTCGACGATACCCTGATAACGCTGGCCTACGGTCGGGTCGATCGTCAGGGCCAGAACGCCGTTGGGCATCAGGTCGGCGAGGGTTGCGTCAGGGGCGATCAGGTCCGCCTCATAACGGGCCAGGCCACGAATTTCGCGCTCGCTGGAGCACTCGATCATCAGCAGCGGAATCGGGCCTTCGGAGCGTGCCTGAAGAATCAGCAAGCCATCGAATTTCAGGGTGCCCACCAGCAGCGACGCGGCAGCCATGAATTCGCCCAGCAATTGCGCAACCGGCTCCGGATACGGGTGCTTGGCGAGCACTTCGGCGTAGCTGCGTTCCAGCGACACCAGTTCGCCGCGCGTGTCGCTGTCATCGAAGATGAAGCGTTGGGTGTAATCGGTATCGAGGAAATCGGTCATAGGTCTAGGTATCTGATTTTAATGACAAAAAGGTTACAAAGAATGAAAATCCCGCGCTTCTGGCATCCATTTTGATGCCTATGTTCAGCCACGGGAGGCATTTTATGAACAATCCGGGTTTGTTCCAATCAAGGTGGAACCTCGGCCGGCTGGTTCTGTGCAATGCAGTGCCATTGGCACTACTGGCTTTCTGGTTATGGCCTACAGGCCAGATGCTGTGTGTGGTTTTCGACGAGTGGCTGTTCCGCTCACTCAATACTCCGCTGGCCAGCAACCCCATATGGCTCCACATCTGGGCAATTGCAAGTCTGCGCCCGTTCGACGTTGTCGTCGGACTGATTCTGCTGACGCTGCTGATCAAGGGCGACTGGGTCTTCAAGGCGATTGACGTACGTCGCGCGTTCTTCGGATTTTTCTCGATCCTGCTGCTGATGGTGGTGATCCGCGCGCTGTTTTCCAAATTTGCCGACCACATGGGCTGGCAGCACAATAGCCCTTCCATGGTGCTCGAAGGCGCAGTCCATATGAGCGACTATTTCCCGCATCTGGAGAAGACCTTTGAGCTGAAGGATCGCTCGAGCCAGAGTTTTCCCGGTGACCATGCTTCGGTGCTGCTGATCTGGGCGCTGTTCATGGGCGTTTTCAGTCGCTCAGCCGGCCAGTTCCTGACAGTCTGGGGCCTGGCGCTGCTGTTCATGCTGCCGCGGCTGGTGGCCGGCGCGCACTGGGGCCAGGACGATTACATCGGTGGCCTGCTGCTGGCGGTGTGGGCGCTGGGTTGGGGTTACTACACGCCGTTTGCCTATCACGCGGCGAACTTCTGGCTGAAGGTCACGGCGCCAATCTTTGGGCTGCTGGGCAAGTTGCCGGTGGTTTCGCGGATGACTGTCGTGTCCGCACGATAATCGACGACCGCTGAAAAAAATCGCAGCCATTGACGAGTCTTGAGTCAGGACCGGCAGGCTGCGATTTTTTATTCTCCGCCACTGTTCCCACGAAATTTAAACAGATCCCGGCGCTGCTTCTTGCTCGGTTTGCCATCTGTGGTTACGCCCAAGGCGCCCGCCTTGCGCATCGCCGCAGCCGCCTCGCGCTTGGCGACACTGGCTTCGGTTTCCGCATACAGCGTCTGCGCTTCCGGCGCGCCACGACGCACGATCGACAGGGCTTGCACCACAACGGTCTTTTCATCGAAGCCGGTGCGAATCTCGAATTCATCGCCGATGCGTGGCTCTTTGCCAGGCTTGCAGCGCTCTCCCCGACAATGCACCTTGCCGCTTTCAATGGCGGCTTTGGCCAAGGCCCGTGTTTTATAAAAACGCGCAGCCCACAACCATTTATCGAGACGGACCTTGTCGTCCTCTTCCTGTTTTTGCGCCATATGAATTCCTCGTTCAGCCAGTAGTCGGAACTGTACTACCGATTCTGTCGGGCGCAAGAACCCGGCCCTCCAGATAAACTGTGATCTTCGCCGGTTCACCGGCATGGAGTGATCGAGTGACCAAATTTCCGTCTTCATTGACCTCGCCCAAACCGGGCTGTCTGGGCTGCCAGCAAAGCGAGCCGCTGGGCTTCGACTTTTCCTTCGCTTATCAGCCCATCGTGGATCTGCGTGACGAGTCGGTATACGCCTACGAGGCACTGGTTCGTGGTGCGGCCGGTGAAGGCGCACTCACCGTGCTGGACCAGATTACAGAAGATAACCGCTACCGTTTCGACCAACTCTGCCGGACTCGCGCCATCGAAGGCGCGGCCGCGCTTAATATGCAGACACACTTGTCGATCAACTTCATGCCCAACGCCGTCTATCGTCCAGAGTTATGCATTCGCAGCACCCTGGAGGCCGCCAGGAAAAACAATTTCCCGCTCGACCGGCTGATTTTCGAAACACTGGAAAGCGAGCACGTAGATAACTATCGCCATTTGACCAATATTCTGCGTGAATACCGCGAATTCGGCTTCAAGACGGCCATCGACGATTTCGGCGCCGGTTATTCGGGGCTCAATCTGCTGGCCGATTTCCAGCCGGACCTGATCAAACTCGACATGGCGCTGATTCGCGATATCGACCGTGACCGTGTTCGTCAGGCTATCGTTCGGGGGATTGTCACAATCTGTGCGGAGTTGGACGTTACAGTCATCGCCGAAGGCATAGAAAGCGCTGGTGAACGGGATTTCCTGGCGGACTGCGGAATATTTCTGATGCAGGGATTCTGGTTCGCCAAGCCTGCATTCAAAGCGTTAGCTCAGGTTTCCCCTGGAGCGTGGGCGCATTAATTGTTGGTTTTTTTCCATTGAAGACATTTGACCATTTGACCGTTGTCGGTCTGCGCGAGTGGGTGGCGCTCCCGGACTTGGGAGTCGCGGGCCTTCGGGCGAAAATCGATACCGGTGCCAGCACCTCCAGCCTGCACGCCACCGACATCGAGCCGTTCGAACGGGACGGCGAGAAATGGGTGCGCTTCACCGCGCACCTGGGCACGGTGGTGCAGTTGCGCCACCGGCGTTGCGAAGCGCCGCTGGTCACCCGCAAGACCATCAAGAGTTCCAACGGCCAGGCCCAGGTGCGCTACGTGATCAGCACCACCCTGGCCCTCGGTGATCGGGTCTGGCCGGTCGAGTTCACCCTCGCCTGCCGCAAGTCCATGCGCTATCGCCTGTTGTTAGGTTCCAAAGCCCTGATCGACGGCCAACTGGTGGTCAATCCGGGCATCAAGTATGTACAAGACAAGCCGGTGTTCCCGGTATCTACCTCCTCCACAGGTGTTGCATGAAGATCGCTGTGCTGTCGCGCAATCCGCGTCTGTATTCCACCCGCCGTCTGGTCGAAGCCGGAACCGAACGCGGGCATGAAATGGTAGTGATCGACACCTTGCGCGCCTACATGAACATCGCCAGCCACAAGCCGCAGATCCACTATCGCGGCAAACCGCTGGAGGGTTTCGATGCGGTGATCCCGCGGATCGGCGCATCGGTGACGTTCTATGGCTGCGCCGTGCTGCGTCAGTTCGAAATGATGGGGGTGTTTCCGCTCAACGAATCGGTGGCCATCGCCCGTTCCCGGGACAAGCTGCGTTCGCTGCAATTGCTGTCACGCCGGGGTATCGGCCTGCCGGTGACCGGGTTCGCCCACTCGCCGGACGACATTCCCGACCTGATCGACATGGTCAACGGCGCGCCGCTGGTGATCAAGGTGCTGGAAGGTACTCAGGGCATTGGTGTGGTGCTGTGCGAAACCGCGACGGCGGCGGAGTCGGTGATCGAGGCGTTCATGGGCCTGAAGCAGAACATCATGGTGCAGGAATACATCAAGGAAGCCGGCGGCGCGGACATTCGCTGCTTCGTGGTCGGTGACAAGGTGATCGCGGCGATGAAGCGTCAGGCCAAGCCCGGGGAATTCCGCTCCAATCTGCACCGGGGCGGCAGCGCCAGCCTGATCAAGATCACCCCGGAAGAACGCATGACCGCGTTGCGCGCAGCCAAGGTCATGGGGCTGGCGGTGGCGGGTGTCGATATTCTGCGTTCCAACCACGGGCCGCTGGTGATGGAAGTGAACTCGTCACCGGGTCTGGAAGGGATCGAAACCACCACGGGCAAGAACGTGGCGGGGATCATCATCGAGCACCTTGAGAAGAATGGCGGACCGAACATGACCCGCACAAAAGGCAAGGGTTGAACCTTGAATCAGGCGGCCGCAAGGCCGCCTGAAACTTAAACCGCGTCCCGCGGCAGCATCAATCCCAGCGGCAAGCGCACCCGCGCCTCCAGCCCGCCCCCGGAGCGGTTGCGCAACTCGACATTGCCACCGTGCATCGAAGCAATCCGCTTCACAATCGCCAGCCCCAGCCCGGTGCCCTTCCCGCCCCGCGCCCGGTCGCCGCGGGTGAACGGGTTGAAGATCGCTTCAAGCTCGGAAGGATCAATCCCCGCCCCACGGTCCATCACACTCAGCACCACGTACGGCGCGCTGGTGTCACCGGACACATAGGCCGCAACGTCCACACTGCCGCCGGCATGATTCAACGCATTGCCGATCAGGTTGTTCAGCAGACGTTTCATCGACACCCGGCGCAGCGGGAACGGCTGGATCGGCTCCAGGCGCAAACGCACTTTCTCTTCACTCTGGTTGTACGGCGCCGCGACTTCACGCACCAGATCGCTCAGATCCACTTCTTCCACGGATTCGTCCCGACCATCGCGAATGAACGCGAGGAACTGGTCGAGGATCGCGTCCATGTCTTCGATATCACGCACCATATCGTCGGTCAGGTCGGTGCGGTCGCCCATCAATTCCAGTGACAATCGCAATCGGGTCAGCGGCGTCCGCAGGTCATGGGAAACCCCGGCGAGCATCAGTTCTCGTTCACGACCAGCCTGTTCGACGTCTTCAGCCATCTGGTTGAAGGCGCGATAAACTTCGGTCATTTCGCTGGGTGTATCGCTGATCGGCAGGCGCACGCTACGGCCCTGACCGAGCTGCCGCGCGGCATACACCAGACGCTTCAATGGCTGGTTAAGCTGGCTGACGAAAATCCAGGCCGACGCAGTCGAGAGCAGACCGATGGCGAGGAACCAGCCGAGCACGTTCCAGATTTTCTGGCCGCGCAACGGATGCGGGTACAACGGCACCTTCAACCACCCGTCACCCAGGCTCGGAGCGCGCACCCACAACGCCGGCGGCGAATGCATGCGCAGTCGAACCTCGGTGTCCGCACCCAGTTCCGCCTGCATCTGCCGCTGGTAGATTTCGCTGTACGGCCAGTGCTGTTCGCCTTCCGGCACACCGGCACCGACCACCCGTATCAGGGTCGCGGCATCGGCGATCTTCGCGCGGTTCTCTTCATCGGCGGCCCAATAGGCACGCAGCGTCAGGGCGACGCCGTGGCTGTATTGGCGATCCACCAGCACATCCTCGTTCATCAACAGATAAACCAGGGTCAGTGCCTTGGAGAACAATACGACGATGAGCACCAGCCAGAGGGTGCGGGAGAAGAAGCTTTGGGGGAACCAGACAGGGGTTTTCATGGATAACCGCTACGCACTTGCAGGAACGAGCAATGCTCGCATATTGCGGATAGCGAGTCTGCGGAGCCGGCACTTTCGACCGTTGCCTGCAGACCCGCTCCTACAAATCACCCGTCACTTGGTGGAGTTGCCATCCGGCACGAACACATAACCCACGCCCCAGACAGTCTGGATATAGCGCGGTTTGGACGGATCGGGTTCGATCATCCGGCGCAGACGGGAAATCTGCACGTCGATGGAACGCTCCAGGGCATCCCACTCCCGGCCACGGGCCAGGTTCATCAGCTTGTCGCGGGTCAGCGGCTGACGGGCGTTCATCACCAGGGCCTTGAGTACCGCAAACTCACCGGTGGTGAGCATGTGCACTTCATCGCCGCGCTTGAGTTCGCGGGTGGCCAGGGACAGTACGTAGTCGCCGAACGTGACGTTTTCTTCTTCACTGCCTGGCGCGCCCGGTACCGGTGCGGCCTGACGGCGCAGCACGGCTTTGACGCGGGCCATCAGCTCGTCCGGGTTGAACGGCTTGGCCAGGTAATCGTCGGCGCCCAGTTCCAGCCCCTTGATCCGGCTCAGTTCGTCGCCCTTGGCGGTGAGCATGATGATCGGGATCTGATTGTTCGCGCCACGCAGACGACGGCAAGCGGTCAGGCCGTCTTCGCCCGGCAGCATCAGGTCGAGAACGACCAGGTTGAACACTTCACGGGACAGCAGACGATCCATCTGCTCGGTGTTCGGTACGGCGCGGGCACGGTAGCCCTTGCTGACGAAGAAGCGTTCCAGCAGGCTGCTCAGCCCCGGATCGTCGTCAACAATAAGAATTTTTTCGCCTTCAGCAGTTTGTGCAGTGCTGCTCATTGGATACTCCTTTTAGCTCGGCGCGCATTATGGCGTAGCTGCCGTTATACGCACCGTGTGCATTGTTAGCAGATTTTTCCTTCACTGCCAGAAAACCGGGGCTTGAGCCTACAGACCGCGTCGCCCCCGAATGACAGAACGCCGGTTATAATGCGCGGCCTTTTGTGCCAGGCAACGTCTGAATCGTTACCGCAGGTGGCCGTCTCTTATTTTCCCGGCCCTCGCAGTAATTGTTCGATTTCACGGGTCAATGGGATGCCTTTTGACCCAGGCAGCGGCAAGCGTCAGGCCGCCCCACCAGACTCCGGGCCCTTATTTATGCGCCTGCGAGCCTGCTTTCACAATTTGTCAGGTGGTTTTATGGACAGCATCAACAGCCGCATCGCCGAGGAACTCGGCGTACGCCCGCAACAGGTCGAAGCGGCCGTCGCGCTACTCGATGAAGGCTCTACCGTTCCCTTCATCGCCCGTTACCGGAAAGAAGTGACCGGCAGCCTCGATGACACTCAGCTACGTCACCTGGAAGAGCGTCTGCGCTACCTGCGAGAACTCGACGAACGGCGCATCAGCATTCTTTCCAGCATCCAGGAGCAGGGCAAACTCACCCCTGAGCTGGAGCGCGAAATCAAACTCGCCGACACCAAGACCCGCCTCGAAGACTTGTACCTGCCGTACAAGCAGAAACGCCGTACCAAGGGCCAGATCGCCCTGGAAGCTGGCCTCGGCGAGCTGGCCGACGGTCTGTTCAACGACCCGAGCCTGGCCCCGGAAACCGAAGCCGCACGCTTCATCAACGCCGAAAAAGGCGTGGCCGACGCCAAGGCAGCGCTGGAAGGCGCCAAGTACATCCTCATGGAGCGTTTCGCCGAAGACGCCAACCTGCTGGACAAACTGCGCAACTATTTGAAGCAGGAAGCCACCCTCAGCGCCCGCGTTATCGCCGGCAAGGAAGAGGAAGGCGCCAAGTTCCGCGACTACTTCGAACACGACGAACCACTGAAAAGCATGCCGTCGCACCGCGCGCTGGCGATTTTCCGTGGCCGCAACGAAGGCATTCTCAGCTCCGCACTCAAAGTCGGTGAGGAACTGCCGGGCACCCTGCACCCGTGCGAAGGCATGATCGGCCAGCACGTCGGCATCCAGAACCAGAACCGTCCGGCCGACAAATGGCTGGGTGAAGTGGTGCGCTGGACCTGGAAGGTCAAGCTCTACACGCACCTGGAAACCGACCTGCTGGGCGAGCTGCGCGACGGTGCCGAGACCGAGGCGATCAACGTATTTGCCCACAATCTGCACGACCTGTTGCTGGCCGCCCCGGCCGGCCCGCGCGCCACTCTGGGCCTCGACCCGGGCTTGCGTACCGGCTGCAAGGTCGCGGTGGTCGACTCCACCGGCAAGCTGCTGGATCACGCCACGGTTTATCCGCACGTGCCGCACAACAAGTGGGATCAGACCATCGCCATCCTGGCCGCCCTGTGCGCCAAGCACTCAGTCGACCTGATCGCCATCGGCAACGGCACCGCCAGCCGTGAAACCGACAAACTGGCCATCGAACTGATAAAAAAATATCCAGCAATGAAAATGACCAAGGTCATGGTCTCCGAAGCCGGCGCATCGGTGTACTCGGCATCGGAACTGGCAGCCAAGGAATTCCCGGATCTGGACGTATCGATCCGTGGCGCCGTGTCCATCGCCCGTCGCTTGCAGGATCCACTGGCCGAACTGGTGAAGATCGATCCGAAATCCATCGGTGTCGGCCAGTACCAGCACGACGTGTCGCAGCTGAAACTGGCGCGCGGCCTGGACGCCGTGGTCGAGGACTGCGTGAACGCCGTGGGTGTGGACGTGAACACCGCGTCCGTGGCGCTGCTCGCGCGGATCTCCGGCCTCAACGCGACCCTGGCGCAGAACATCGTGACTCACCGTGACGAGCACGGCGCGTTCAAGACCCGTGCAGCGCTGAAGAAAGTTGCTCGTCTGGGCGAGAAAACCTTTGAACAGGCCGCCGGCTTCCTGCGCGTGATGAACGGCGACAACCCGCTGGACTCCTCGGCCGTTCACCCGGAAGCCTATCCGCTGGTGCAACGCATCGCCGCTGAAACCGACCGCGACATCCGCTCGCTGATCGGCGACGCCGCGTTCCTCAAGCGCCTGGATCCGAAGAAGTTCACCGACGAGACCTTCGGTCTGCCCACCGTCACCGACATCCTGCAGGAACTGGAAAAACCGGGTCGCGACCCGCGTCCGGAGTTCAAGACCGCCGAATTCCAGGAAGGCGTCGAGGACCTGAAAGACCTGCAACTGGGGATGATCCTCGAAGGCGTGGTGACCAACGTGACCGCGTTCGGCGCGTTCGTCGACATCGGCGTGCATCAGGATGGTCTGGTACACATCTCGGCGCTGTCGGAGAAATTCATCAAGGATCCGCGCGAAGCCGTGAAAGCCGGTGACGTGGTGAAAGTGAAGGTCATGGAAGTCGACATCCCGCGTAAACGCGTCGGCCTGTCGATGCGCATGAGCGACACTCCGGGCGAGAAAATCGACGGCGCCCGTGGCTCGCGCCCGGGCTCGGCGCCACGCCAGTCGCAGGGTTCGGCTCCGCGCAAGGAAAGCACCCCGGCGGCTCCAGCCAATAACGCGATGGCGTCGCTGTTCGCCAACGCCAAGCAGTTGAAGAAACGCTGATGGAGATTCCGGCCGGGCTCGTCGAGAGCGCGTTTTTCAAGCTGTTGGGCTGCCGCCTGCACAGCCTGGAAACCGGGGTGGCACAAGTCGCCCTGGCGCTGGAACCGGAACTGCGCAACCGTGGTGGCAAGCTGCACGGCGGCGCGCTGTTCAGTCTGGTCGATATCGCCATGGGGCTGGCCTGTTCCAGCACCCACGGCTTTGACCAGCAGAGCGCGACGATCGAGTGCAAGATCAACTACATCCGCGCCGTCTCCGAAGGCGAGGTGATGTGCACGGCGCGGGTGATCCACCCGGGCCGGCGCACGCTGGTGGTCGAAGCCGACGTGATGCAGGGCGACAAACTGGTCGCAAAAGCACAAGGCACGTTCGCTGTCCTGTAGATGTTGTTCATCATTTTGAGTTAATTTCGGCGCTGTGATCGCAGCGTCGGAGTTTTCCTCGCCCGCGTCTGCCAGATTCAGGGACTGAAGTTGGCGTTTCCAATGGGGCTTTCATGGCCCGAAAAACCAGGCGAAAACGCCAGTTTCAACTTCACCCTTGTAGACCGTCCTGCCCACCCCCATATTGGGGCGACTGACGCGTGAAGGAATCCAAATTGAGCGAACTTCTCAACCGCCGCCTGGCTCTGCTCGGTGAGCGCGCCAACCTCTCTCTGCTCGAACAGTGCCTGCACGGCATCGAACGTGAATGCCTGCGCGTGACCGGCGAGGGTCGACTGGCGCAAACGCCGCACCCCGAAAGCCTGGGTTCCGCGCTGACCAACGAACAGATCACGACCGACTATTCCGAGTCGCTGCTGGAGTTCATCACGCCTGCCCTGCCAGACCCGGCCGACACGCTGGCGAGCCTGGACAAGATTCATCGCTTTGCCTACAGCAAACTCGGCAACGAGTACCTGTGGAGTCCATCGATGCCGTGCCCGTTGCCGGCCGAGGAAGACATCCCGATCGCCTATTACGGCACCTCCAACATCGGTCAGCTCAAGTACGTCTACCGCAAGGGCCTGGCCCTGCGTTACGGCAAGACCATGCAGTGCATCGCCGGGATTCACTACAACTTCTCCCTGCCGGAAAAACTCTGGCCGCTGCTGAAAGAAGCCGAAGGCTTCGTCGGCACCGACCGGGATTTCCAGTCATCGTCCTATATCGCGCTGATCCGCAACTTCCGCCGCTACAGCTGGCTGCTGATGTATCTGTTCGGTGCTTCGCCAGCGCTGGACGCGGGGTTCCTGCGCGGCCGTTCGCATCAGCTGGAACAGCTGGATCCGGACACCCTGTACCTGCCCTACGCCACCAGCCTGCGCATGAGCGACCTCGGTTACCAGAGCAACGCCCAGGCTGGCCTGACGCCGTGTTACAACGACCTGGCAAGCTACACCGACAGCCTGCGCAAGGCTGTGGCCACGCCGTACGCGCCGTACGTCGAAGTCGGGACGCACCAGGATGGCGAGTGGGTGCAACTGAACACCAACATCCTGCAAATCGAAAACGAGTACTACTCGAACATCCGCCCGAAACGCGTGACCTACACCGGCGAGCGGCCGATCCAGGCCTTGATGGCCCGTGGCATCCAGTACGTCGAAGTGCGCTGCCTGGACATCAACCCGTTCCTGCCGATGGGCATCGACCTCACCGAGTCGCGCTTCCTCGACGCGTTCCTGCTGTACTGCGCGCTGAACGACAGCCCGCTGCTGACCAACATCAGCTGCGGCAACGCCACCTCCAACTTCCTCAGCGTGGTCAAGGAAGGTCGTCGCCCAGGCCTGCAATTGCAGCGCGACGGCCAACCGGTCGACATGAAGGAATGGGCGGCAGAGCTGCTGGAAAAAATCGCTCCGCTGGCGGCGCTGCTGGATCAAAGCCATGGCGGCGATGCTCACAGCAAGGCACTCGACGCACAACTGGCCAAGGTCAAGGATTCGTCCCTGACCCCGTCGGCCCAGGTGTTGGCAGCGATGGCCGAGCACAAGGAAAGCTTCGCGCAATTCTCCCTGCGCCAGAGCCAGGCCCACGCCGAGTTCTTCCGCAGCGAGCCATTGGCGGCTGACGAACAGGCGAAGTTCGAAGAGCTGGCGCGGTCATCGCTGGCGCAACAGGCTGAACTGGAGCAGAACGAGGTGGGGGATTTCGACGTGTTTGTCGGGTCGTATCAGGCAAGTATTCTGGCGATCAGCAACTGACACCTCCTCCTCTGATCGTTCCCACGTCGAACCGTCCACGTGGGAACGATCACGTTCTCTCCCTTAGATTTTTCCGCTCATAAGCTAAGTCTAAAAAGTTATTTATTTTTAGTTTCTTAGATCATTTAGTCTCCTTTCACGCCGATCCTCGGTCGCCTGATATGGAGCTCTTCAATGAAACTGAATGTCCCGCTTCGCCTGCTGGCCGTGGCCTCTCTGGCCGCTGCGAGTTTCCTGGCCCAGGCCGCCGACCTCACCGTCGCCTACCAGACCACCGTCGACCCGGCAAAAGTCGCCCAGGCCGACGGCGCCTACGAGAAAGCCACCAAGGCCGACATCAGCTGGCGCAAGTTCGACAACGGCGCGGACGTCATCTCGGCCATCGCGTCCGGCGACGTGCAGATCGGCTACCTCGGTTCCAGCCCGCTGACCGCTGCCGTCACCCGCAAAGTCCCGGTGGAAACCTTCCTCATCGCCACCCAGATCGGCGCCGCCGAAGCGCTGGTCGCCCGCGACGGCTCCGGCATCAAGACGCCGCAGGATCTGGTCGGCAAGAAAATCGCCGTGCCGTTCGTGTCCACCGGGCACTACAGCCTGCTGGCCGCGCTCAAGCACTGGAACATCGATCCTTCGAAAGTCACCGTCCTCAACCTCGCCCCGCCAGCGATCATTGCCGCGTGGAAACGCGGTGACATCGATGCCACTTACGTTTGGGATCCGGCGCTGGGCGTGGCCAAGGAAAACGGCAAAGTGCTGATCACCTCCGGCGAACTGGCCAAGTTCGGCGCGCCGACTTTCGATGCGTGGATCGTGCGCAAGGACTTCGCCGAGAAGCATCCGGAAATCGTCACTGCATTCGCCAAGGTCACCCTCGACGCCTACGCCGACTACCGCAAGGATCCGAAAGCCTGGATCGCCAATAAGAGCAACGTCGACAAACTGGTGAAACTGTCCGGCGCCAAGGCCAGCGACATTCCATTGCTGCTGCAAGGCAACGTCTACCCGCTGGCGGCGGATCAGGTCAGTGACCTCGGCGCGCCGACCACCAAAGCCATCACCGACACCGCTGCGTTCCTCAAGGAGCAAGGCAAGGTCGAAGCGGTACTGCCGGACTACGCGCCGTACGTCACCCCCAAGTACATCACCAACTGATCGGGAGTTAATTGCGATGGCCTTGCTACAGCTGGAGCGCATCAGCGCACAGTATCCCGGCAGCCCTGAACCGGTACTGTCCGACATTTCCCTGACCCTCGGCCCTCAGCAATTGCTGGTGGCCCTCGGCCCGTCCGGCAGTGGCAAGACTTCGCTGTTGAACCTGATTGCCGGTTTCGTCGAACCGAGCGCCGGTCGCATCACCCTCGACAACGTGCCGGTCAAAGGCCCGAGCGCCGAGCGCGGCGTGGTGTTCCAGGACGACGCCCTGCTGCCCTGGCAGGACGTGCTGGCCAACGTTGCCTTCGGTCTCGAACTGGCCGGTGTGGCCAAGGACAAACGCGAACAGATCGCCCGGGAAATGCTCGCGCTGGTCGATCTTTCCGGGTTTGAAAAGCGTCGTATCTGGCAGCTTTCCGGTGGCCAGAAGCAACGTGTCGGCCTCGCTCGCGCCCTCGCGGCTGACCCGCGTGTGCTGCTGATGGACGAACCCTTCGGCGCCCTCGACGCCTTCACCCGCGAACAGATGCAGGAGCTGTTGCTGCAAGTCTGGCAACGCACCGCCAAACCGGTGTTCCTGATTACCCACGACATTGAAGAAGCGGTGTTCCTCGCCACTGACCTGATTCTGCTCGCGCCGAATCCTGGGCAGATCGTCGAGCGCCTGCACCTGGATTTCGGCAAGCGCTACGCCGCCGGCGAATCGGCGCGGGCGATCAAGTCCGATCCGCGCTTCATCGAAACCCGCGAACACGTGCTCGCCAAAGTGTTCTCGCAACGCAGCGCCGTTCAACGGCAGGAGCGCGCATGAGCAGTTACGACGTTTCCGCCACCGCAGTAAAACCTGCCGCCACCTCGGTGGTGATTCCCGTGCGCCGCAGCCTCAGTACCCGCTGGATCAGCCTGCTGACCCTGTTTGCGTTGCTGGTGATCTGGTGGGCCGTAACCGCCACCGGCGTCATCGAACCGCTGTTCCTGCCGCCACCTTCGGCCGTGTTGCAAAAAGGCTGGTTGCTGGCGACGTCGGGCTACATGGATTCGACGTTGTGGCAGCACTTGGGCGCGAGCCTGAGCCGCATCGGTCTGGGCCTCGGCTTTGCGATTCTGACCGCCGTGCCGGTGGGCATTGCCATCGGCGCCAACCGCATCGCCCGTGGCGTGCTCGATCCGCTGATCGAGTTCTACCGGCCGATTCCGCCACTCGCCTATCTGCCGCTGATCGTGATCTGGTGCGGCATCGGCGAGTTGTCGAAAGTGCTGCTGATCTACCTGGCGATTTTTGCCCCGATCGCGATTGCCACCGCCACCGGCGTGCGCACCGTCGACCCGGCCAAACTGCGCGCCGCGCAATCGCTTGGCGCCACCCGCGCACAACTGATCCGCCACGTGATTTTGCCAAGTGCCCTGCCGGACATTCTGACGGGTGTGCGCATTGGCCTCGGTGTCGGCTGGTCGACGCTGGTCGCCGCCGAACTGATCGCGGCCACCAGCGGCCTGGGCTTCATGGTGCAGTCGGCTGCGCAGTTCCTGGTCACCGATGTGGTGGTGCTGGGGATTCTGGTCATCGCCCTGATCGCCTTCGCGATGGAGATGGGCCTGCGCGCCCTGCAACGCAAACTGGTGCCGTGGCACGGCCAGGCCCACTGATTTTTCAGCACTGACTACCCCGACAGTTTCGGGGCCCCGGAATTGAAGAGAACCACCATGAGCAGCCTGAACATCACCCCGTTAAGCTCGGCCCTCGGCGCACAGATCAGCGGCGTCGACATCAGCCAGCCGCTGAACCTGGAACAGCGCGACGCCATTGAGCAGGCACTGCTCAAATACCAGGTGCTGTTCTTCCGCAATCAGCCGATCGAGCCTTCGCAACAGGCGCGCTTCGCGCACTATTTCGGCGATCTGCACATTCACCCGATTTACCCGAATGTGCCTGAACAACCGGAAGTGCTGATCCTCGACACCGCCGTCACCGACGTGCGCGACAACGCAATCTGGCACACCGACGTGACCTTCCTGCCGACCCCGGCCATGGGCGCGGTGCTCAGCGCCAAGCTGTTGCCGGAGTTTGGTGGCGACACGTTGTGGGCCAGCGGGATTGCAGCCTATGAAGCGCTGTCGACGCCGATGAAGGCGATGCTCGAAGGGCTGACTGCGACTCACGATTTCACCCGCTCGTTTCCGCTGGAACGCTATGGCAACACGCCTGAGGCATTGGCGCAGTGGGAAGAGGCGCGGCGCAAGAATCCACCGCTGTCGCATCCGGTGATTCGTACGCACCCGGTGAGCGGACGCCGTTCGCTGTTCGTCAACGAAGGCTTCACATCGAAGATCAATGAGTTGTCGGAAACCGAGAGTGAAGCGGTGCTGAAGTTTCTGTTCGCCCACGCGACGCGGCCGGAATTCACCATTCGCTGGCGTTGGCAGAAGGATGACATCGCGTTCTGGGACAACCGCGTGACGCAGCATTACGCGGTGGATGATTACCGCCCGGCGCGGCGGGTGATGCAGCGGGCGACGGTGTTGGGGGATGTGCCGTTTTTTCGTTGAGCCTTTTTGATCGTTCCCACGCTCCGCGTGGGAACGATCAGCGTTCTGTTATTCCGCCGTCGAAGGCTTTTCCCAAAGATTGATCCCACCTTCCTGGGCAAACCGGTCAATCTCCGCCAACTCCTGCGCACTGAAACTCAGATTTTTCAACGCCCCGACGTTCTCGACAATCTGCTCCGGCCGGCTCGCGCCGATCAGCGCCGAGGTCACTCGCGGATCCCGCAGCGTCCACGCCAATGCCAGTTGCGCCAGGCTCTGGCCACGACGCTTGGCGATTTCATTCAATGCCCGCACGTGAGCGATGTTGGCCTCGGACAAGTGCGAAGCCTGCAACGAACCACCGCCCGGACGATTGACCCGCGCATCCGCCGGCACGCCGTTGAGGTATTTGTCGGTCAGCAGACCCTGCGCCAGCGGGGTGAATGCAATCACGCCGGTGCCGAGCTCGTCGGTGGTGTCGAGCAGGTCCTTTTCCACCCAGCGATTGAGCAGGTTGTAGGCCGGCTGATGAATCAACAACGGCACCTTCCACTCTTTGAGCAGCGCGGCGATTTCGCGGGTTTTCACCCCGGAGTACGACGAAATACCGATGTACAAAGCCTTGCCCTGCTGTACCGCAGTGGCGAGGGCGCTGGCGGTTTCTTCCAGCGGGGTGTCCGGGTCGAAGCGGTGCGAATAGAAGATATCCACATAGTCCAGACCGAGGCGTTTCAGGCTCTGGTCGAGGCTCGCCAGCACGTATTTACGCGAACCGCCGCCCTGGCCGTAAGGGCCGGGCCACATGTCCCAACCGGCCTTGCTGGAGATGATCAGCTCATCGCGATACTGCTTGAAATCTTCGCGCAGCAGGCGACCGAAATTGGTCTCGGCGCTGCCGTAGGGCGGGCCGTAGTTGTTGGCCAGGTCGAAGTGGTTGATCCCTAGGTCGAACGCAGTGCGCAGCAACGCGCGCTGGGTGTCGATCGGCGTGCTGTCGCCGAAGTTGTGCCACAGGCCCAGGGACAGCGCCGGCAGCACCAGACCGCTGCGTCCGACGCGGCGGTAAGGGATGGAGTCATAGCGGTTTTCGGCAGCGGTGTAAGTCATCGAATCCTCTCTTGTCGGTCTTGAATCGGGTGTCGATTGCTACGCAAATCTGTTGCCGGGCCGGGCGAGGCCAAGGTTCTGGCGCAAGGTCCGGCCCTCGTATTCGGTTCTGAACAGCCCGCGCCGTTGCAGTTCCGGAACCACGCCAATGGCGAAGTCTTCGAGCCCGCCCGGCAGGTGCGGCACCAGCACGTTGAAACCGTCCGCCGCGCCCTGCTCGAACCATTCCTGCAAGCGGTCGGCAATCTGCGACGGCGTCCCGACGACGCTGTAATGCCCACGGCCGCCGGCAATTCTGCGACCCATCTCGGCCAAGGTCAGATGCTCCCGGCCGGCCAGTTCGGTCAGCAGTTTCTGTCGACTTTGCTGGCCGCTTTCAGTCAGCGGCAGTTCCGGTAGCGGCCCGTCCAGAGGGTACTTCGACAGGTCGAAGTTGCCCAGCATACGCCCAAGCAAGGCGACGCCAACCTCGGGTTCGACCAATTGCTGAAACGTTTCACATTTTTCCTGCGCTTCGGCTTCCGTTTGTCCGACCACGACAAACACGCCGGGCATGATTTTCAGCGAATCGGCGCTGCGTCCGTACTTCGGCAAGCGGCCCTTGAGGTCAGCGTAGAACGCCTGGGCGCTGGCCAGCGAGGTCTGCGCGGTGAACACCACTTCGGCCGTCTGCGCCGCCAGCTCACGCCCGGTTTCCGACGAGCCGGCCTGCACAATCACCGGCTGCCCCTGTGGCGAACGCGCAACGTTCAACGGGCCCTTGACCCGAAAGTGTTCGCCGACGTGATCCAGCACATGCAGTTTTTCCGGGTCGTAATACGCGCCGCTGGCCTTGTCGCGAATGAAGGCATCGTCCTGCCAACTGTCCCAGAGCCCGGTGACCACCTGATGAAATTCCCGGGCGCGGCTGTAGCGTTCGGCATGGCCGATGTGTTCATCGCGGCCGAAATTCTGTGCTTCGGCGGCGTTGTCCGAGGTCACCAGATTCCACCCCGCTCGCCCGCCCGACAGGTGATCGAGCGAGGCGAATTTACGCGCCACGTGGTACGGCTCGTTGTAGCTGGTGGTGGCGGTGGCGATCAGTCCGATGTGTTCGGTCACTGCGCTCAAAGCCGAGAGCAACGTCAGCGGTTCGAAGTGATCCGAACGGGCCATGCGGCTGGCGATGTCCTGGGTCGGGGCGGCAACGCTGTCGGCGACGAACAAGGTGTCGAACTTCGCTGCCTCGGCAATCTGCGCCAGGCGTTTGTAATGGGCGAAATCCAGCCCGGCGTTGGCGGGTACGTCCGGATGCCGCCACGCAGCAACGTGGTGCCCGGTAGCCATGAGGAACGCGCCGAGTTTCAGCTGACTGCTCATCTCAGAAATCCTTGCGCAGTTGCACGCCGAAGTAGCGCTCGTCGTCGCGGGGCACGGCGCGGTAGATGTAGTTGCCACCGCTGGCGAGCAATGGCGAATACGTCTTGTCGGTGAGGTTCTTGCCCAGCAACGCCACGCGCCAGCCATTGGAGTAATCGGCCAGTGCCACACTGGCATTCCAGAGGCCGTAGGCGCCCTGTTTGGTGTCGGCGTTCTGGCTGATGTCGTACTGCACTTCGCTCTGCCAGCTGTAGTCGGTGCCGAGTTCGATATCCAGGCCGTTATCCAGCGGGATCGTGTAGTCGGCCCGCACGTAGCTTTTCCAGTCCGGACTGAACGGCAGCGGCTTGCCATTGACGTTGCACGACGCCGCCGCGCCCGCCGGGCAGGCGAACTCGTCGATACGAGCGCGGGTGTAAGCCAGCGCGCCGGAGAACTTCAGTTGCTGGGTCGCCTGCAGAGCGAAATCAAGTTCCACGCCCTCGGTGCTGACGCTGCCGGCGTTGATCAGGCGCGTTACGACTTGCCCTGCGACGGTGTCGAAAAAGTTCGCCTGATAGTTGTCGTAGTCGCTGTGGAAAACCGCGAGGTTGGTGGTCAGGCGATTGTTCCAGCTTGAGGCTTTGATCCCCGCCTCCCAGGTGTTGGAGGTTTCCGGTTTCAAGGCTTCGGTATCGCGCGGCTGCATGTTGAAGAACACGTTGTAGGCCGGGCCTTTGTAGCCGCGCGAGTAAGTCAGATAAGTGGTGACGGTATCGCTCAGGTCGTATTGCAAACCGAGCCGGCCGGACCAGCCGTCCTCGTCCACCGAACCGGAACTACTGGTGGCCGGTTGAATGCCGCTGACGGTGGTGGCGGAAGTGGAAACTCGACGGTGATCGTATTCGAGATCGTCGTGGGTGTAGCGCAGGCCGGCGATGCCACGCAAGTCCGAAGTGAAATTCAGCGTGCTCTCGCCGAACACCGCGTAGCTGTCGCTGGTGGTGCTGTAATCGGCAACGCCGCGATCTGTGCGCGTGGTAGTGGTCAGCGTGCGCTGATAGGTCTCGTCATCCTTGCCGTGCATGTAGAACAGGCCGCCGACGTATTCAAGGAACTCGCCTTTTGGCGACGCCAGACGCAGTTCCTGCGAATACTGGTCAAAGGCCAGATCGCCCTTGTCCGCCGTGCCGGGAAACGCTGCCGTCACCGTGCCGAGGCGGTCACCATCCTGATACTGGGTGTTGTCCCAGCCGCGCCATGCGGTGATGGACGTCAGAGTGTAATCGCCGAGTTGCCAGTCGAGCTGGCCGGACAGGCCCTTGTTGGTGTCCTCGACGTGGGTGCGGGTGTCGGTGTTGATATCGCGGTTGTGACTGGTGGCGCTGACCGGGCTCAGCGCATTGGCGAAGGCCGGAGTCAGTGCCTTGGTCACGACGCCGTTGGGGCCGTCATCGTGGGACTGCATGTAGTCGGCGATCAGGGTGAAGGTGATGTCGTCGTTCGGGGTGAATTCGAGTTTGCCGCGCACCCCGCGATGGTTGTAGCCGTTGACCTCCTGACCGTTGTGCTTGTTGTCGACGTTGCCGTCATAGCTGCCGAACAAGGTGCTGATCGAGCCTTTCAGCGTGTCCGGAATCAGACTGCCGCCGATGCCGAAACGGGTGCGACTTTCGTTGCCGCTGTAGTACGACTGATCGATATAACCATGGGTCTCGGCGGTCGGCGCCTTGCTGGTGATGTTCAGCACACCGGCCGAAGCGTTCTTGCCGAACAGCGTGCCTTGCGGGCCGCGCAGCACTTCGAGTCGTTCCAGGTCCAGCAGATCCAGAGTGGATTGGCCGGGGCGCGCATAGACCACGCCATCAATCACCGTGGCCACCGTCGGCTCGACGCCCGGCGAAGTGGAAATGGTCCCCACGCCACGCACGAACAACGAGGTGTCCTTGTTCGATGCGCCAGTGCGGAAATTCAGCGACGGCACTTGCTGGACGATGCTCGCCACGCTGTTGCGGTTATCGCGCTCCAGTTGTTCGCCGTCGATCACCGACACCGCCACCGGGACCTTTTGCAGCGACTCTTCGCGGCGGGTGGCGGTGACCGTGACGGACTTGAGTGTCGGCTCCTGATCGGTGCTGTCGGCGGCAAACGCGGTGGGCAGCGGCAGCGCGGCCAGCCCGGTGAGTAGCCAGCCCGCAGCGCGGATCGATTGCGCCAGTTTGTGTGTCGCCCCAGGAATGTTGTGCATGCTGTGCCCGCTCGAAAAATTGCCCTGAACCGCTGTCGTTCTGCGACGACAGCGCCTGTTTCGGTGTCTTGGGCATTCGCTCGAGCGAGTAGCAGACAATGCGCTTTGTTAGCGCTAACATCGTCAGTATTGGCAAGCCCGACATAGAGCGTCCAATACTGAAAAATTACTTTTATATGCGTTTTGGTTTTTAAGAAGGATCGAGCCTTGAGCGAAGAAAAGCCCCGCAAACGCCGTGGCGCCGGTCGCGTGACCCTCAATGCGGTGGCGCGCCAGGCCGGTGTTTCGGCGATCACCGTGTCGCGCTACTTCAACCAGCCGGAACAGGTCTCGCCCGAACGCCGCGAACGGATTGCGGCGGTGGTCGCAGAGCTGGGTTATGTGCCGAATCTGGTGGCCGGCGGGCTCGCCTCGGCGCGGGGGAAAATCATCGGCATGGTGATCCCGAACATCTCCGGGCCGATCTTCGCCAACACCATTCAGGGCTTCAGCGACACCCTCAGCCGTCATGGCTACCAACTGCTGCTGGCCTCGAGTTACTTCAGCGCGGAGCAAGAAGAAAACGCGGTACGGGCATTCCTCGGCTGGTCACCGGCGGCGCTGGTGGTGACCAGTCACTTCCACAGTCCGGGCACGGAAAAGATGCTCGCCGAAGCGGATATCCCGGTGATCGAAACCTGGGATTACCAACCGGATCGCGAGCCGATTCAGATCGGTTTCTCGCACTTCGAAGTGGGGGTCAACGCCGCTCGTTATTTGTACGGCAAGGGCTATCGGCGAATCGCATTCGTGCAGAACAGCGCACCAGGTGACTTCAGCGCACTGGAACGCCGCGACGGTTATGCGACGACCGTTCGTGAGCTCGGCCTGGAGCCGTGGGTGTTCGCACCGGACGCCGATCGCGCCCCGTTCGAGGCCGGCAAGCAAGCAATGGAAGCGCTGATGAACGCCTCACAACGCCCGGACGCCATCATCTTCGCCAACGACAACCTCGCCGCCGGCGGCCTGCTCGCCGGGCAACGCACCGGCCTCAAGATCCCCGAAGACTGCGCCGTCCTCGGCTTCGGCGACTACCCGTTCGCCGAGATGCTGCTACCGAGCCTGAGCACGATCAAACCGCCGGCAATGGAGATCGGTGTACTGGCGGCGACGCGAGTACTGGAAAGTCTGGGCGTGCTGCCGAGCGATGAGGTGCAGCGACTTAATTTGCTGCAATGCCAAGTCATCGAGCGAGAAAGTACCTGACCCAGAATTCTGTAAATCGGCCTTAAGCTGACAATTCACGCAAGGCAGCAGCAGCCAGAAATCCGGAGCGAGAGCTGTAACGGTGATCACGTCGTACAGTCTGGTCAATACGCTCCAGCAACTGCTCCGGGAGCGTAGCGTTGAAGCGCACCGACTTGCCGAAGTAGGGAGTGATATCAAACTCGACTACACCCCAGATACCGCCGGCGTAATCCGGATTCTCGAGATGGGCATCAATGTCCTGAACCCGAGGCAACGGTGCGCCATCAGCGACCAGTCCCTCATAGTGCAAGGCCAGTGCCTCCTGAGTGTTGTCAAATGCTTCGGCTACCGTAGTGCCTGCGGAGAAGCATCCGGGTACATCCGGGATAATGACTCCGTAGTCTGAGTCGGCATCCTTGTGCAGAACGACCGGGAATTTCATGTAAGTGAATCCTTCCTCTGACATGTCCATTAAGGGAATTTCGTTTCCAATGACGGGCTTCATTTCAAACCCGCCTGTTTCAAGATGCTGTTGATCGTTCCCTTGGGAAGATCTGAATCCGGATGCTTGATCGTCACCCTCCCTGGCTTGCCCGGATGTTTGTATTGGTGGTGACTGCCTTTGACGGCGACCAGATACCATCCATCCTCCTCGATCATCCTGATCATTTCCCGACTACGCATTTCCTTCGCCCTGTTCGACAGCAAGAGCTGCGTACTTTAAGAGCTGTCCTTCTTCATCAATACACACCATACACACTTGGAGATATATTAGCCTAGTGGACAGGCGCGTGATTAATCGCCAGATCGGCGGAGGACGTGCCCTGGCACACAGCTCTCATAAACAGATGTAAACGAGGCGAAATGTGTCGATCAGCATGAGCCCGACAGCTGACCTATGCTCAACATGAGCAAAGCCAGGACGACTCCCATCCACAGGTAGATCCCGACCATGCACACCGCAATCATCATCTTCTTCGGCCTGATCCTGCTGGCGCTGATGTTCTATATCGGCGAGCGCATCGGCTTCAGCCGGCAGACGCTGGCCTATGGCTTCGCGGCGTTGTGGCTGGCGTTGACGGTGATCAATGGTGCGGTCGGCGTGGTGCACACCGGACAGCCGCTGGGGTCGGAGATTGCCATCGGCAGTGCCGTGTTCGGCGTGCCGATTGCGGCGATGGTGCTGTTCATGGTGCTGAGCGCCGAGACCTGAATCCGTCCCGGCGCCCTGCTTCGATCAACGCACCAGATGCAGGAACTGCATGTGCCGTTCGTACTGATCGAGGATGTCGTTGATGATCTGCTCTTTGGTGTAACCGACCAGATCGTAGTCCTGACTGCCCTCGCTCAGATGCACTTCGGCGCGATAGTAGCGGCGGTTGTTGAGCTGCTTGGAGCCCATGCCGCCACGGGCGAACGATGGCGTGAAGTAACCGCGCATCTGCACCTGATAGATGAACGGGTGCAGCTCGCCATGACCGATTTCCAGGCTGACGCTGTCATGAGCCGGATCGGGTTGCGTAACGACATTCAGCCCCTTCTCGACGAACACCGCCGTCACTTCTTCGATGGCCGGTTTCACCGTGGTGTCCATGAAGCGGTACACCTCGTCCCGCGACGGGAAGTGCACGGCCTGGCTCAGGCGCTGACGCCAGCCGCCCTTGCCGCGTCGTGAGCCGGAGACCGGCGCAAGCGAATGCAGTTGCGCGATCTGCTTCTGCGACTCCAGATAGAAGGCTTTGTGCAGGCCCCACATCATCAGCAGCAAAATCAGCGAGAACGGCAGCGAGGTCAGCACCACCGCTGATTTCAATGCATCGATGCTGCCGGAGAACAGCAGCGCACTGGTGATCAGCGCGGTCATCGCGCCCCAGAACACCCGCAGCCATTTCGGCCCGTCTTCATCCGGGTTGCCGCCCTTGGCCGACAGGGTCGAGAGCACCACGGTGCCGGAGTCGGCAGAGGTGACGAAGAACACGAAGCTGATGAACACCGTCACCGCGATGACGGTCTTGCTCCACGGATAGGTTTCCAGCAGCAGGTAAAGGGTCATCGACGGGTTGTCGAGAGCCGACATGCCCAGTGCCGACATGCCGTGGTTGAGCACCTGATCGATGGCGCTGTTGCCGAAGATCGACATCCACGCCAGGGTGAAACCGAGCGGAATCAGCAGCACGCCGAAGACGAATTCGCGGATGGTCCGGCCACGGGAAATCCGTGCGATGAACAGGCCCACGAACGGCGACCATGCAATCCACCAGGCCCAGTAGAACACCGTCCAGCCGCCGAGCCAGTCGCTCGGTTTGTCGTAGGCGTAGAGGTCGAAACTCTTCATCGGCAACGCGCCGAGGTAGTCGCCGAGGTTCTGGATCAGCGTGTTGAGCAGATGCTGTGTGGGGCCGGCGAACAACACGAACAGCAGCAGCGCACAGGCCAGCAGCATGTTGATGTCGGACATGACCCGCACGCCTTTATCCACGCCGGAGACGGCCACGATGATCGCCGCGCCCATCATCAACGTGATCAGGCCGACCTGAATCCACTGGGTATGGGCGATGCCGAACAGGTAGTCCAGACCGGAGTTGAGATGGAGGACGCCGAAGCCCATGTCCGCGCCGAGGCCGAACACCGTGGCGATGATGCCGAAGCCATCCACCGCGTAGCCGATGGGCCCGTTGATGCGTTTGCCGATCAGCGGGTACAGCGCCGAACGCAGGGCCAGCGGCAGGTTGTGCCGGTAGGCGAAATACGCCAGCGCCATGCCGACGAAGGCGAACACGCCCCAGCCGTGCAAACCCCAGTGCAGAAACAGAATCTGCATCGCCTGACGCGCCGCATCTGCCGTACCAGCCTCGCCTTGTGGTGGCTGGAGCATGTGGGTCAGCGGTTCGGACACACAGAAGAAAAACAGCGTGATGCTGATCCCGGCAGCGAACAGCATGCCGGCCCAGGACAGGTAACTGAATTCGGGTTCGTCGTGGTCGGCACCGAGTTTGATCTTGCCGTAGCCCGATAACGCGGTGACCACCACGAAGACCAGATACAGGGTCATCGCGAGCATGTAATACCAGCCGACCGTATTGGCCGCCCAGTTTTGCGCTTCGAGAAGCCAGGCACCAGCCTGTTCCGGCATGGCGATAACGGTCAGGCCAAACAGCAGGATCACCGTTGCGGCGAACCAGAACACCGGCGGATTCATGCGTACCAGGCCGCTGGCGGGGGTGGACGATGCACTCATGAACGGTGCACCTCAAGGGGTTGGAAAATGGCTGAAATGATCGGACTCAGCAAAGGCAAGCCTCCTGTTGTGAGCGGGCAGCGAACCGCCGGTTTAACTTGAATGAACGTTCAAGTTAAACATGGATAGCACGCTCAGGACTAATCGCAGGGCTCAGCGGTAAGTTTCGTACGCTGGCTCAGGGAGGGGTATGACGCTGTGGCGAGGGCGTTCGTTCCCGCCTTGCGCGGGAACGAACGGACAGGAAAATTACTTCTGCGTCCCGTCATCATGTTGCAGATTGGCCTGGGTCAGGTTGCACCCGGCCGGCACGCTGCGGGTCAGCCACACGTTGCCGCCGATGGTCGAACCCTTGCCGATGGTGATCCGCCCGAGAATCGTCGCCCCGGCGTAAATCACCACGTCGTCCTCGACGATCGGATGGCGTGGATGGCCCTTCTGCAACTGGCCGTCCTCGTCCGCCGGGAAGCGTTTGGCGCCCAAGGTCACCGCCTGATAGATCCTGACGCGCTCACCGATGATGGCGGTCTCGCCGATCACCACGCCAGTGCCGTGGTCGATGAAGAAACTGCGGCCGATCTGCGCGCCCGGATGGATATCGATACCGGTCGCCGAGTGGGCGATTTCCGAACTGATCCGCGCCAGCAGCGGCAGGCCTGCGCGATACAAATGGTGCGCGAGACGATGGTGGATCACCGCCAGAATCCCCGGATAGCACAGCAGCACTTCATCGACGCTGCGCGCCGCCGGGTCGCCGTGATACGCGGCCAGCACGTCGGTGTCGAGCAGACTGCGCAGGCCTGGCAGCGCCAACGCGAAATCCTGAATGATCCTGATGGCTTGCGCCTCGACTTCGCTGTCATCCCGGGCGCTGTGGCGGGCGACATAACGCAGTTCGAGTCGTGCCTGGGCCAGCAATGCATTCAACGCAACATCGAGGGTGTGGCCGACGTAAAAATCTTCGCTCTCTTCACGCAGATCCACCGGCCCCAGACGCATCGGGAACAACGCGCCGCACAGGGCTTCGAGAATCTGCGCCATCGCGTCACGGGACGGCAGTTCGCGCCCGCCCTGCTCGCCGCTGGCGCGGCCATTTTGCGCACGCCACTGATCCCGCGCGGTACGCAGCTGGCTGACGATGGTCTGCAATTGCCAATGGCTGGAACGCTCGCTCACGGTAAAGACTCCTCACGGGCGGCCGGACTGTCTGGCCGCGTCAACGGCCACTACTTTACGGCAACGCCCCGAAGGCGAATTAAGAACCAATAGTGCTGGCCTAAGCACATTTGGCTATAAGCGATTGGCGGTTGCCCCGGTAAATCGGCGTGCCTATAGTCCTGACATCTCCTTGCATCAGTACGGACTCATGATCAAACAACAGCTGGACCGCTTTAACCGCCTCGACCTGCTCGGCCAACCGACTCCACTGGAAAAACTCGAACGCCTGTCCACCTGGCTTGGCCGCGACATTTACATCAAGCGCGATGACCTGACGCCGCTGGCCATGGGCGGCAACAAGCTGCGCAAGCTCGAATACCTCGCCGCCGATGCCCTGGCACAAGGCGCCGATACCCTGATTACCGCCGGCGCACTGCAATCGAACCATGTGCGCCAGACCGCCGCGCTGGCCGCGAAACTCGGCCTGGGTTGCGTGGCGCTGCTGGAAAATCCGCTGGGCACCGACGACAGCAACTACACCGGCAACGGCAACCGCCTGCTGCTGGATCTGTTCGACACCAAGGTCGAACTGGTCGACAACCTCGACAACGCCGACGAACAACTGGCCGCCCTCGCCGTGCGCTTGCGCAGCAACGGCAAGAAGCCTTATCTGGTGCCGATTGGTGGCTCCAACGCCATTGGCGCACTGGGTTATGTACGGGCCGGCCTGGAACTGGCGCAGCAGATCGAGGATACCGGCCTGCAATTTTCTGCCGTGGTCCTGGCTTCGGGCAGCGCCGGCACGCACAGCGGCCTGGCACTGGCCTTGAGCGAAGTGCTGCCGCAATTGCCGGTGATCGGCGTGACCGTCTCGCGCAGCGAAGAAGATCAGCGCCCGAAAGTGCAAGGCCTGGCCGAGCGTACTGCCGATCTGTTGGGCGTGGCATTACCGGAGACTTTCAAAGTCGAGCTGTGGGACGAGTACTTCGGCCCGCGCTACGGCGAGCCGAATGCCGGAACGCTGGCCGCAGTGAAACTGTTGGCCAGCCAGGATGCCGTGCTGCTCGATCCGGTCTACACCGGCAAGGCCATGGCCGGGTTGCTCGACGGCATCGGTCGCGGGCGTTTCGATGACGGTCCGATCATCTTCCTGCACACCGGCGGCGCTCCGGCGTTGTTCGCATACAAGGACTTTCTGTAGTTCGAAGCGCGTACCGAAGCGCTCATTCCCACGCTCTGCGTGGGAATGCAGCCCGGGACGCTCCGCGTCCCCTTTGAAAGGGGAACGCGGAGCCAGGGAGTACTAGGAAAACAACAACAAATATTCCTCAAAAGAATAACAAACGTAAAATTCATTATTTTCCATTCTAAAAGAGCCGTCATATAGTCTCGCCGCAGGCGAATTTCGCGAGAGACGCATAAGCTGCTTTAAGGCAGGATAGCGCTGTCGTTCAACTCCCGGATTCGCCAACTTTCCTTAAGCGTCTTCCATAAGAAAACACAGGGGCTTGTCATGATTCTTTCCGCACTACGTCGAAATCTGCTGGTAGGTTCGCTGGGCCTGGCACTGAGCGCCGGTCTGATCAGCAGCGCCGTTGCCGGTGAGCAACTGCAACAGATCAAGGACAAAGGCGTTATCAACGTCGGCCTGGAAGGCACTTACCCACCGTTCAGCTTCGTTGACGAGAACGGCAAACTGTCCGGATTCGAAGTCGAGCTGTCCGAAGCCCTGGCCAAGAAGCTGGGCGTCAAGGCCAAGATCCAGCCGACCAAGTGGGACGGCATCCTCGCCGCGCTGGAATCCAAGCGTCTGGACGTTGTAGTCAACCAGGTGACCATCTCCGACGAGCGCAAGAAGAAGTATGACTTCTCCGAGCCGTACACCATCTCCGGGATTCAGGCGCTGGTGCTGAAGGACAAGGAAGCTGCGCTGAACATCAAGACCGCCGCCGACCTGTCCGGCAAGAAAGTCGGCGTGGGCCTGGGCACCAACTACGAGCAGTGGGTCCGCGCCAACGTACCGGGTGCCGACGTGCGTACTTATGACGATGATCCGACCAAGTTCGCCGACCTGAACAACGGCCGTACCGACGCGATTCTGATCGACCGTCTGGCCGCACTTGAATACGCCAAGAAAGCTCCGAAAACCGTAGCGGCCGGTCAGGCATTCTCCCGTCAGGAGTCCGGTATCGCCCTGCGCAAAGGCGAGCCTGAGCTGCTGGCAGCCGTGAACAAGGCCCTCGACGAGCTGCGTGCCGACGGGACCCTGGCCAAGATCTCGGAAAAGTACTTCCAAGCTGACGTCACTAAATAATGGAAGCAGCTTTCCAACTCGCACTGGACTCCGCGCCCTTTCTGCTCAAGGGCGCGTACTACACGGTAGTCCTCAGCCTCGGCGGCATGTTCTTTGGCCTGCTGCTGGGCTTTGGCCTGGCGTTGATGCGCCTGTCGCGTTTCAAATCGGTCAGCTGGCTGGCCCGCATCTACGTGTCGTTCTTTCGCGGCACGCCGTTGCTGGTGCAACTGTTCGTGATCTATTACGGCTTGCCGCAAATGGGTCTGGAACTCGATCCGCTGCCGGCGGCCCTGATCGGCTTCTCGCTGAACATGGCTGCCTACGCCTGTGAAATCCTGCGCTCCGCGATCGGTTCGATCGAGCGCGGCCAGTGGGAAGCAGCTGCGAGTATCGGCATGACCCGCGCGCAGACCCTGCGCCGGGCCATCCTGCCGCAAGCGATGCGCACAGCCTTGCCGCCGCTGGGCAACAGCTTCATTTCACTGGTCAAGGACACCGCACTGGCCGCCACCATTCAGGTCCCGGAGCTGTTCCGTCAGGCGCAGCTGATTACTGCCCGGACTTTCGAAGTCTTCACCATGTATCTTGCCGCCGCGCTGATCTACTGGATTCTGGCCACGGTGCTTTCGCACTTCCAGAACAAGTTGGAAGAGCGGGTCAATCGGCACGACCAGGAGTCCTGACCCCATGATTGTCGTGGAAAAACTGACAAAGCAGTTCAAGGGTCAAGTCGTGCTCAACGGCATCGATCTTGAAGTAAAAGAAGGCGAGGTCGTGGCAATCATCGGCCCCAGCGGCTCGGGAAAAACGACGTTCCTGCGCTGCCTGAACTTCCTCGAACAACCCACCAGCGGCCGGATCAAGGTCGGCGATATCGAGATCGATACCAGTCGCCCGCTGAACCAGCAGCAAAGCCTGGTGCGCAATCTGCGCCAGCACGTGGGCTTCGTGTTCCAGAACTTCAACCTGTTCCCCCACCGTACCGCCCTGGAAAACGTCATCGAAGGCCCGATCGTGGTCAAGAAGATGCCGCGCGACGCAGCTATTGCCCTGGGCAAGAAACTGCTGACCAAGGTCGGCCTGGCGGGCAAGGAAGACGCCTATCCACGGCGCCTGTCCGGTGGTCAGCAACAGCGCGTGGCGATTGCCCGGGCGCTGGCGATGGAGCCCGAAGTGATCCTGTTCGACGAGCCGACATCGGCCCTCGATCCGGAACTGGTCGGCGAAGTACTGGCGACCATCCGCGGCCTGGCCGAAGAAAAACGCACCATGGTTATCGTGACTCACGAAATGGCGTTCGCCCGTGACGTGGCCAACCGCGTAGTGTTTTTCGACAAGGGCGTGATCGTCGAACAAGGCGAAGCCAAAGCGCTGTTTGCCAATCCGAAAGAAGAGCGTACACGACAGTTTCTCAGCAAGTTTCGCAACAACGGCTGACAACTTCGCAAGTGCTACCACTCACTTCCACGGATGGAAGTAGTGTCTTTCCAAAAGTACAACTTCCCTTCCAGACACTAACAATCAAGCTCCTCAAAATGCAGTACATATATATGTCCTGCAACACGTTCGCTGCGCGTAAAATTCGCCGTGCCTTGATTTTCCGCTTAGGCATAACACACAGCAAAACAGGCTAAAGACCGCAGCAACCTGTAGCTTTCTTCTTCACAATGCCTAGGCTGACGGCCGCGACAATGTAGGAACCTTCTGATTAATCCGTAATTCACGAGTTAACTAATTTCACTCGCTTGACACCTCTCCCGGCTAACTCTTATCTAGTCAACGACCGGCGCACGCTAGTCCAACAAGACACTTTAAAACTTGTACGAAACGCCAAAGTTTTATTGCCTGTTAATTCACGCCATTCGTTCTTTCGAAAACGGACTTCGCTGCAAGGCTTCAAGGAGAGAAACCGATGACCTGCATTTCAAACACCCCGCTGCTGGCACCACCGACCCTGGAAAAATCCCACGGGGCCGGTATCAACCTCATGGCGGCCGCCAACCTGTCGGTCGACATCGCGCCTTGGCACGACATGGACGGCGGCGACCTGATCGAGCTGTTCTGGGATGGCTGCTACGTCGCTTCCCGCGTGCTGAATGCCGGGGATGTCGGAAATACGGTCAGCCTGCGGGTACCGGAAAGCTTCATCATCAGCGGTTCGCCGCGTGTGCATTACCGGGTGATGCAGGTCGGAAGAAACCCGGCGCTGTCGGCCAGCGCCCGGTTTCAGGTCAAACTCGACTGCCCGGGCGGGCAATTCGCGGCAGACTGTTCGGAGGAAAACCACTACCTGCTGCCGGTCAGTCTTCCCGAGGTCATTCGCCGACGCGGGGTCAACCCGAACCAGATCAAACGCGGCGTCCCGCTGACCATCGAGCCTTACCTGAACATGGCCGAGGGTGACGAAATCACCCTGCGCTGGGGCGACGTGCGCATGGATCTGCCACGTATTGCCCAATCCGACGTCGGTCACGGCATTCAGGTCTGGGTACCCCCGGCGATCATCGTCGAAGCTGGCGAAGACCTGCGGCTGGACGTGAGCTATTGCATCATCGACCGGGTCGGCAACAACTTGCGTTGGGCGACGTCACAGACGCTGAAAATCGGTTGCGTGAATCCTTATCTGAAAGTGCCCTTGAAACAGATTCCCATGGCCGCGGAGCGCAAGGCCGAGTGAGCTTTTGATCTTCTATACATATTCCTAAAAGTTAGTTTATTTAATATTTATACACGCTTAGGGTATATGAACCGGACCACCGGACATTCTTTCGTTCGCCGCACTTTTGCGGCGTTTTTCATGAGATGTGAGGTAGGTAACATGGTCCGGAACACAATCACCCCAGTGCAATTCGCCAGGGCATTGCGTGCACCCAAGGAGTGGCACTGATGTCCAGTCTGGCAGACGCAAACGTCCAGAGTGACCTGGACGTCGCCCCGTTGTTGTTGCCCGCGCAAGTGCTGCGCAACGACGCCCAAGCCATCAAGGCAGCACATGAACTGGCGCAAGTCGCCCGCGTGCAGGCAGCCAAACGCGACCGCCAGCGCAAGCTGCCGTGGGCGGAAATCGAACAGTTCACCCGCAGCGGCCTGGGCAGCATCGCCATCCCGCGCGAGTTCGGCGGTCCGCAGGTTTCCTTCGTCACGTTGGCCGAGGTGTTCGCGATCATTTCCGCGGCCGACCCGGCGCTGGGACAAATCCCGCAGAATCAGTTCGGGATCATCAACCTGATCCTCGGCAGCGCCACCGAAGTGCAGAAACAGCAGCTGCTGAAGAACGTGCTGGAAGGCTGGCGCATCGGTAACGCCGGGCCTGAGCGCGGCACCAAGGACACGCTGGAACTGAAAGCGCGCATCACCGCCGACGGCGATGACTACGTGATCAATGGCCAGAAGTTCTACTCCACTGGCGCCCTCTTCGCCCACTGGGTAGCGGTCAAGGCGCTCAACGACGACGGCAAGCAAGTACTGGCCTTCGTCCGTCGCGGCACGCCGGGCCTGCGCATCGTCGATGACTGGTCGGGATTCGGCCAGCGCACCACCGCCAGCGGCACGATTCTTTTGCACAACGTGCGGGTCGATGCAGGCCTCGTGGTGGATAACTGGAAGATCAACGAAAAGCCCAACACCCAGGGTGCGGTTTCGCAGCTGATTCAAGCGGCCATCGACGCCGGCATCGCCCGTGGCGCCATTGATGACGCCATCGAATTCGTCAAGACCCGCGCCCGGCCATGGATTGACGCCAAGGTCGAGCGCGCCAGCGACGATCTCTACGTGATCGCCGACATCGGCAAACTGAAAATCGAACTGCACGCCGCCGAGGCGCTGCTGCGCAAGGCCGGGCAAGTGCTGGATCAGGTGCATGCCGCGCCGCTGACCGCCGAGTCCGCCGCCCGTGCCTCGATTGCCGTGGCCGAAGCCAAGGTGCTGACCACCGAGATCTCACTGCTGGCCAGCGAAAAGCTCTTCGAGCTGGCCGGCAGCCGCGCCACCCTCGCCGAATTCAACCTCGACCGTCACTGGCGCAACGCCCGGGTACACACCCTGCACGACCCGGTGCGCTGGAAGTACCACGCGGTCGGCGCCTGGCGCCTGAACGGAAAACTTCCGGCTCGCCATTCCTGGATCTGACGACCAGAACACTTTTGACCAGATCTCTGGAGAAACACATGACTCTTTCCCATCCCGTCGCGGTCATCACCAGCGACGAGCAAGCCCTGATCGTCGCCAGCGACCTGGCTGAAGACTTCCAGCGCGACAGCAACCTGCGCGACCGCGAACGCCGCCTGCCGCTGCCGGAACTCGACGTGTTTTCCCGCTCCGGCCTGTGGGGCATCAGCGTGCCCAAGGAGTACGGTGGCGCCGGCGTGTCCAACGTGACCCTGGCCAAAGTCATCGCCCTGATTGCCCAGGCCGATGGCTCGCTGGGGCAGATTCCGCAGAACCATTTCTATGCCCTCGAAGTACTGCGGGTGAACGGAAGCCACGAGCAGAAACAACGCCTGTACGCCGAAGTCCTCGCTGGTCAGCGCTTCGGCAATGCCCTGGCGGAACTGGGCACCAAGACTGCCCACGACCGGGTTACCAGCCTGAAACGCGACGGCAGCGGTTATCGCATCAATGGTCGCAAGTTCTATGCGACCGGCGCCATTTACGCCCAGCGCATCCCGACCTCGGTGGTCGATGAAAACGGTGTGCAGCAACTGGCCTTCGTCCCGCGCGACAGCAAAGGCCTGACCGTGATCGACGACTGGAGCGGCTTCGGCCAGCGCACCACCGGCAGCGGTTCGGTGGTGTTCGAAGACGTGTATGTGGCGGCCGAAGATGTCATTCCTTTCCAGAGCGCTTTCGAGCGCCCGACTCCGGTCGGCCCGCTGGCGCAGATCCTTCACGCCGCCATCGATACCGGCATCGCCCGCGCCGCCTACGAAGATGCGCTGCACTTCGTGCGCAGCAAGACCCGGCCATGGATCGACTCGGGTAACGACAAAGCCACCGAAGACCCACTGACCCTCAAGAGTTTCGGCCATCTGAGCATTCGTCTGCACGCCACCGAGGCCTTGCTCGAACGCGCCGGCGAATACCTCGATGCAGCGCAGACCGAGACCAACGCCGAGACGGTTGCAGCAGCCTCGATTGCCGTCGCCGAAGCACGGGCGATCAGCACCGAAATTTCTCTGGCCGCCGGCAGCACCCTGTTCGAACTGGCCGGCAGCCAGGCCACCCTGATCGAACACGGCCTCGACCGCCACTGGCGCAACGCCCGGGTGCACACCCTGCACGACCCGGTACGCTGGAAATATCACGCGGTGGGCAATTACTACCTCAACGATGAAAACCCTCCGCTGCGAGGGACCATCTGATGAGCGCTGCGAAAAAGAAGATCCTGCTCAATGCGTTCAACATGAACTGCATCGGCCATATAAACCACGGATTGTGGACCCATCCACGCGACACCTCGACCCAATACAAGACCATTGAATACTGGACCGAACTGGCGCAGTTGCTGGAGCGCGGGCTGTTCGACGGACTGTTCATCGCCGACATCGTCGGCGTGTACGACGTCTATCAGAACTCGGTGGACGTCACCCTGAAAGAGTCGATCCAGCTGCCGGTCAACGATCCGCTGCTGCTGGTATCGGCCATGTCCGCCGTGACCAAAAACCTGGGTTTCGGCCTGACCGCCAACCTCACCTACGAGCCGCCGTATCTGTTCGCCCGGCGCATGTCGACCCTCGATCACCTGAGCCGTGGGCGGGTGGGCTGGAACATCGTCACCGGTTATCTGGACAGCGCCGCCAAAGCCATGGGCCTGAGCGAGCAGGTCGAACATGACCGGCGTTACGACCAGGCCGACGAGTACCTCGAAGTGCTCTACAAACTCTGGGAAGGCAGCTGGGAGAACGGTGCGGTGCTCAACGACCCAAAGCAGCGGATCTACGCGCAGCCGGACAAGGTGCACAAGGTCGAGCACAAGGGCGAGTTCTATCAGGTCGAGGGTTATCACCTGTGCGAACCTTCGCCGCAGCGCACGCCGGTACTGTTCCAGGCCGGCAGTTCGGATCGTGGTCTGCTGTTTGCCGGGCGCCATGCCGAGTGCGTGTTTATCAGCGGTCAGAACAAGCCATCAACCAAAGTGCAGGTGGACAAGGTCCGCGCCAGCGCCGTCGAAGCGGGTCGCAACCCTGAGGACATCAAAGTGTTCATGGGCCTCAACGTGATCGTCGGCGAGACCGAAGAAGCGGCCTGGGCCAAGCATGCCGAATACCTCAGCTACGCCAGTGCCGAAGCAGGTGTGGCGCATTTTTCAGCCTCCACCGGCATCGACTTTTCTCAGTACGAAATCGACGAACCGATCCAGTACGTGAAGAGCAACGCGATCCAGTCCGCCACCAAAAACCTGCAGAACAACGACTGGACCCGGCGCAAATTGCTCGACCAGCACGCCCTTGGCGGGCGCTACATCACCGTGGTCGGCTCGCCGCAGCAAGTGGCAGATGAACTGGAATCGTGGATCGCCGAAACCGGCCTCGACGGCTTCAACCTGACCCGCATCGTCACCCCGGAAAGCTATGTGGATTTCATCGATCTGGTGATTCCGGAACTGCAACGACGCGGCTCGTACAAGACCGCGTACGACACCGGCAGCCTGCGGGAAAAACTGTTTCATGGCGAAGCGCATCTGCCGCAGCAACACACCGGCGCCCACTACCGACACACCTCCTCGCACTGACTGGAAAACCACCATGACCAAGAAGCTCCTGTCCCACCCAGTCAAAGCACTGGCCCTGGCCTTCGGCCTGTTCAGCTCGGCGGTTTTCGCCGCCGACGCGCCGTTGAAAATCGGCACCACCGCAGCCTTCGCGATTCCGCTGGAAGCCGCCGTCGAAGAGGCCTCCAAGCAAGGCCTGAAAGTCGAACTGGTGGAGTTCACTGACTGGATCGCCCCTAACGTCAGCCTCGCTGCCGGTGACATCGACGTGAACTACTTCCAGCACATCCCGTTCCTGGAAAATGCCAAGGCCGCCTCCGGTTTCGACCTGGTGCCGTTCGCCCCGGGGATCATCAACAACGTCGGCCTGTACTCGAAGAAATACAAAAGCTTCGACGAGCTGCCGGAAGGCGCCAGCGTCGCCATCGCCAATGACCCGATCAACAGCGGACGCGGTCTGCAACTGCTCGCCAAGGCCGGTCTGATCACCCTCAAACCGGGCGTCGGCTACAAGGCCACCGAGGACGACATCGTCGCCAACCCGAAAAAGATCAAGATCCTGCAAGTCGAGGCCGTGCAACTGGTACGCGCTTATGACGATGCCGATCTGGTCCAGGGCTACCCGGCCTACATCCGTCTGGCGAAGACGTTCGATGCCGGCTCTGCGCTGCTGTTCGACGGCCTCGATCACAAGGAATACGTGATCCAGTTCGTGATCCAGCCGAAGAGCAAAACCGACCCGCGCCTGATCAAGTTCGTCGACATCTACCAGCATTCGCCGGCCGTACGCGCCGCGCTGGATAAAGCCCACGGCAAGCTGTACCAGGCCGGTTGGGAAAGCTGAGGATGACCGCGGCCATTCAACGGCGACTGGATCTTCCAGAGCCACCCGCGCTTGCGGAACGCACTGAACTGCATCCCGAACTGAACCGCGCCCACGTGCGCTTCATCGGGCTCGGTAAAACCTACGACGGCAAACAAGGCCCGGTCGCAGCCCTGCAGGGCATCGACCTGGCGATCCAGCGCGGTGAAGTGTTCGGCATCATCGGCCGCAGCGGCGCCGGCAAGTCGTCGCTGATCCGCACCATCAATCGCCTCGAACAACCGACCTCGGGCCGGGTGCTGATCGATCAGGTGGACATCGGCGAGTACGACGAGGATCGCCTCGTCGCCCTGCGCCGGCGGATCGGCATGATCTTCCAGCACTTCAATCTGATGTCGGCAAAAACGGTGTGGCAGAACGTCGAACTGCCGCTGAAAGTCGCCGGTGTTCCGAAGGAACAGCGGGAGAAAAAGGTTCGCGAACTGCTGGAACTGGTGGGCCTGCAGGCCAAGCACAAGGCCTATCCGGCGCAATTGTCCGGCGGGCAGAAACAGCGTGTCGGCATTGCCCGCGCGCTGGTGCACGACCCGGACATTCTGCTGTGTGACGAAGCCACTTCGGCGCTGGATCCGGAAACCACCCAGTCGATCCTCGGTCTGCTGCGCGAGATCAACAAACGCCTGGGCCTGACCATCGTGCTGATCACTCATGAGATGGTCGTGATCCGCGAGATCTGCGACCGCGTCGTCGTGCTGGAACATGGTCGCATCGTCGAGCAGGGCCCGGTCTGGGAAGTGTTCGGCAACCCGCAACACGAGGTCAGCCAGACCTTGCTCGCACCGCTGCAACACGCCTTGCCCGAAGAGTTGCAAAGCCGTTTGCAGGCGCAACCGTCGTCATCCGACGCGTCCGTGGTGCTGCGTTTGCAGTTCACCGGCAGCCAGCAGGACGAGCCGGATCTTGCCGCACTGTTCGCTGACCTCGGTGGCCGGGTGAAATTGCTCCAGGGCGGCGTGGAACGGATTCAGGGCCACGCGCTCGGGCAACTGTTGCTGGCGGTGGCAGGCTCGAAACTGAACGCCGAGGAATTGCGTCAGCGTGCCGGCCAGTGGGCACAACGCACGGAGGTGTTGGGATATGTGGTTTGATCGCTTGCTGCAGGGTTTCATCGACACGTTTCTGATGGTCGGCGTGTCATCGCTGATAGCGCTGCTGACGGGGATTCCGATGGCGGTGATTCTGGTCACCAGCGACAAGGGTGGTATCTACGAAGCCCCGGTGCTGAATCGCGCGCTGGGTGCGTTCGTGAACCTGTTTCGCTCGATTCCGTTTCTGATCCTGATGGTCGCGCTGATTCCGTTCACCCGGCTGATCGTCGGCACCACCTACGGTGTCTGGGCAGCGGTGGTGCCGCTGACCATCGCAGCCACACCGTTCTTTGCGCGGATCGCCGAAGTGAGCCTGCGCGAAGTCGACCACGGCTTGATCGAAGCCGCGCAAGCCATGGGCTGCCGGCGCTGGCATATCGTCTGGCACGTGTTGTTGCCCGAAGCGCTGCCGGGCATCGTTGGCGGGTTCACCATTACGCTGGTGACGATGATCAACTCATCGGCGATGGCCGGAGCGATTGGCGCCGGCGGTCTGGGCGACATTGCCTATCGCTACGGCTATCAGCGCTTCGACAGCCAGATCATGCTGACCGTGATCGTGCTCCTGGTGGCGCTGGTGGCGGTGATTCAACTGGGCGGCGACCGTCTGGCGCGAGGGTTGAACAAGCGCTGAATTGCATGGCGTATAGTCGGCAACATCCTTTGCCAGCGCAGTGCGACCATGAAACAGACCCCAACCGATCTGGAACAGATCACCTCCACTACCCTCGGCCACTACAACGCGGTGGCTGAGGATTTTCGTGAAGGCACCCGCGACCATGATGTCAGTCAGAACATCGACGCCCTGCTGCGGCATATTCAGGCTGAAGCGCCGTTTTCCATTCTCGACTTCGGCTGCGGGCCGGGCCGGGACTTGCAGACCTTCACACGGCTGGGTCACATCGCCGTCGGCCTCGACGGTGCAGAAAAATTCGCGCAGATGGCTCGGGAGGACAGTGGCTGTGAGGTGTGGTGCCAGGACTTCCTGAAGCTGGATCTGCCGGCAGAACGCTTCGACGGGATCTTCGCCAACGCGGTGCTGTTTCATGTGCCGTTGCAGGAATTGCCACGGGTTCTGCAGCAGTTACGCGGGACACTCAAGCCGGGTGGCGTGCTGTTCAGTTCCAATCCACGCGGGGACAACCGTGAAGGCTGGAACGGGCCGCGTTATGGCTCGTACCACGATCTGGAAGCCTGGCGCGGGTTACTGACTGCTGCTGGATTCGTGGAACTTGAGCATTACTACCGGCCTGCGGGGCTGCCGCGGGAGCAGCAGCCGTGGCTGGCGAGTGTCTGGCGCAAGATCTGACTCCCCTCACCCAAGAGTGAGGGAGCTTTTGATCTAGTTTTTCTTCGGCTCGCGAATCTTGTACCAGGCCACATACAGCGCTGGCAGGAACAGCAGCGTCAGCAGTGTCGCCACCACAATCCCGCCGATCATCGCGTAGGCCATCGGCCCCCAGAACACTTCCCGGGCAATCGGGATCATGCCCATGCTCGCCGCCGCTGCGGTGAGCAGGATCGGCCGACGTCGGTGCTCGGTCGCCTCCACCACCGCATCCCAGGGCGAGTAGCCCTTGTGCTCGAACTCCTCGATCTGCGTCACGAGGATCACCGAGTTGCGGATGATGATGCCGATCAGCGCCAGAATCCCGAGGATCGCCACGAAGCCCATCGGCGTACCGGTCGGCACCAACGCCAGCACCACGCCGATCAGCCCCAGCGGCGCGACGCTGGCCACCAGGAACAGCTTCTGTACGCTGTGCAGCTGGATCATCAGGAAAGTCGCCATCAGGAACAGCATCAGCGGCAACACCTTGGCAATCGGCCCCTGGGCCTTGCCGCTTTCCTCGACCGTACCGCCGGTGGCGACCTTGTAGCCCACCGGCAGTTTGGCGGCGAAGTCATCGATGGTCGGCTTGAGGACTTTCACCAGATCGGTCGGCTGAATTTCATCGCGCACCGAAGCCTTGATGGTGATGGTCGGCAAACGGTCGCGACGCCACACCAGCGGCTGCTCCAGTTCATAACGCACGGTTGCGAAGGCCAGTAGCGGAATCGAAGTGCCGTTGGGCGTAACGATCTGCAGGTTCTGCAGGGTTTCCGGTGTACCACGTTCGGAATCCACCGCCCGCCCGACCACATTGACCAGGTAGATATCGTCATCGACCTGGGTCAGCGGCGAGCCACTGACAATGCTGTTCATCAGGTTGGCCACATCCTCCGAAGACAGTCCGAGCTGGCGCGCCTTGTCCTGGGCGATATCGATACGCAGGACTTTTCCGGGTTCGTTCCAGTCGTAAATGATCTCGCCGATGTGCGGACTCTTGTCCAGTTCGGTGGCCAGACCGATGGCGTGCTTGCGCACCTGGTCAATGTCTTTGCCACTGACTCGATACTGGATCGGCCGACCGACCGGCGGGCCCATTTCCAGCGCCTGCACATAACTGCCGATACCGACAAAATCCTTGCGCAGGCGATCACGCAGGCGCTGGCTCAAGGCTTCGCGGGCCTTGAAGTCTTTGCTGACGATCACCAGTTGCGCGTAGTACGGGTTCTGCAATTGCTGGTCGAGTGGCAGGTAGAAACGGATCGCACCCTGACCGATGTAAGTGCTCCAGCGCACGATGTCCGGGTCGCCCTTGAGCGTGGCTTCAAGCTTGTCGACCGCCTTGCGGGTTTCATCGATCGAGGCGTTTTGCGGCAGGTTGAGGTCGACCAGGATTTCCGGGCGATCTGAAGACGGGAAGAACTGATTCTGCACAAAGCGCATGCAGAACACCGCCAGCACGAAGCACAGCACGGTGATGCCGATGCACCACCAGCGGTTGCGCATCGACCACAACAAACCGTGATTGAAGGCTCGCCCGATGCGCCCCGGCTCGGCTTCGTGGGGCTTCACATCGGTGCTGAGAATGTGCACGCCGATCACCGGGGCGAACAGCACCGCGACGATCCATGACACCAGCATCGCCACCGCGATCACCGCAAACAGGGTGAAGGTGTACTCACCCGCCGAACTGGCGTTCAGACCGATCGGCACGAAACCGGCCACGGTCACCAGCGTACCGGTGAGCATCGGAAACGCCGTGGAGGTGTAGGCAAACGTCGCCGCCTGCTCCTTGGTCTCGCCCATCTCCAGGCGCGTGACCATCATCTCCACGGTGATCATCGCGTCGTCCACCAACAGACCCAGGGCGATGATCAAGGCACCGAGAGAAATCCGCTGCATGGTGATGCCGCTGTATTCCATGAACACGAACACCATCGCCAGCACCAGCGGAATCGAACATGCCACCACCAGCCCGGCGCGCACGCCGAGGCTGATGAAACTCACCACCAGCACGATGACTACGGCTTCGAACAGCGCACTGGTGAAACCGCCGACGGCCTCTTCCACCACCACTGCCTGATCGGAGACGGTATGTACGCCGACGCCTACCGGCAGGTCGGCGGTGAGTTGGTCGATACGTGCGTGCAGGGCTTTACCGAATGCCTGGACGTTGCCGCCCTTCTGCATGGCAATCGCCAGGCCGATGGCGGGTTTGCCGTCGAAGCGGAACTCCGGTGACGCCGGGTCGACATACCCACGGCTGATTTCAGCGATATCGGCCAGACGATAGAAACGGTCATTGAGTTTGAGATTGACCTCAGCGAGGTCCTTTTCCGAGGCAAACTGCCCGGAGGTCCTCACCGAAATCCGCTCCGGTCCGGCCTCGATCACCCCGGCCGGAGTCACCGCGTTCTGCGATTGCAGGCTCTGCACCACCTGACGCTGATCGATGCCCAGCGCCGCGAGTTTGCGGGTCGAGAAGTTCAGATAGATCACTTCATCCTGCTGGCCGACCATCTCGATCTTGCCCAGCCCCGGCACGTTGCGAATCTCGGCCCGCGCCTGCTCCACATAATCGCGCAGTTGCCGCATCGTCAGGCCGTCGGCGGTGAACGCGTAGACCGAGCCGAACACGTCACCGAACTCATCGTTGAATCCCGGCCCCTGAATTCCCTGGGGAAACTGGCCGCGAATATCGTTGATCTTCTTGCGCACCTGATACCAGATTTCCGGGATGTCCTTGGCGCTGGTGGTGTCGCGCAGGTACACGTAGACCGTTGACTCGCCGGGGCGCGTATAGCTTTTCACGTAATCGAGGGAGTCGAGTTCTTCGAGTTTTTTCTCGATACGGTCGGTGACCTGCTTGAGGGTTTCTTCCTGGGTTGCGCCCGGCCATTTGGTCTGGATCACCATAGTCTTGATGGTGAACGACGGGTCTTCTTCACGTCCCAGATTGAAGTAGGAAAACACGCCCATCAGCAATGCAACGAACATCAGGTACCAGACGAACGACTGATGCTTGAGGGCCCATTCGGAGAGATTGAAAGACCCTTTCATTGACTGTCCTCGTCGAGTTTCACGGCTTGCCCTGGCTTGAGACTGTTGACGCCGGCGCTTACCACACGCTCGCCGGACTTGACCCCGCCGGCCAGTATCACGGTGCTGTCGGTACGGCTGGTCACGCTGACGTCACGGGGGGCGACGGTTTTGCTTTGCGGGTCGATCACCCAGATCCGGGTTTTGCCGTCGGCTTCTTGCAGGGCTGTCGCGGGCAATTCGATTCGCGGCTTGATAGCTGAACTGAGGGTCACGCTGATTGCCGTACCGAGGCGGAATCCAGGTGGTGTGCTGGCCAGGGTTAACCGAGCACGACGGGTGCGGGTGGCGCTTTGCGCCTGCGGTTCGATTTCACGGATGACGGCGGTGGTGTTGATGCTCGGATCGAGTTGCGCGGCCACCAGAAACACCACATCGCTGGGGATCTGGTCGACCAGCGTGTCCGGCAGATCGATCACCGCTTCCTTGATGTCCGGTTGCGCCAGCGTCACCACTTGTTGACCGGCCGTCACTACTTGTCCGGCCTCGGCGTTCCACGCGGTGACCACGGCTTTGTGGTCGGAGCGCAGTTCGGTGTAGCCGAGCTGATCCTTGCTCTGGTTGACCGCCGCCCGCGCCTGGTCGAGGGATGCCTGGGTGGTTTTCAAATCGGTGGTGGCGATGTCCAGTTGCGCCTGAGCGCCGACCCCGCGATCAAATAGCGCCTGCTGACGCCGGGCGTTGGCCTGGGCGTTGATCAGTTGCGCCTCGACTTTCGCCAGATCGCCCTGAGCCGAACGTAACTGGTTCTGCTGGTCAGACGGGTCGAGGGTGGCGAGCAAAGTACCCTTCTCCACCTCGGCGCCGACATCGACGTTACGACTGGCAATACGCCCGCCAACACGGAAACCGGTGTTGCTCTCATAGCGCGCCTGAATGCTGCCGGCGAAACGACCGAGGTTTTCTTCGTTCAGTGCTTCGACCTTGATCGACAACACCGGCCGCACCGGTTCGGGCGGTGGCTCGCTCTTGGAACAGGCAACCAGCAGCAGCCCGATGGACATCACCCACAAAGGCTTCATGGCTGTGCTCCCGGTTGCAGTTCCTTGTAGGTGTTCTCGGCGATCTCGACTTTCATGCCCGGATGCAGCAGTTGCCCGCCGGCAATGATCACTTTCTCTCCGCCCATAAGCCCGGCGCTGATGATCACGTGACCGGTCAGGTAACGGCCGACAGTGACGTTGTGCAGTTGCGCCTCGCCCTTGTCGTCCACCATCCACACAGCGGGTTCACTGATGTTTTTGGTCAGGGCCGACCACGGCAATTCCACCGCCGATTTACCGCTGCCCTTGGCGGTAGCGCTGACTACCGAACCGAGCTGCATACCTTGCGGCAGGCTGTCGAGGGTGACTTTGACCTGCACCGTACCGGACTGCGCCGACACCGCCGGGGTGATTTCACGCACGGTGCCGGTGGTTTTGATCTGTGGGTTATCGAGCAGACTGACGACAATCGAACGTTCGGCCGGGCGCTCGGCCAGCAGCGATTCGTAAACATTGAACACCGCGTCGCGGTCGCCGTCCCGGGCCAGCGTGAAAATCGGCGCGGTGGCCTGAACCACCTGGCCGACTTCGGCCTGACGCTCAGTGATGATGCCTGGCGCATCGGCGATCAGCGCGGTGTAACTGAGTTGATCCTTGGCGTTGGCCAACTGTGCCTGGGCCGCGCTCAAGGCACTCTGGCTGCTGCGCAATGCGGCCTGCGCGGAATCGTATTCGCTCTGGCTGGTGTAACCCTTGGGCAACAGTTTCTGCTGGCGGACGAACGCGGCGGCGCTCTGTTTGACCCGCGCCTGCTCGGCCAACACCTGGGCCTGAGCGGAGTCGACGTTGGTCTGCAAATCTTTGGGATCAAGTTTGGCCAGCACTTGCTTGGCCGAGACACGGTCACCGACATCGACCATGCGCTGGATAATCTTGCCGCCGACCCGGAACGACAATTCGGTCTGCACCCTGGCCTGAACATCGCCGGTGAGGGTCACGGATGCCGCGAAGTCCGCGGGTTTGACCTCTTGCACAAAGACCCGTGGCAGGTATTCCTGGGGCGGCTTCTTTTCGCTGCAGGCCGCGAGCAAAGCAAGCAGGCTCAGCATGACCGCTGTTTTCAATCCGGGACTCGCCATGCAGACTCCTTCCTGTGTACGAACGTGCAAGTGACGATACGACTGTGAGCTTAGAACAGGGTTCAACCTTCGTCCGGGCGATCTATGCAATTCTGTGCAACGGGTATCCTGACCCGGATTTCAGGGCATCCAGGAAGGACTTTCATGCTCAAGACCCTCGCGGTAGCCAATTACCGCTCGATCAATAAATTGGTGATCCCGCTGGGAAGGCTAAACCTGATCACCGGCCCCAACGGCAGTGGCAAGTCCAACCTTTACCGGGCGCTGCGACTGCTGGCGGAAACCGCTCAGGGCGGCGTGGTCAATGCGCTGGCCCGTGAGGGCGGGCTGGACTCGACGTTCTGGGCCGGGCCGGAAACCATCAGCCGGCGCATGCGCAATGGCGAAGTGCCGATTCAATCGACAGTCCGCCAGGGTGTGAAACGTCTGCGGCTGGGGTTTGCCGGAGAGGATTTCAGTTATTCGATTGCCCTGGGATTGCCCGAGCCGACCCTTTCGTTCTTTTCCCTCGACCCGGAAATCAAAAAGGAATGCATCTGGGCGGGGCCACTCTATCGCCCGGCCAGTCTGCTGGTGGATCGCGACGGGCCAATGATCCGCACCCGTGACGGTCGCGGCTGGGACGTGTTGGCGCAGCACACGCCGAACTTCGACAGCCTGTTCGATCAAGTCGGCAGCCTGCGCACCTCGCCGGAAGTGTTTCAGATGCGCGAGTTCATCCGCCGTTGGCGCTTCTACGATCACTTTCGCAGCGACGCCGACGCCCCGGTGCGCCAGCCACAACTCGGCACACGCACGCCGGTGCTGCATCACGACGGCCGCGATCTGGCGGCAGCCTTGCAGACCATCCGCGAAATCGGCGATCCCGAGGCGCTGCAGACTGCGATCAGCGACGCGTTTCCTGGCGCACGGTTGAACATCGCACCGCTGGCCGGCGGACGCTTTGCCATCGAGTTTTTTCAGGAAGGATTGTTGCGGCCATTGTCGGCGGCTGAGTTGTCGGACGGCACGCTGCGTTATCTGCTGCTGGTCGCAGCGCTACTGACGCCACGTCCGCCGTCGCTGATGGTATTGAACGAACCGGAAACCAGTCTGCATCCGGATCTGTTGCCGGCGCTGGCGCGGTTGATCATTCGCGCATCGCAGGAATGTCAGGTGTGGGTGGTTTCACACGCACGGCGATTGATTTCGGCGTTACAGGAAGATGAGGAATGCAATTGCATCGTGCTGGAAAAAACCCTCGGCCAGACCGGGATCGTCGGGCAGAGGGTTCTGGATGAGCCGGCGTGGAACTGGCCGGATTAGCTTGTTGATCGATCGTTCCCACGCATGCGCGGGAACGAGCATCGGTTCAGCCCTGCCATTTCCCGCCTTCGACAATCACGCTCTCAGGCTTGGTGTCATCGCTCAGCTCTTTACGCACATATTGGTCATACAGCTTGAGCAGATATTTCTCTTCCCCAAGCTTGGCCAGCTCCGCATTCACCCAGTCGCGCAATTCAATGTTGCCCTTCTTCACCGCCGGAGCAATCGGGGCTTCGGCGCCAAGTTTTTCATCCAGCACGCGGTAGCCCGGGTTCTGCTTGGCCCAGCTGAACAACACCAGGTTGTCCTGGGCGTAGGCATCGCCACGGCCGTTGGCCAAGGCTTGCAGGGACTCGGAGTTCTTCTCGAACTTCAGCAGTTTCCAGTCCGGGTGGTTCTTGGTCAGCCAGATATCGGCGGTGGTGCCGGTGGTGACGATGGTGGTGCGGGTCGCCAGGTCATCCAGCTTCTTCACGTCGCTGCCCTGCGGCACCAGCGCCTGTACCGCGACCTTGAGATTCGGATTGGTGAATTCCACCGCTTCCTTGCGCTCCGGGGTCACGGTCATGTTGGCGAGGATCAGGTCGACCTTGTCGCTTTGCAGGAACGGAATGCGACTCGCCGGTTCCACGGCCACGAACTCGACCTTGTTTTCATCGCCCAGCAGATCCTTGGCAAACTGGCGGCCGATGTCGGTATCGAAGCCGACATAGCGTCCTGCTTCATTGACGAAACCGAACGGCGGTTTATCGGTGAACACGCCGACGATCAGTTTGTCGCGGGCCTTGATCTTGTCCAGATAACCGGCCGGCGCGGTGCTTTCGCTGGCGACTTTCGGCTTGGCCGGTTCTTCGGTCTTGTTGCAGCCGGCCAGCAGCGCAAGGCTGATCAGCGGGAGTGCGAATAGGGCTTTGGCAGTTTTCATGGCAGTTCCAGTTCCTTGGTTTGAGACGTTGTGGGCGAAGTCGTTGAAGTCAGTGCTTCGACGTAGGAGAACTTCTCCAGGAACTGCTGCGCGCGTGCGGTTTGCGGGTTCGTAAAGAAAAGCTCGGGCGGGTTCTGTTCAAGGATGCGCCCGCCATCCATGAACACGATACGATCGGCCACCGCGCGGGCGAAGGCCATTTCGTGAGTGACGATCAACAGGGTCATGCCTTCGCGGGCCAGGCCCTGAATCACCTCCAGCACTTCCTTGACCATCTCCGGATCAAGGGCGGCGGTGACTTCGTCGAAGAGCATGACTCGCGGGTTCATGCACAACGAGCGGACGATGGCGATGCGTTGCTGCTGGCCACCGGAGAGCTGGCGCGGGAAGGCATCGCGCTTGTCCGCCAGGCCGACGCGTTCGAGCAATGCTTCGGCTTGCTGCCGGGCTTCGCGGCGTTCGCGTTTCTGCACCTTGAGTGGGCCGAGCAGCAAGTTATCGAGCACGCTCATGTGCGGGAACAAGTGATAACTCTGGAACACCATGCCGATCTGCTGACGCACTTCACGCCAGTCGGTGGCCTTGTCCAGCAGCTCGCGGCCGGCGAATTTCAGACTGCCGCCGTGGGCAACTTCCAGACCGTTGAGGCAACGCAGCAGGGTGCTTTTTCCGCAGCCGCTGGGGCCGAGGATGACGATGACTTCGCCGGACTTCACTTGCAGGTCGATGCCCTTGAGCACCTGCTGTTCGCCAAAGAATTTGTTGAAACCCTGAAACTCGATCAATGCATTCATGCTTGCGTCCAGCGCCGCTCCAGCACGCGCGAAGCGGCCGACAGCGGATAGCAGATGAAAAAGAAAAACAGAAACAGCGCGCCGTAGATCAGCACCGATTCGTAGGTGCGCTCGATGATCTGCTGACCGACCTTGATCACATCCACCACGCCGATCAGCACCGCCAGCGAACTGGTCTTGATGATCCGCGTGTAGACGTTGATGGTCGGTGGCGTCATGCGTTTCAGCGCCTGAGGCAACAGCACGTAGCCGTAGAGCTGCGTCGCATTCAGACCGATCGACAGCCCCGCTTCACGCTGCCCGCGCGGCAACGAATGCAGTGCACCGCGCGCCACTTCGCCGACCTCGCTTGCGCCCCACAGCGACAGCACCAGCACCGCGCACCAGAAGCTCGGCAGGCTCAGGCCGAAGAAAATCGGCAGGCCGAAAAACAGCAGGTACAACCAGACCAGCACCGGGATCGCCCGGAACAGCTCCAGATAAATTCGCAGCAGCGCGTTCAGCCACTTCACGTTGAGCGTGCGAAGTACGCCGTAGAGCACGCCGCCGACGGTGCTGATGGCAATGCTCAGGAACGAGATCGACAGGGTTTGCCCGGCGCCTTTGGCCAATTGCGGCAACGACACCCAGAGCAGTTCAAGACCCGAACTGGCCATGCTGGAGCCTCCTTTCCAGACGGCTCAACAGCAGCGACAGTGGCAGGAACAACAGCACGCAGATCAGCGTCAGCACGGCGAGCATTTCGTAGGTTTTGTAGTAAAGCGCGATGTAGCTTTTGGTGGTGTAGAGAATCTCCGGCACCGCCACGGCCGAGACCACGGTGGTCTCCTTGAGCAGGAAAATGAAATTGGCGAACAGCGACGGCAGGCTGAGTATTCCCGCTTGCGGCAGGATCACGTAACGCAGCAACTGCCCATGGGACAGGCCGATGGAACGGCCAGACTCAAGCTGCGCCTGAGGCACCGCATCGACGCCGGCGCGCAGCACTTCGGTGAGGTAGGCGCCGCCGAGGAACGTCATGGTGATGATCGCGGCGGTGAATCCGGAAACCTTGATCCCCAGGGCTGGCAACGCGAAGTAGACGAAGAACAGCTGGATCAGCAGTGGCGTGTTGCGCGCCAACTCGACATACAGTCCGACCAGTTTTTGCAGGTAAGGCGTGCGAAACACCAGAATCGTCGCGTTCAGCAGCGCTACCAGCAGCGAGGTGCCGATGGCGATCAAACCGACCTGCAGCGTCACGCCCACGGCTTTTAAAAACGCCGGCAGGGTGCTGAGGATAAATGCGTAATCGAAGGTCATGAAACATCCTGACGTCGCTCGGTAAGCGACGGTGGTGCAGTCCATGGACAGCGGGTAGCTGTCCTGCAGGCACCGACTTTAAAGGCATAAAAAGAAGAATTTAAATACCGTTAAAGCATATTGATATCACGCAAAAAACTAATCGACGGGTTTGCCGGGAAGAAGGAGGAAGGCTATTGTCCCCAGCGCTGTAGGACGGATCTTTTTTGCATAAAAGCCCTCCAAGGACGAACAGCTTTTGGCCAGACTCCCCCGGCCGACCCCATAACAAGGAAGAGAACATGGACGTAAAAGTGCCGCAGCGACTGGATCCGCAGGAAATCGTGAAATTGTTGGTGGCGTTGCGCCGGGCGTTGAAAGCCGGGATAGCCTGAGCTTTAGACCCCCTCACCCGCATACACAAAAACGCCGATGACCATCGCTGGTCATCGGCGTTTTTTTCAACCTTGAAGGGAGTTGTTGTCGCGTCAGGTCAGAACGCCGGGAGTACCGCGCCGTTGTACTTCTTCTCGATGAACGCTTTGACTTCCGGGCTGGTCAAGGCAGCGGCCAGTTTCTTGATGGCGTCGCTGTTCTTGTTGTCCTCACGGGCCACCAGGAAGTTCACATAAGGCGAATCCGCGCCTTCGATCACCAGAGCGTCCTTGGTCGGATTCAGCTTGGCTTCCAGCGCGTAGTTGGTGTTGATCATGTCCAGGTCGACTTCTTTCAGAACACGCGGCAGCAAGGCCGACTCCAGTTCCTTGAACTTGAAGTTGTGCGGGTTCTTGGCGATGTCTTTCGGCGTGGCCAGAGCGTTTTTCGGATCTTTCAGTTCGATCAGACCAGCCTTCTGCAGCAGGATCAGTGCGCGGCCGCTGTTGCTGCCTTCGTTAGGGATAGCGATGGTTGCGCCATCAGGCAGTTCGGCCAGGGTCTTGTACTTGCTGGAGTAGCCACCGAACGGTTCAACGTGAACACCCTGCACGGTCACCAGGTACTTGGCCTTGTCATCCTTGTATTTACCGGCGTTGAAGCTGTCCAGGTAAGGCTTGGTCTGGAAGTAGTTGGCGTCCAGCCGCTTCTCGCCAACCTGCACGTTCGGCTGCACGTAATCGGTGAAGACTTTGACTTCCAGATCCACGCCTTCTTTGGCGAGGGTCGGCTTGATCAGTTCGAGGATCTCGGCGTGCGGTACAGGGGTGGCCGCGACTACCAGTTTCTCGCCGGCCTGGGCCAGGGAAGCAGTCAGAGCAGCCGCCAATGCGGAAAACAACAGAACCTTTTTCATGCAGTGTCCTTATCGAAAATCGGTCGTCATCGACGACGGCGTTAATACGAGTGCCAGCGATGTGCTACTGCTGACGTGAAGCGGACAATACCGGGATTTTTTATTCCCGGACAATAACGTTTATTCAGCTTCATATTCCATTTTGTTCATATTGAACAAAATGGTTACAACGCTTCGCTCAGGTTCAACAGCAATTCTTTCAATGCCTTACGTTCATCGGCAGTGCCGTTGAGGCTGAGGCTCGCCACCTGACGTTCGATCTGAACCAGCGGTCCAGACACCTCGTGCAGGTTCAGGTGCTCCGGCAGGATTTCGTCGCCGGTGCTCACCAGCAGCGCAAAATGAATGACGTTTTCCAGCTCCCGGGTATTGCCCGGCCAGCTGTGTTGTTCCAGAACCTGCTGCGCCGCTTCGCTGATCAGCGGCACAGGAAGATCCAGGCGCTGGCTGTAAATGCCGAGGAAGTACTCGGCCAACGACAGAATGTCGCCCACCCGCTCGCGCAATGCTGGCAGCTCCAGGTGTCCCTCGCCGAGATAGTGATAGAGCCGTTCGTGAAATTTCCCCGCCGCCACCGCCTGCCCCAGATCGATACTGGTCGCCGCCACCAGCCGCACATCCACAGGGCTCGGTTGATGGGCACCGACGCGGGTGACTTCGTGGTTTTCCAGCGCGGCGAGCAACTTGATCTGGATCGGCAGCGGCAGGTCACCGATCTCGTCCAGGTACAAGGTGCCGCCGTTGGCCGAACCGAACCAGCCGGCGCGGCTGCTGGCCGAGCCGCTGTAGCTGCCGGCGGCGTAGCCAAACAATTCGGCATCGGCGTAAGTCGGGCTGATCGCCCCGCAGTTGACCGAGACGAACAATCCGCTGCGATCACTGGCGCGGTGGATATGGCGGGCAAGCAGTTCCTTGCCGGTGCCGGTCTCGCCGCGAATCAGCACCGACGTCGAGCGCGGTGCGAGCTGGGCCATTTCTTCACGCAACTGGCGCGAGCGTGGATCAACGAACACCAGCGCCTTGGCGCGAATGCTCAGGGGACTTTTTTCCGCATCGGGAAAGGTCAGCAACGGCTGGCCGAAGGTTTCGAAACTCATGGCAGACTCCCGCCCCAAATCGCCGGGAGACGGGGGCGTTGAAAAAACAAAATTGGTCAGGCACGACGCCGGGCGTGGTGTTCCATGCGGTTTTGCAGGCGATACAGATACGCGAATCCCTGCTCCCAGCGTTGATGCCCGGACTTCACATTGATGTGGCCGGCGCCCGCGAGAATCCCTGCCTCGGCGCCCCAGTTGCGCGCCAGTTCCAGCGCGCGCGGCGCGCTGACGGCAGCGTCATTGTCGGAACTGACGACCTGGCTCGGGAACGGCAGCAGGTCGGTCGGAATCGGTGCAAAGTTGCGCAGCGCCGGCACACAGGCCGGACGCTCCACATCCGCCGGCGCGACCAGCAGCGCACCGCGTACCTGACGCAGGTGCTGCAACGGTGCGGTGGCCGCCCAGTGCGCCACGGTGATGCAGCCCAGGCTGTGAGCGATGAGAATCACCGGCGAGCTGTCGGCGGCAATCGCCTCGGCCAGCGCCGCGACCCAGTCTTCACGACGCGGCGTCAGCCAGTCGGCCTGCTCCACCCGCGCGCTGTTGGGCAGGCTATTCTGCCAATGGCTTTGCCAATGATCTTCTGGCGATCCTTGCCAGCCCGGCACAATCAGATAGCGGATTGATTCGTTGCGCATGGGGGAGCTCTCCTGCGTCGTGTCTGTTCCTGATCGAGTATAGGGACGGGATTTATATTCGTTAAGGAATAAGAAGCTATTTATTAAGACCTGAAAAGAATATCTAGTTTCAGACAAAAAAGGGGCCGCACCCTGCCAAGGAGACGGCCCCGGAAAAACGTGAAACCCTTATCGTGCAGTGATCACCGACAGTTTCGTGATGCCCGCCCGCTCAATCGAAGCCATGGCTCGCGCCACTTCGCCGTAATTCACCCCGTCGTCCGCCTGCAACTGCACGCGCACTTCCGGGTCCTTGGCCTTGGCCGACTTGAGGTTGAACTCCAGCAGATCCGGCTGGATTTCGTCCTTGTTGATAAACAGTTTTCCTGCACCGTCGATGCTCACCACCAACGGGTCCTTCTGCTCGACCGGCGCCACCGCCTCGGTCTTCGGCAGGTTGATCGGTATCGCGTTGGTCAGCAGCGGCGCAGTAACAATGAACACCACCAGCAACACCAGCATCACATCAACCAGCGGTGTCACATTGATCTCGCTCAACACCTCGTCGCTGTCTTGCGTGGAGAAGGCCATATCAGGACGCCTCCTTCACTTTTGTTGCGTTGCCCTGGGCCGCAGCCTTGTGCGCGGTCGGGTGGATCAACACGCGGAACGAACTCTTTTGCGCCAGGCTGTAGAAGTCGTGGGCAAAGTCGTCCAGGTCCGCCGCCGTCAGTTTCAGACGACGCAAAAAGTAGTTGTAAACCAGCACCGCCGGCACGGCGACCGCGATCCCCACGCCGGTGGCGACCAGTGCCGCACCGATCGGGCCGGCAACCGTTTCCAGGCTCGCCGAGCCCGCCGCGCTGATGCCTTTCAACGCTTCCATGATTCCCCACACCGTGCCGAACAGGCCAATGAACGGCGAGGTGCTGCCAATACTCGCGACCACCGCCAGACCGGTCTCCAGCGAACGACGCTCGCGGACGATCTGCTGGCGCAAGGCGCGTTCGAGGCGGTCCTGATGGTTGATCGCCTGGCTCAGGTCATTGGCCTGCGGCGCTTCGCCCACTTGAATCGCCGCATAACCGGCCTGTGCCACCCGCGCTGCCGCGCCGGGTTGGGTTTCGCTCAACTCGGCGGCGGAGTCCAGACTCGACGCCGCCCAGAAGCGCTTGTGAAATTTGCGATCCTGCGCCTTCAACCGGCCGAACTGCACAGCCTTGAGCAATGCCAGGCCCCAGGTGACGACAGAGAAGACCACCAGCAGCCAGATCACCGCGCTTTCGATGGATTCCAGTGGAGATGCCAGTAACGTCATGATGTGTTCCCTCGTGTAAACATTTCGCGCGAATTTGGTTTCGGTTTAGTGAATCTTGAAATCGATGGGCACGCTGACCCAGCCGTCCTGGGCGACATCACCCTGCTTGGCCGGCACGAAGCTCCAGCGCTTCACGGCGTCCAGCGCCGCGTCGTCGAGCTGTTGCCGGCCACTGCTTTTCTGAATCTGGATCTCGCCCGGTTTGCCGCTGGCCAGCACGTGCACCCGCAGCAACACCGTGCCTTCCCAACCGCGACGCTGGGCCAGTGACGGATATTCCGGCGCCGGGTTCTTCAGGTACGCGGCATTGGCCGAGGCCGGTGTCACCGGAGCAGGCGCCGGCGGTGCAGGTGGCGCAGGCGCGGCGACCGGAGCGGCCGGTTGTGGCGGAGCCGGTGGCTGCTCAATGGCTTTGGGCGCCGGCTTCGGTACCGGTTTGGCGACCGGTTTCGGCTTGGGAACCGGCTTCGGTTTTGGTGGCGGCTTGGTTGCCAGTTCGTCTTCCACCGGCGGTGGTGGCTCGACCACAGGTGCCGGTGGCGGCGGTACAACCACAGGCGGCGCCGGGGGTGCCGGGCGCGAAAATTCGATGGTCATCGGTGGAATTTCCGGCGGCACGATCGGCAGTGCCGGCGTCGGATGCTGGTTGATCCAGTAGATCACCGCGCCATGCACCACCAGCGCCAGAACGCCGAGCAGAATCGTTTCGCGGCGGCTCAGAATGCCCTTGGGTGCACGCTGCAAGCGCAGCTGCCCCAACGGCACACGATGGGGCCGGCCGAGATCGACCAACTCGCCGCTCGGCGCCTGGCGCCACAGCACCTCCTGTGCACTGGCGGCGGTCTGGACATTGCCCATTGATTTACTCCCTGCGGTCTCTTTGCGTTTTTTCGCGTAGCCGATTCGCCGCTTGTTGAATCCCCCACGGCGTGATCGATGGGTCAATCATTGGGTCTTAAGGCTTATCTCCGAAAGTAATCTTTCATGTTATGAATAGACGTTTATGGAATATATAAAACGGTCATTTCCACCAAAGCCACGGCCCGCAAGGCTTCCAGCGTTGCGCCAGAATCGGCATGCATTCCCGGCATAAAAAGTATTCATCCAAGGCATCGGGTTATCGATGACCCGGGATTCAGTGACAACTAATTCCAAGGTGATAGTTGACGAATTTTTTCAAGAGACAAATAAAAAGGCCGATGCATTTTTAATGCATCGGCCTTCGACTTGCAGAATTTCTTATTGCTTCACAAACTCTCCGGCCAGACCGACTACATCACCGTCAAAGTTTGTGCGCGAACCCACCGCGCGAACTTTCGAGTAGTTGTGATCCGGCGAGAACAGGGTCCAGGACTGATAGCCAGTGCCGTCATTCAGAGCCGCGAAAGTAATGATCGTAGGCTGCCCGGTGCTGTTCTGGAAGTGGTAATGACCGTACGCGATGTCGTAGTTCACGCCGTTCTGGCTGAACTTTCCGCTGAAGGTGCCGTTGGAGTCGTTGCCATCGGTAATCGTCAGTTTGGCGCCAGCGTTAGCGTTTACATAGTTGCCATTAATGCTCGACATAACGAGATTTCCTTTATCGTTGGATAAGTGTCTTCCGATGAGAGCAAGTTTCCTCCTGGAAACTCACGACACTCAGGATGGTTGGACATTCATTTATTGTCCACGCGACTTTTCAACGATATTGCTATATGTACTATTCATGTCGCTCATAACTTATTTCGATTCGGAAGAGCCCTAATAACTAACGACTGGCATGGGTCTGTTGCACACCTATGGCCGGCGCAATCACTGCCGTCTCCGAACGCGGCGTCCCTGCCGGCACCCAGTCATAACTCACAGGCAGAGCCCGGTAGACCCAGTTGCTGATCGCGTCGCTGCCCGGTGCCTTGCCCAGATAGGGACTGACGTATTCCCAGACGTTCTCGCCGCTGGCCGTTACCTGGAAAAACCGTCCGTTCATACCCTCGTCGATCAACGTGTTGCCGTTGGGCAAGCGCCGCGCGCTGCTGATGAACGAGCTGTAGAACGCCCACCCCGGCTGCTTCGAATTGGCGGCGCTGTACTGCCAGACGATTTCGTTTTTCACCGGGTCGATTTCCAGCACCCGCGAGCCGGAAATCAGCCCCAGCGTAACGTTCGGATAACCCGCCGAACCCTGATTGTCGAACACCAGCAGATTGCCCGCACCGGGCAGCCCAGCCGGGATGATGTGCGCATCATGCTGACCGACGAACTGGTCCACCGGACGCGGAATCTGCTGCGCGGTTTTCGGGTTGGCCAGCGGCAGGTTCGGCCCCAGGCGCCACACCACTTTGCCGCTGTGCTTGTCGATGATTGCAATGAAGTTGGCGTTGCGAGAATCGAGCAGCAGGTTGTCCGGATTGAAGCGTTTGTCGCCAGCATCGAACCATTTGTTCGGCCCGACCAGGCTGAGGTTGTTGATGTGCAGGTAATCCGGATTTTCACTGGCACGCACCAGCTTCAATTGCTCGGCGGTGAAGCCGAACTTGTTCAAGTGATCCGACGCCAGCCACTGCCATTTCACCTCGCCCGTGGGGCTGACTTCGTAGATCGCATCGTCGATCACCTCGGGTACTTTGAAGCCTTTGACCTTGTGCACCTTGTTCGCCAGCACCACGGTGTTGCCGTTGCTCAGACGACGTAGGTCGTGATGCTGTTGCGCGGCGCCGCCGGGTGCCTGATCGCCCCACTGCCAGACGACTTTGCCATTCCAGTCCAGCTCGCCGACGCTCTGATTACCGAGGCCGTTGCCGGCAGAGCCCAACTTGCCGGGATCCTTGTCGCTCAGTTGCAGCAACACATGGCCACGCTCGCCACCGACCAGTTTCGGGTCGATGATTGCCGACGGGAATCCGGCTTGAGACCAGTTCTTGACCTCGTTGCCGTTCATGTCGATCAGGTGTGTCTGCTTGTCGGCACCGCTGAAGATCACATATTGATTGAAGGCCTTGGCCGGGTCGTAACGGGTGACTCCGGTGGGGTAAACACTGGGCGCGGCGAGCGCCCCGGCACTGAGCACTGCGCCGGACAACAACACCGGTAATGCGGTTTTGATGCGCAACATGATGCAGCTCCTTGAGGGATCGATCAGAAGTCGTAGCGACCGGTGACGCCGAGGGTGCGCGGCGTACCGAGCAAGCCTTCATAGCCGCCGTTGCCGCCAGTCCACAGGGTCGTGTAGTAGGTTTTGTCGAAGGCGTTTTTCAGCCACAGCGAGACGTCCCACTGACCCTGATTGAAATCGCCGCGCAGGCCGGTGGAGAGATTGACCACCGCGTAGCTCGGGATCTGGCCGTAGTCGGAATCCTCGACCGTGCCCACCGCTTTGGAGCGGAATGCGTAGCTGCCGGTGACGTAAGGTTGCAGCCCGTTGGCCAGATTCCATTCGTATTTGCCGTTGGCGTTGCCGATCCATTTCGAGGCCCCCACCACTTGGTGACCAGTGAGGTCGCAAGAGGCCGGGGCACGCGGTGCGAGACTGACTTCCGGCGGGCACGGCGCATCCTTGTACGAGAGGTAACTAACGTCGTTGAACGAGCCGTTGAAGTTCAGCGTCAGGCCACGCAGCGGAATCACGGTGCTTTCGAACTCCACACCACGCGAGCGCACAGAACCGGCGTTGGTCAGATATTGCACGCGGTTGACGTCGTCGTAGGCGTTGGTCTGGTAAGCGTTGACCTGGGTCCAGAACAGGTTGGCGTTGAGCTGCAGGCGGCGGTCCCACAGGGTGCTCTTGAAGCCGAGTTCGGCGTTGTTGGCGCGTTCGGTGCCGATCAACAGCGAGTCGGCGCCAGCGGTCGGAGCCGAGCCGACCACGAGGTTAATCCCGCCGGATTTCTCGCCGTGGGACAACGTGGCGTAGCCGAGCAGATCATCGGTGATGCGATAGCTGAGGTTGAGCAAGCCGGACGGGCTGGAGCTGTACTGATTCAGATCGCCGGAATCGTAGGCGCCGGTCCGGCCGCGTCGCGCAGTGGCAGCGGCGCCGGTCACCGCTGCGCCACCCACCGGCGCATCACGATTGACCCAGGCGTTCTTCTCTTCATAGGTGCCTCGCACCCCGGCAGTGAAATCCAGACGCGGAGTCAGGTGCCAGGTGCCTTGGGCGAACAGCGCAAAACTGTCGGTCTGGATGTGGCCGCGACCGACGCTGCCAACGTTGGCCAATGCCCCCCGTGGCGTGCCATTCCAGATGTCGGCCTGGGGGCCGTAATAAGCGAAGGATTTGTTGTCCAGATCCGAACCGAAGTAGTACGCGCCTAGCACGTAATCAAAGAACTCGCCCTTGGGCGATGCGAGGCGAAATTCCTGCGAGTACTGCTTGTCCTCCACCGACACGCCGGCGTTATAGGTCGCTGCGACGTTGAGGCCATCGTCGTTGGCCGGGGTGAAATTCCAGTAGCGATAGGAGCTGATCGAGGTCAGGGTGAAGTCGCTCGGCAACGTCCAATTGGCCTCCACCGACGTGCCGCCCTGATGCACCGTGACGTGCTGGTCGTTGTCCAGATTGACCTTGCGGTGCGAGCCGTTGACCAGCGTCGCGCCGGCAGCATTGGCCCGGGACTGATAGAGGTTGACGCCATTGATGGTCGGCCCGGTGTTGTACAACACGCGGGTGCCGGCACTGGAATCCTCTTCGTTGTAATCACCGATCCAGCGCAGATTGAAGTTTTCGTTGGGCTTGAACAGCAACTGCGCCCGGAAACCGTCGCGGGAACCACCGTTCAGATCATGGCCGTTGAATTCGTTCTTGATGTCGCCGTCGCTACGGGTGCGATAGGCGGAAATGCGTCCCGCCAGCTCATCGTTGAGCGGCCCGGACAGCGTGCCCTTGGTCTGGAAGTAACCGTCCTCGCCGACCGAGGTTTCGATGCTGCGCTCCGGGGTGAAACTCGGTGCGCGAGTACTGATGTTGATCACCCCGGCGGTGGTGTTCTTGCCGAACAGCGTCCCCTGCGGCCCCCGCAGGACTTCAAGCTGTTCGATGTCCATCAGGTCGAAAACCGCCATCCCCGGACGGCCCAGATAAACGTTGTCGATGTACAGGCCGACACTGCCTTCCAGGCCGTCGCTGGCCGGGTTGTTGCCCAGGCCGCGAATCGAAACGCTGGACTGGCGCGCATGCATGTAGGCGACGTTGACGCTGGGCACCAGTTGCTGCAGATCCTGGATGCGATAGACCCGTTGCGTTTCCAGAGTCTGGCCGCTGACCACACTCATCGGCGTCGGCACATCCTGAGAACTTTCTTCGCGACGGCGGGTGGTGACGGTCACGGTTTCCAGTTGCGAAGTCGCGGTCTCGGTTTTGCCTGCGGGTGCCGAGACAGGGGTTTGGGCATCATCGGCGTAACCCTGATTCCAACTGGCACTCCCCGCCAGCAACAGGGCCAGGGGCAGACGTTTGAGCCGTCGTGGCGGCGGCGGTGAAGCGAGGTTCAACGGACTCATGGGGCTGCTCCTGGTCAAAAAACACGCAGACATCTTCCGTGCCACATATTCTTTTGAGTTATTTATTTATGTTTTTACAAAGATTTACTGCATAAGAGATTGCCTTTATAAGGAGTCGACCTAATGCATATCCAATGCATTTCCCGGATATTTTTTATGTGAAAAATGCATATCGACTTGCGCCAGCTCAGACACTTCATCGCCCTCGCCGAACAACGCAGCTTCGTTGCGGGCGCGCAGGCGGTGAACCTGTCGCAGTCGGCGTTCAGCCGAAGCATTCAGGCGCTGGAACACAGCGTCGGTTGCCAGTTGGTGGATCGTGGGCGCAAGGAGTTACCGCCGACCAAACAGGGGCAGGTGCTGCTCGAACATGCTCGGCGACTGGTCAGTGGTGCACAGCAAATGGCCAACGAGATCAGTCAGTTCAACGGGCTGGAGGCGGGGGAATTGCGCTTCGGTTGTGGCCCGGCGCCAGCGGCAGGATTGATCCCGAGAGCGATCGGCAGCTTCATCGGCCGCTACCCGAAAGCGCGGGTGCATTACCAGGTCGATGACTGGCAGAGCCTGAGCAAGCGGCTGCTAAGCGAAGAGTTTGAATTCTTCGTCGCCGACACCCGGCATTTTGAGGCGGATCCGGATTACTTGACCCACCGATTGCGGCCGCGAAAATGGCATTTCTGCTGCCGCGCCGGCCATCCGCTGGCCGCTTTTGATCGGGTCTCGGCCGAGCAATTGATGAGTTATCCGCTGGCCGTGAGCATTCGCCCGCCGAATCTGCGCAAAGTCATCGTCGACCTCAGTGGCCGGCCGGATTTTGTCCCGAACGTGGAGTGCGAAAACAGCGCCAGCCTGCTCGGCGTGGTGCTGCGCTCCGACGCGATCGGCATCGTCGGCGCCTATTCGGATGCGCTGCATCAGGCTCGTGGCGAATTGGTGTGTTTGAAGGTCGAAGGGTTGCCGGATGATCTGGAGGAGCTTTACACCCGTTACGGAATTGTCAGCCGCGCCGGGTATCGGCTGTCGCCGTTGGCCGAGGCGATGATCGAGCAGATCAAAGCGATCGATGCGGTGGAAGAAGAGGTGTGTTCACTGGCGAACCTGGCCATCTGAGCCCATGCGTTTCATGCATGGCAAGCATTCCCCGAATGCACTTGCCGAACACCCTTGCCGAAAGCGAAAAACCTCACCTGTCTTTCTGACCGGTGAACCCCATGTCCAACCCGCAAAACCCCGTGCGCAACGTGCTGTACATCATGTGCGATCAGCTGCGCCGCGATTACCTGTCCTGCTACGGCCACCCGCATCTGCACACCCCGAACATCGATCGCCTGGCCGCCGCCGGCGTGCGCTTCAGCCGCGCCTACACCCAGGGCACGATTTGCGGGCCGTCGCGGATGTCGGCCTACACCGGGCGTTATGTCAGCAGCCATCAGGTGGCATGGAACGCCGTGCCGCTGCCGCTGGAAGAGCTGACCATCGGCGATTACCTGCGCCCCCACGGCATTCGTACTGCGCTGGTCGGCAAGACCCACGCCACGGCCAACGTGGATGCCTTGCAGCGGCTGGCGATCAACCCTGAAAGCGCCCAGGCCGAAGTGCTGAATGAAGTCGGCTTCGAGCCCTACTTTCGCCACGACGGCATCTTCCCCGACGACCCGTTATTCGATGACAAACGCGAATCCGCGCCGTACACCCATTACCTGCGCGAGCAAGGTTTCGAAGGGCGTAACCCCTGGCACGACTGGGCCAACGCGGCCGAAGGCGACAATGGCGAGATCCTCAGCGGCTGGAAAATGCGCAACGCCCATTTGCCGGCGCGAATTCCCGAGCAACATTCAGAGACTGTCTACACTACAAATCGAGCCATCGACTTCATCGGTGAGCAAGGTGAAAAACCGTGGTTTTTACACCTGTCCTATATCAAACCCCACTGGCCCTACATCGTACCGGCTCCGTACCACACATTGTACAGTACGAAATCGATTCTCGAACCGGTACGTAATGCCTCTCCAAGCGACCACCCCGTCTATCAGGCCTTTCGCCAGCATGAGGAAAGCCTGAATTTCTCCAAAGATCCGGTACGACTGAAGGTGATCCCGACGTACATGGGCCTGGTCAAACAGGTCGATGATCAGCTGGGGCGGCTGTTCGATTTCCTGCAGAGCAACGGACGCTGGGAGGACACGCTGATCGTGTTCACCAGCGATCACGGCGACTTCCTGGGCGATCACTGGCTGGGCGAGAAGGAGTTTTTGCTGGAGCAAGCGGTGGGCGTGCCATTGATCGTGCGCGACCCGCGTGCTGCGGCGGATGTCACGCGGGGCACTGTGGAGGATCGACTGGCGGAAACCATCGACGGCGTGCCGACCTTTCTCGAATCGCTGGGAGTGACGGGCGCCGAGCATCGACTGGAAGGTCGCTCGTTGATTCCGCTGCTGCATGGTGAAAACCCGGACTGGCGCCGCTACGCGATCAGCGAGTACGACTACGCCTTCCAGGCCCCGGCGCGGGAGCGACTGGGCCAGCCGATCGACCGTTGCCGCATGACCATGGTGCGCAGCGAACGCTGGAAATACCTGGCGTACGACGGCTTCCGGCCGCAGCTTTTCGATCTGTTGAATGATCCGCAGGAGCTTCAGGATCTGGGCGCGGATCCGGCGTATGCGGCGGTGCGCGAGGAGCATGCGGGGTATCTGTTCGAGTGGGTACGCGGGTTGAAGCGCCGCACGACCATCAGTCATCAGGAGATTGATTTGCGGGGGCAGCGGTTTCGTTATGGAGAGCCGGAGACCGAAAAGCTCGTTCAGATCGGCGTCTGGTGAAAGTACTGCGGGCAAGCCGGATGGCCGGCTTGCCCGTGAAGGGGTAGATCAGACGCCGACGATCTCAGCGCCTTTGATAGTCAGACTACGCTGCCCCGAAGCCCCGACCGGCACTTCACCCTTGAGCGTTACCCGACGCACCACCCGATCCTGGGTTCCGTAATCATCAATCGCATAATGCTGCGTCGAACGGTTATCCCAAATCGCCACATCACCCGCTTTCCAGCGCCAGCGCACGGTGTTTTCCTGACGAATCACATGGCTCTGCAACAGCCCGAACAGATGTGCAGAATCGGCCTGGGAATAACCCTTGATGCGTTTGACGAAATGCCCCAACAACAAGCTCTTTTCGCCGCTGATCGGGTGTACACGCACCACCGGGTGTTCGGTTTCATACACGGTCGAGGTGAAGATCTTGCGATAGCGCTCGAGCTTCTCTGCCGAGACATCCGGCTTCGCCCCGGCGTAGTCGTATTCGTTGCTGTGCACGGCCACCAGTTTGTCCGCCAGCTCGCGCAATTCGGTCGGCAGTTCGTTGTACGCGGTCGCGGTGTTCGCCCACAGCGTGTCGCCACCGAATGCCGGGGCCACCACCGAGCGCAGGATCGAGGCTTTCGGGTAGGCATCGACGAAGGTCACGTCGGTGTGCCAGGAGTTGGCGCGCTGCCCTTCGGCGCCGTCCAGTTCCAGCAGGTAACGGGTGCCCTCGCGGGACGGCACGGTTGGGTGCGCCACTGGCTCGCCAAGCAGATGTGCAAAGGCTTCCTGACGCTGATCGTCGAGCTGAGTCTGCTCGCGGAAGAACACGACCTTGTACTGCACCAGTGCCTGTTGAATGGCTTCAACCGTCGCGGCATCCAGCTCACCGGACAGGTGCACGCCACGGATTTCGGCGCCGATACGGCCGGCCACCGGATGAATGTCCAGCGCGTGGACAGCGGGTTTTACAGCGAGTGCGGCATTGCTCATGGGTAGACCCTCATCGACTGCTTGCGGTTGGACGGCAGCGAAACAACGCTCTATCTATATTCCATTTACATCTAATAGATATTCACATGCTTCGTTGACGGAATAAGAGCTTGCATTTAAAACCTCAAGCAACCCTCGTCGCAAATGCCTTCGAGCTATTTTTAGGATGCCGGAAAAGCATATGGATCTTCGCCAGTTGCGCTACTTCATCGCCCTCAATGAACACCGCAGTTTTGTCCGCGCGGCCGACGCCATGGGCATCACTCAACCGGCGTTCAGCCGCAGCATTCAAGGGCTGGAGCAGGAGTTCGGCTGCGTGCTGGTGGACCGCGGCAACAAGGATCTGCGCCCGACACCCGAAGGCCAAGTGGTGCTGCAGCACGCCCTGACCCTGGTGCAGGGCGCCGCATTGCTCAGCGCCGAAGTGACGCAGATGACCAAGCTCGATGCCGGTGAACTGCACTTCGGTTGCGGCCCGGCGCCGGCGGTAAAACTGGTGCCGGACGCGGTGGCGCAATTCATTAATGCGCACCCGAAAGTGCGTACCTGCTTTCAGGTGGATAACTGGGAAAAACTCAGCCGTGCCCTGAGCCGCGAAGAGATCGAATTCTTCATCGCCGACATCCGTCATTTCGAGTCCGACCCGAACTTCCAGACCCAGCCGCTGACACCCAAGCGCGGGGTATTTTTCTGCCGGCCGGGGCATCCGTTGCTGGCCAAGGAAAGCCTGTCGACCAACGACATGTTCGACTACCCGCTGGCGACCACGCTGATCCCGCCGGGGATTCGCAAACTGCTGGCGAATCTCAGCGGCCGGATCGATTTTTCCCCGACCATCGAGACCGAGCACTTCCCCGCGCTGGTGAAAGTGGTGCTGCAATCCAATGCAATTGGCGTGGGCACTGAAGAGGCGTTTGTCGAGGACATCGCCCAGGGCTCGCTGGCGCTGCTGCACTGGCGCAACCTGCCGCAGAATCTGGAGAGCATGAATGCGCGGTGCGGGATTGTGAGCCGCACGGGATTCCGGCTTTCACCGGCAGCGCGAGCGATGATCGAGACGTTGGTGGCGGTGGACAAGCAGGAAATCAGCGTCGCGGTTTGAGGGTCATTCCCACGCTCTGCGCGGGAATGACCGCATGACTCAGAGCTTCGCAGCCGCCAGCTCAGGCGCCACCCACTCGCTCACCTTGAACGGCTTGCGGATCAGCTTCTGCTGCGCCGCCAGATCCACTTTACCCTGCAGGTTTTCGAGGAACAGCGGGTCCAGTGTCGACGGGAATACTTCGCTCAGATTCTGATCCTTCAGATCCTGGCTCAGGATCACCGGCGGGTAGCTTGCGAGCCCCGACACAAGCTGCACGTAAGCGTCCTTGTTGCTGTCCTGAGTCAGCCACTCCACTGCCTGTTGCTGCGCCTTGAGCAGCTTCGCCACGGCGTCCGGATGGCCGTCGACAAACTTGCCGGTACCCACCAGCACCGACTGCACACTGCCGGCACCGCCGAGATCCTTGGTGTTCAGAGGCAACTCGGCCAAGCCCTTGGCCTGCAATGCAGTCAGCCCGGAGCTGCCCCACGACGCATCGATCTGTTTCGCCGCCAGCGCGGCAACCGCTGCATTGAAATCGAGGTTGATCACTTTCACGTCCTTTTCGCTCAGGCCCACGCTGGCCAGCGCCGCATCGAACGACAACTGGGTCGCGGTGCCCCGGAAGATCGCTACGCGCTTGCCCTTGAGATCCTGCAACGTCTTGATCCCCGAACCCGGCACCACGCCGAGGTATTGCTTCACACCCCGGGCGCTGGCGCTGAGCAGGCGCGTATCCAGCCCGTTGGACTTGCCGATGATGGCCGCAAGATCCCCCAGATAGGCCAGGTCCACCTGACCGTTGGCGAATGCCTCGTTGATCACAGGTCCGGCGCCCTTGAAGAAGCTCCACTGAATCTTGATGCCCTGATCGGCGAAGGCCTTTTCGAAGATCTGCTGATCGCGCAGCACGTCCACGATGCCCCCGCCACTGTGTTGAGTACCCGCGCTCAGATCAGGCACGGCAATCCTGATTTCCTTGAGCTCGTCGGCCTGGGCAGAGAACGCCAGCAGACCCGCCAGGGCCGGCGCGGCAAACAGACTGATGACACGTTTGAAAGGAAAGTTCATGGGCGCGGCTCCTGATCACGGCGGGCATTGAGGAGCCGAAAGTAGGCGCAATACGTATCAGCACTTAAATACTTAAAAAGCACATTTTTATAGCTATTCAAGCTAAACCAGCAAAGTCGGGACATGCAGAGCGGTATGCAGAGAGAGCATCGAAAATATTCTTCGAATGCATTGGATGCGCGCAGGGCTGGAGGCCTTAAATGGCGCTGCTTATCTCCAAAATACTTAATTTTCAATTTACTTATAACGATTAGTTTACAGCTAATTCCGCTGACACGATCCAACCCGACAACGGAGGTCACCCATGGCCCGTGAATCCCTGCTCAGCCTGCCACTGGCCGCACCGCCGTTGAAAAACCGGCGCACCTGGCCAAGCCTGAGCCACCGCGTCTTACCCTGGATATTGCCGCTCGGACTGTTCGCCTTGTGGTGGCTGGCGGCGCGCAATCAGTGGATGAGCGAACAGATTCTGCCGGCGCCGTCACTGGTGTGGAACAGTGCGATCGAGCTGTCCCAGGGCGAGTTGTGGAGCCACCTGTGGATCAGCCTGCAACGGTTGTTCTGGGGCTTGCTGGCGGGCGTTTCCGCCGGCGCGGTACTCGGCGCAGCGTTGGGCTTCAGCCGTCGCCTCGAACGCCTCATCTTCCCGACCTTCGCCGGTCTGGCCCAAGTGCCAACGCTGGCGTGGATTCCGTTGTTCATGGTGTTTTTCGGCATCGGCGAAACGCTGAAACTGGTGGTGCTGGTCAAGGCCATCGTGGTGCCGGTCACCCTGCACACGCTGGTCGGCGTGCGTGATGCGCAACCGAAACTGCGCGAAGCCGCCGCCGTGTTACGCCTGCCGCCACGCCTGCTGATTCGCCGACTGGTGCTGCCCGCCGCCCTCCCCGCATTCATGGCCGGCGTGCGACTGGCGCTCGCCGCTGGCTGGACTTCATTACTTGCCGTCGAGCTGCTGGCCTCCAGCGAAGGCATCGGTTACCTGATGGTCTGGGCGCGTCAGTTGTTCATGCTCGACATCGTCTTCGTGTGCATCGTGGTGATCGGCCTGATCGGTGTGGCGATGGATCGCGGCATCGGTCTGCTTGACAGGAAACTGGTGCACTGGCCGCATCCCGCCACGGCAGAAATTCGTCGCGGCCCACGATATGAAGGCTGGCAACGCGTGCAGCCGTGGCTGTTGCCGCTGGCGCTGTTTGCGTTGTGGCAACTGGCGGTCGATCAGCAATGGATCGACGCCAACATTCTGGTCAGTCCGTGGGTGGTGCTCGAGGCAACGAAAAACGGATTGCTCGACGGCACGTTGATCTCGGGCATGGCCCTGAGCCTCGGCCGCACACTCGGCGGCTTGTTGATTGGCGGCGGCCTCGGCCTCGTGCTGGGCTTGCTGCTGGGTCTTTCACGCACCAGCGAACGCGTGCTCGGCCCGACCCTCGCCGCCCTGCGGCAGATTGCGATTTTCGCCTGGGTGCCGCTGCTCACCGCATGGTTCGGTCTCGGCGAACTGGCGAAATGGGTGTTCGTCGCCCTGGCCGCTTTCTTTCCGTTGTTTGTCGCGACTCAACGCAGCGTCGCCAATCTTTCGCCGCAACTCAACGAAGCCGCGCAGGTGCTGCGCCTGAACCTCGCTCAACGCCTTCGGCGACTGGTGCTGCCGGGCGCCGCACCGGGGATTTTCGCCGGCCTGCGCCTGAGCCTGATCTACGCCTGGCTCGGCACCATCGGCGCCGAATATTTCATGCCGTCCAACGGCGGCATTGGCAGCCAGATGATCGGCGCCCAACAACTGCTGCGCATGGATCTGATCATGGCCGGGATGCTGCTGGTCGGCCTCACCGGCGCCCTGCTCAACCTCATTGGCCAACGCCTGGAAATCCGCGCCACCCGCTGGAGACACGCATGAACGCACCGATTGTCAGCTTCAACCATGTAGGCAAGTCCTTCGACGTCGACGGTTTCGAACTGGAAGCGATTCGCGAATTCAACCTCGACATCGCCGAGGGCGAGTTCGTCGCCATCGTCGGTTCCAGCGGCTGCGGCAAATCTACCTTGCTTCGCTTGCTGGTGGGCCTCGACACCCAGTTTCGCGGGCAGATAACAGTCGATGGCAAAGCCGTCAGCGGCATTGGCGGCGAGCGCGGCATCGTGTTTCAGGAACACCGTTTGTTCCCGTGGCTGACGGTGGCCGACAACATCGGCCTGGGCCTGGTCAACGAGCCGCTGGCTGCCTCCGAAAAGCAGCAACGCGTCAACGATTTCATCGACCTGGTGGGCCTGCGTGACTTCACCCGCGCCTACCCGCATCAACTCTCCGGCGGTATGGCCCAGCGCGTGGCGATTGCTCGCGGACTGGTGGCGAGCCCACGCATTCTGCTGCTCGACGAACCTTTCGGCGCCCTCGACGCACTGACCCGCCAGCAGATGCAGGACGAACTGCTGGCGATCCGCGAGCGGGCAAAGATCACCACAATCCTGGTCACCCACGATGTCGAGGAAGCGATTTTCCTCGCCGACCGCGTGGTGGTGATGGAACCGCGTCCCGGCCGGATCAAACAGGTGGTGGACATCGCCCTGCCCCATCCGCGCCAGCGCAGCAGTTTCGACTTCCACCAATTGCGCGAAGAACTGCTGCACGAACTGACCAGTGATGACCATTACCAACCGAGCGTGCCGGTACAGATCCGTGATCTGCCGCTGTCGTTCATTGCCTGCTGAACAGGAGCCTGTTGATGCCGCAACGTCCCAATTTTCTGGTGATTCTGGCCGATGATCTCGGCTTCTCCGACATCGGTGCCTTCGGCGGCGAAATCGCCACGCCGAACCTCGATGCCCTGGCCAATAACGGCCTGCGCCTGACCGACTTTCATACCGCACCGACCTGCTCACCGACCCGCTCGATGCTGCTTACCGGCACCGACCACCACATCGCCGGCATCGGCACCATGGCCGAAGCGCTGACCCCGGAGCTGATCGGCAAACCGGGTTACGAGGGTTACCTCAACGACCGTGTCGTCGCGCTGCCGGAGTTGCTGCGCGAGGCCGGCTACCAGACCTTGATGAGCGGTAAATGGCACCTGGGCCTGACCGCCGAACTGGCGCCCCACGCCCGTGGCTTCGAGCGCTCGTTCTCGCTGCTGCCCGGCGCCGCGAACCACTACGGATTCGAACCGACCTACGATGAACACACGCCGGGATTGCTGAAATCCACCCCGGCGCTGTACATCGAAGACGACACTTTCATCGACGAGTTGCCCAAGGATTTCTATTCCTCCGACGCTTTCGGCGACAAGCTGTTGCAGTACCTCAAGGAGCGCGATCAGAGCCGGCCGTTCTTCGCGTACCTGCCGTTTTCCGCGCCGCACTGGCCGTTGCAGGCGCCCGCCGATATCGTCGAAAAATACCGTGGCCGCTACGACGCGGGGCCGGAAGTGCTGCGCCTCGAGCGACTGGAAAAACTCAAGTCGCTGGGATTGATCGAGCCGGATGTCGAGCCGCATCCACTGATCCAGCTGACCGCGCAATGGGAAGCGCTGAGCGATGAACAAAAACGGATTTCCGCCCGGGCGATGGAGGTCTACGCGGCGATGGTCGAGCGCATGGACTGGAACATCGGTCGCGTCGTCGATTACCTGCGCCAGCAGGGCCAGCTCGATAACACCTTCATCCTGTTCATGTCCGACAACGGTGCCGAAGGCGCACTGCTGGAGGCCTTCCCCAAGTTCGGCCCGGAATTGCTGACCTATCTGAACCAGCATTACGACAACAGCCTCGACAATATCGGCCGCGCCAATTCCTACGTCTGGTACGGGCCGAACTGGGCGCAGGTGGCGACCGCACCGTCACGCCTGTTCAAGGCGTTCACCACCGAGGGCGGGATTCGCGTTCCGGCACTGTTGCACTATCCGCAGCTGCCGCTGAAAGGGCAGATCAGCCATGGTTTCGGCACGGTGATGGACATCACGCCGACCATTCTCGATCTGGCCGGCGTGCGGCATCCGGGCAAGCAGTGGCACGGCAAACCGGTGGCGCCGTTGCGCGGTAAATCATGGCTGGGGTTCTTGTCCGGCGAGACAGCGCAGGTGCATGACGAACACACCGTCACCGGCTGGGAATTATTCGGGCGTCGGGCGATTCGACAGGGGCAGTGGAAGGCGGTGTGGATCCCCGGGCCAGTGGGGCCGGCGACCTGGCAGCTTTACGATCTAGGGAGTGATCCGGGGGAGATTCACGACCTGGCGTCGAGCCAGCCGCAGAAGCTTGAAGCGCTGATCGAGCATTGGCAGCGGTATGTGGAGGAGACCGGGGTGATTTTGAGTGAGTCGCCGTTTCAGCCGGATTGACGATGACGGATACAACGCTATCGCCGGTTGGCCGGCGATAGCTTCGAATACCTTCAAACCTGAGCCGTCTGCACTTCTTTCCGTACTACCGTTTCCTTGCGAACAAACCGGTTCGCCCGCCCAAACGTCCCGAAATCGTTGAACCGAACCCCCATCTCCCGCATCACCTTGTGCGCCACCGGCACCGTCAGCTGGCGAATGTAGAACGGCTCCTTCACCACAAAATGATGAATCCCGTGACTGCTGCCGAAGTTGAAACAGAACGCCTGCAACGGCCACAACCACCATGGATTCAACACCTGGCACTGCTGAAGCACATTGCCCGGCTCGATGTCGCCGTAGTAATGCATGTTCGAGCTGATGAAGTGCAGGCAAAAGGTGCGCAGCACGTTCGGCCCGATGATGACCACAGCGGCTATGTCGATCACTTGCATCACCGACAACGTGGTCGCTGACCACTCGATCGGCGAGCCCATCAAGTAAGCGATGCCGTTGGCCACATGGAAGCCGAGAAATACGTACCAAGCGCCCCAATGCACCAGCGCCAGCGGCGCGTAGACCTTCAGCGAACGCTTGATGATGCTGAACTTGTGCGTCCAGGTCCTGGCCCGCAGCATGCGGATGAACGCCGACATTACGTTGTCGCCGACCATCAGCAACCGCGCAAAACCCCAGGGTTCGCCGTTGGTGATCGCCCGTTCTTCCATGTCGGTTTCAGTGCCGGAGACCTTGTGATGATTGAGGTGCAGATGCCGGCGGATCCACGGGTTGATCGTGCTCGGCCGCGCCAGCCACACCAGCCCCATCATCAGGTTGTGCGGTACGCGCTGCTTGCGGAAATACATGCTGTGGATCAGGTCGTGTTCGAGCTCATGGGTCAGCGAAGCGAAAAACGCATTGAGCAACAGACACACCCACCACGCCATGTGCCCAGTGATATAGAGCGCCGCCGAACCGATCATCCCGGCCAGAGCGAAGGCCAGAATCCCAGCACCGAGGGCGTCCTGATGGTTGAGAATCGGGTAGCGCTCGCGCAGCTCGACGCCTTTGGCGAGCACCACTTCACGAATATGCGCTGATCGCTGGGCAGCATTGTGTCGCTGGGGACTTGCAGAAGTACGGTCCATGCTTCCATCCTCTGGTTATTGATGTTCGCATCCTGCCCCGCGCAGGGTCCGGACGCGGTAGCCGAGAACGCCAACCTGTTGACCGGAAGCGCCAATCAGCATGAAGGAACCGACTTCTCTCGCCAGCTGGACCCGTGCCCTGCGCAAGCAACTCGACGCGCTGGGGCTGGACAGCACTGCCCTGTGCCAGCAGGCCGGGCTCGATCCACAACTGATGGACGACCCGAACGCCCGTTACCCGTTGTCCGCAACCACTCGCCTGTGGGAAATCGCGGTGCAGGTCAGCGGTGATCCGGCAATCGGCTTGCGGGTGTCGCGATTCGTCAGCCCCACGACATTTCACGCGTTGGGCTATGCGTTGGTGGCCAGCGGCAGCCTGCGGGAGGTGTTCGAGCGGATCGTGCGTTATCACCAGGTGGTCAGCGACGCGCTGGAGCTGGAGCTGACCCGCAGCGAAGATCGCTACCGGTTTCGCCTGAAAATCCCGGCCGACAACCCGGCCCCGGCCTTCGAGGCCATCGACGCCTTTGCCGCAATCTACGTGCGCACGTGCCGCAATCGCCTGGGCCGCGACTACGCGCCGCTGGCTGTGTACCTGCGTCGCCCGGAACCTGCCGATGCGCATCAATGGCACAAGGTGTTCCGCTCGCCGGTGCATTTTTCCGCCGAAGAAGACCGCATCGAATTCGCCCTCACCGACTTCGACAGCCACCTCGACGACGCCAACCCGGAACTGGCCGAACACAACGAAGCCGTGCTCAAACGCACCCTCGCCCAGCTCAAGCCGCTGACCTGGGAGCGCAAGGTACGCGACGCCATCGAAGAGCAATTGCCCGAAGGCGAACCCAGCGCCGAACGCATCGCCCAGGCCCTGCACCTGAGCCTGCGCAGCCTGCAACGGCATTTGGCCGACGAGGGTTGTCGCTTCGACACACTGTTGAATGAAAGCCGCGAGAACCTCGCGCTGCTGCACCTGCGCGATCCGCAATGCTCGCTGAGTGAGGTCAGTTATCTGTTGGGGTTTGCCGATACGAGCAGCTTCAGCCGCGCGTTCAAGCGCTGGACGGGAATGACGCCGGGGCAGTTTCGGGATCAGTTGCGTTGAGTTTCAACCTTTTATCAAGCTGCGCTCTATTCCTGACGACCACTGCTCGATCATTGCAGCAGCTACCTCTCCAAACTCGGGATGGTGTTGGATGTACTCTGACATGTCGACCATCGCCGCCTGCATGCCTTGAGCAACTTGTTGCAGCAATTCATTACAACGGGCCTCCGTCAAATTGCATGCTGTACGACCGAAACGCATCAGCACTTTGTACTTTGGCCAAGCCTTCGAGCCGCCTAGCAGCAACGCCATGCTGTCGTTCTTGATATAAACCGAAGTGGTGATGATGTCGTAGGCCGGTGCCAGCCTGATTGAGGACTGTTCGCCGCAATTTTCATAAAGCACGCCGAAATTTTTCAGATGGGCGTCGCCGTTTTTCAATCCTGCTGACAACGCCACAATCTTGAAAAAAGCTTCCAGCGCCTGGCCGAGCAGCTTTGGTGATACAAATGCCTTGATCTGTCGAGCAGCACCTTCGTAAGAACCGTCGTACTTGGCTCTTGATGGCCAGCCGTTGAGCACACAGAAATCCTCGAAACCTAAATAGCCCGTATCACTCAAATCAAATCGCTCAACTACCAAAAACTTGCCATGAGCACTGAGCTCAAACTTCGGCACCTCGAGACCGCAGTATTGCGCAGCACACATACAGAAAAATTCGTTGGTCGCGAGTTCCGGATACTCATCAGCACGGAAGGCTTTCACCAAGTGTGTAGAACTCCGATGAGTCAAGCGATCGACGGCAGCGGCACAATCGCGCACCAATACTTTGGGTTGCACGCCTGACACCCCTGAGTACTGACCATAGGCTTGCAACAGATCCTCGAACAGACCTTGGGCACCATCGTGGACCAGTAAATCGGCCAATGATGTTTCGGGTGGGTGATCTATCGCCGGTGCACTGGCAATTGCCAACCGACCCAGTTGATGCGGACCGACGATTGCCAACAAGGCAAAATCGTCAAAGCCGCGGACCGCTTTGCTGAAGCGACGGACCAACTCATCACGCAGTGCACCTTCGGGCAGGTTCATCTCGAAGACCGGATGGATACCACGCTCCCAGCCATAGCTTTCCAGGCGGGTCGGCATCGTCAGAGACACTGCGTTTTCAGCTTTGGCATCTTCTCTGTAACTGAAGACGCTATCCAATCGAGCCTGCCCGCGACCGAGTGTTCCGACCGCGTGACCACCGACACAGATGTGCAATCTGTCGGGAGACTCAGTCATGGAAGTTCACCTGCTGCAAAGTATCCAGCGTTGGGCGTCGCGATTGTCGGGGCACTGCGGTGAGTTCGTAACCAAAACCATTGAGGATCGCTTCGACCTTACGCAGACCTATCTCAGAAACCGTATTGTTTTCTATCCCTGAGATCGTCGCGCGGCTCATGCCATATTGTTGAGCCAAAGCCTGCTGTGAAAGGTTTTGCGCTTTTCGAAGGCTTCTGATCAATTCACCGAGTTGTTCCATTGCACGAACCTGCATTGTTTACAGTGCATAGCGCACATTTATTAATTTATGCATCGCATTTAATGCAATCTCAGCAAGTCTAGCCTATTTCATACTATGAGCTTCAGATCGTTGCCAGAGCCCTCAATCTGACCGCATCAAGGATCTCGATCTCCCCGTAAGCCAACCCGATAATCCCCTGCCCCTGCAGATCCTTGAGGATTTGATTGGTGGTCTGCCGCGACAACGACAGCATCGACGCCAGTTGCTCCTGGGGCAGTTGCAGCACCCGGCGAGGCGGGTCGAGTTCGCCGTAGCCTTCGGCGATCATCAGCAAGCGATGGGCCAGACGCGCCGGGGCCGGCAGCAGGCTCAGCTGTTCGAGATTAATGAAGGTCAGGCGCAGTTTGTGGCTCATCAACAACGCCAGATGTCGCCAGTAAACGGGGTGTTCGTCGAGCAGTTTCAGCAGTGTGGCTTGCGGGATATTCAGTAACAGACACGGGCCGACCGCGTAAGCATCATGGGTGCGGGGCTGGCCGTCGAACAGGCAGATTTCGCCGAACCAGTGCGGCGCCTCCACCAGACTCAGCAACGCCTCCTTGCCTTGCTCGCTGACCGCGCCGATGCGCACTGCGCCGTCGAGCACCGCGTACAGCCCGCACGGCGCATCGCCGCGCTGGAACAGCCGCTGCCCCGCCGCCAGCCGCCGCTCCTTGGCCGCCGCCAGCAGACTATCCTGAAAAGACAAAGGCAGATGACTGAACCATTGCCCGGTCAGCAGGCGCTCGCGCCAGACCCTATCCATGCGTTCTCCTAAAGATTGTCGCCTGCCTGACAGAGCGAACCGTGAACCCGGGGCATGATTCGATCACCCTACAGGAGGAACAACAATGAAAAGCCTCGTCGATCATTTGAGTCAATACGCCGCTTACCACCGTGACCCGCGCAACATCGCCAGCCACTTTATCGGGATTCCGCTGATTGTGGTGGCGGTGGCCGTGCTGTTGTCGCGGCCGGAATGGTCGGTGGGCGGATTGTGGATTTCCCCGGCGGTAATTGCCGCCCTCGCTTCGGCGTGGTTTTACCTGCGTCTGGAACTGAAACTCGGTGTGTTGATGACAGTACTGATGGGGTTGTCGGTCTGGACCGGGCATGTATTGGCGCAGCAGAGCACCCTGGTCTGGCTGAGCGCAGGCCTGGCGATGTTTGTGATCGGCTGGGCGATCCAGTTTGTCGGGCACCACTATGAAGGGCGCAAACCGGCGTTTGTGGATGACTTGAGCGGGTTGATTGTCGGGCCGCTGTTTGTGGTGGCCGAACTGGCGTTCATGCTGGGGATGCGGCATGAGCTGAAAGAGCAGATCGAGGCGCGGGCGGGTGTGGTGCGGGTCAATCCGAACCGTGCGGCTGTCTGAACCACAGGCTGATTCGCTCGTTCCCACGCTCTGCGTGGGAACGAGCGATGGTTTTAGAGGCTGGCGACTTTCTGCCAGACCTTCGGCTTGAAGAACAACGTCTCCCCCTTCGCCAATCCGGTCAGGCTGTCGTGATCCTTCACCACTTCCGCCTCGATCAGATCCGTCTGGCCTTCTACCTTCAACGTTACCCGTGTGGTCGCACCCAACGGCCGGATATCGCGGACTTCAGCGGCGTGGTGATCCTCCAGCTCATGCCGCGACAGCGACACTTCGTGCGGGCGGAACAGCACGTGATTGTCATCGCCCAGATGCAGACGGTTCGAGTCGCCGAGGAAGTGATAGACGAAATCGCTGGCCGGGTTTTCGTAAACATCGCCCGGTGAGCCGATCTGTTCGATCACACCCTTGTTCATCACCACGATGCGGTCGGCCACTTCCATCGCCTCTTCCTGGTCGTGGGTCACGAACACCGACGTCAGGTTGATGTCTTCGTGCAGACGCGCCAGCCAGCGACGCAGCTCTTTACGCACCTTGGCGTCGAGGGCGCCGAACGGCTCGTCGAGCAACAGCACTTTCGGTTCTACCGCCAGGGCGCGAGCCAGAGCGATACGCTGACGCTGGCCGCCGGACAGTTGCTCCGGATAACGATCCGACAACCAGTCCAGTTGCACCATGTTCAGCAGCTCGTGAACCTTGGTCGCGATCTGGCTCTCGCTCGGGCGCTGGTTTTTCGGTTTCATGCGCAGGCCGAACGCGACGTTGTCGAACACAGTCATGTGGCGAAACAGGGCGTAGTGCTGGAACACGAAACCGACGTTGCGATCACGCACGTCATGGCCGGACACATCTTCGCCATGGAACACGATGTTGCCGTTATCCGGGGTTTCCAGACCGGCAATAATGCGCAGCAAGGTGGTCTTGCCGCAGCCGGACGGGCCGAGCAGCGCCACCAGTTCACCGCTGTGGATATCCAGGCTGATGTTGTCCAGCGCCTTGAACGCATTGAAATTCTTGCTGACGTTACGCACTTCGATTGACATGAACTATTCCTCCGCGGCGCTGGCGCGCAGGCGGTTGATACGGTTTTCGCTCCACTGCTTGAGCAGCAGGATGAAGAGCGCCAGGATCAGCAACAGGCTCGCCACAGCGAACGCGGCCACGTGGTTGTATTCGTTGTAGAGGATCTCGACGTGCAGCGGCAAGGTGTTGGTCACCCCGCGAATGTGCCCGGAAACCACCGACACCGCGCCGAACTCACCCATGGCCCGTGCGGTACACAGCACCACACCATAGATCAGGCCCCATTTGATGTTGGGGACGGTCACATGCCAGAACATCTGCCAGCCATTGGCACCGAGCAGGCGCGCGGCTTCTTCTTCCTGAGTGCCTTGTTCCTGCATCAGCGGGATCAGCTCACGGGCCACGAACGGCACTGTGACGAAGATCGTCGCCAGCACGATGCCCGGCAGGGCGAAGACGATCTGGATGTCGTGATCCTGCAGCCACGGCCCGAACAGGCCCTGGGCGCCGAACATCAACACGTAGACCAGACCGGCGATCACCGGCGAGACCGAGAACGGCAGGTCGATCAGCGTCACCAGCATACTCTTGCCACGGAACGAGTATTTGCTCACGCACCACGCGGCGCTGACACCGAACACCAGGTTCAGCGGCACCGAAATCAGCACGGCGATCACGGTGAGTTTCAGCGCCGACAAGGCATCCGGTTCAAAGATCGCGGTGAAGAATGCACCGAGGCCGTTTTTCAAACCCTGCGACACCACGATGAACAGCGGCAGCAGCAGGAACAGGAAGAAAATCAGCCAGCCGAGGCCGATCAGCACTCTGCGCGAAGTCGCGCTGCCACGGCGGGCGGCGTTGGCCGAGGAAGCGGCCGCAATAGACGATTGGGACATGGTTCGCGCCTCCTTATGGGGTTTCGATGCGCCGCTGCAGCAAGTTGATCAGCAGCAACAGGACGAAGGAAACCACCAGCATCAGCACGCCGATGGAAGTGGCGCCGGTGTAGTCGTATTGATCGAGCTTGACCATGATCAGCAGCGGCAGGATCTCGGTTTTCATCGGCATGTTGCCAGCGATGAAAATCACCGAACCGTACTCGCCGACGCCCCGGGCAAACGCCAGGGCAAAACCGGTCAGCCAGGCTGGCAACAGTGCCGGCAGCAAGATGTGGCGGAACACTTGTAGCGGCTTGGCACCGAGGCACGCCGCCGCTTCTTCGACTTCACGGGGAATGTCGGCCAACACCGGCTGCACCGTGCGCACCACGAACGGCAGGGTCACGAAGGTCAGCGCCAGAGTGATCCCGAGCGGGGTGTAGGCGATCTTGAAACCGAGGTCGGCGGCAAATTGCCCGACCAGCCCGGTCGGCGTGTACAGCGCAGTGAGCGCAATACCGGCCACCGCGGTCGGCAGGGCGAACGGCAGATCGATCATCGCATCGATCACCTTGCGCCCCGGGAACGTGTAGCGCACCAGCACCCAGGCCAGCAACGTGCCGATGATGCCGTTGATGATCGCGGCGCACAGCGCGGTGCCGAAGCTCAGCTTCAATGCGGCGAGAACACGGGGCGCGGAGATGATCGTCCAGAACTGATCCCAGGTGAGTTGGGCGGCGTGGACGAACATCGCCGCCAGCGGGATTAGCACAATCAGGCTGAGGTACACCAAGGTGTAGCCCAGCGTCAGCCCGAAGCCGGGTATGACGGGGGAGATACGACGCGACATAAAAGTCCTTGGTTTGAGAACGCACAAAGCCCCGACGGTTAAATCGGGGCTCGTTTATGACCTATTTCAGATTACTGCGCCTGATAGATCTGGTCGAACACGCCACCGTCGTTGAAGAATTTCGGCTGTGCGGTTTTCCAGCCGCCGAAGTCCTTGTCGATGGTCACCAGCTCCAGTTTCGGGAACTGCTGGGCGTACTTGGCGGCCACGTCCTTGTCACGCGGGCGGTAGAAGTTCTTCGCCGCGATTTCCTGGCCGGCCGGGCTGTACAGGTGCTTGAGGTAGGCTTCGGCGATCTGCTCGTTGCCCTTCTTCTCGGCGTTCTTGTCGACCACGGCCACCGGAGGTTCGGCGAGGATCGACAGCGAAGGCACGACGATGTCGAACTTGTCCTTGCCGCCGTCTTCTTTCAGCGCCAGGAAGGCTTCGTTTTCCCAGGCCAGCAACACGTCACCCTGACCGTTGTTGACGAAGGTGATGGTCGAGCCACGGGCGCCGGTGTCCAGGACCGGAACGTGCTTGAACAGGGTCTGTACGTATTCCTTGGCTTTCGCTTCGTTGCCGCCGTTGGCTTTCAGGCCGTAGGCCCATGCCGCGAGGAAGTTCCAGCGTGCACCGCCGGAGGTTTTCGGGTTCGGCGTGATCACCGAGACGTCGTTCTTGATCAGGTCGCCCCAGTCCTTGATGCCTTTCGGGTTGCCCTTGCGCACCAGGAACACGATGGTCGAGGTGTACGGGGTGCTGGCGTCCGGCAGACGCTTCTGCCAGTCGGCCGGCAGGGTCTTGCCGAGCTTGGCGATTTCGTCGATGTCGCCGGCCAGTGCCAGGGTCACGACGTCGGCGCGCAGACCGTCGATCACCGCACGGCCCTGCTTGCCCGAACCGCCGTGGGATTGCTGGATTTTCACGGTGTCGCCGGCATGCTCTGCCTGCCAGTACTTCACGAATTCGGCGTTGTAATCCTGATACAGCTCGCGCGTCGGGTCATACGAAACGTTGAGCAATTCGTAATCCTTGGCAACCGCGGAACCGGCAAACACAGCACTGGCCAGGGCGGCCAAAGCGTAACGGCGAATCGACGACATGGTGAAAGCTCCTGGAATTCTTGGTGGTGGCTTTTTCTTATGTATTGCTGGAATCGGGTTGCTCATTCAACGACCGCAGCCTGTGGCAGCTTCTGCCAACAGCTCCCCGCAGGAGCTGCCGCAGACTACGAATCAGGCCGGCTTGTTACCCGGTTGCTGCAGACGGAATTTCTCTTTGCGTTCGATCTGGACCACTTGGGCGTTGTGCACAGTGATTTCCACCGCGCCGAAACGCAGATCGCGCAAGGCGCTCTGGATTTCGCGCAAGATGGTGGTTTCGTCCTGACCGTCAACGCTACGCAGGGATGCGCTCATGGTGCTGCTCCTTTGTATGGGATATGCCTGGCAGTGGGCGGCACTGCGTTCGGCGTGGGAGCAATATAAGAGAGGCGCAGATATTCTTAAAAAGACTATTTAAGAATGTTTATATAACTGGAAAACATTATGTGATGCAGCAAGGGGTTGCGGCGGATTTGCCCGTTCACAAACCCGCTGCGCATATCCTTCAGCCGATTGCCGGCGCTCTGGCCCAGTCGATCTGAGCTTCAGGCACCGGCCGCCCGAACCAGTAGCCCTGCCCCAGATCGCACGCCTGCTCCAGCAGGAATGCCGCCTGCTCGGCCTGCTCGATGCCCTCGGCATGCACCTGCATGCCCATGCTGCGGGCCAAAGCGATGATCACCCTGACGATTGCCGCATCGTCCTCGTCCCACGGCAGTCCGGCGACGAAGCCCTGATCGATCTTGAGCTTCTGCACCGGCAGGCGCTTGAGCCGCAGCAGCGACGAATAACCGGTACCAAAGTCATCGATGGCCAGGCGAATGCCCAGCTCGCGCAGACGATGCATCTGTTCCAGCGCGACTTCCGGATCATCCATCACCGCGCTCTCGGTAACTTCCAGTTCCAGATAGGCCGGGTCCAGACCGGTATCGTGCAGCACCTGCGCCACCTGTTGATAAAGCTCGCGGCGGGCGAACAGCCGCGACGACACGTTAACCGCGACAAACGACAGCACTACCCCGGCCCGCTGCCATTGGCACATCTGTCGACAGGCCTGCTGCATGACCCAGGCGTCGATTTCCGAAATCATCCCGGTGCGCTCGGCAATCGGGATGAACTCCGCGGGTGACACAAGCCCCCGCTGCGGATGCTCCCAGCGCACCAGCGCCTCGACGCCGATCAGGCGACTGGTCTGCAGGTCGTGGACGGGCTGGTAATAGACCCGCAACTCCTGCTGCTCCAGCGCGCGGCGCAATTCGAAGGCAATCTCGACCCGTTGCTGGGCATGAGCCGTGAGTTCTTCGGTGTACAACGCATAGCCGTTGCGGCCGCTGCTTTTGGCCTTGAACAACGCCGCATCGGCGTTGCGCAACAGCTGTTCGGCGCTCAGCGCATCACTTGGAAACAGGCTGATGCCGAGGCTGGCGTTGATGAACAATTCGTGGCCGTCGAGGCAGAACGGCTCCTTGAGTGCATCGAGAATCCGTTGGGCCAGTGCAGCGGCCTGCGCCGGCTGTGGACAACTTTCCATCAACACCGCGAACTCGTCGCCACCCAGCCGCGCCAGGGTGATGCCCGATCCGAACAGCGCCTGCAAACGCACAGCAACCGCCTTGAGCAAACGGTCACCGATGTTGTGGCCGAGACTGTCGTTGATCAGTTTGAAGTGATCGAGGTCGATCATCAGCAGTGCGCAGCCGCGCTTGTGGGTCTGTGCCGAAGCCAGTGCCTGTTCGGCGCGATCACTGAACAGCAGGCGATTGGGCAGGTCGGTCAGCGGATCGTGGTGAGCCAGGTGCTTGAGTTCGTGTTCGGAATCCTTGATCGCGCTGATGTCGGAAAACACCGCGACGTAATGACTGAGCCGATCGTCCTCATCGCGAATCACCCGGATGGTTTGCCACTGTGGATAAATTTCACCGCTCTTGCGCCGGTTCCAGATCTCGCCGCTCCATTCATCCTGCGCCTGCAACGTGGCGAACATCGCCTGATAAAAACCCGGCGGATGATGACCGGACTTGAACAGGCTGGGCTGCTGGCCAATGACTTCATCGCGCTGATAACCGGTGATCTCCATGAACGCGCGATTGACGTGCACGATCAGCCCCTGTCGGTCCGTGACCAGCACACCTTCGCGGGTGCAATCGAACACCGCAGCCGCCTGACGCAGGCGTTCACGATCGGCCTGGCGCTCACGCAACCGTGCACCGATGCCCAGGCATTCGAACAGGCGCGCCCGGGCAAGAAAGATCAAACCGGCGCTGAACACCACAAAGGCATAGCCGTTGATCAGTTGCCAACGCAGCAACTGATCAGAGCTATCGAAGAAACTGTTCAATAAATAGCCAATGCCTTGCAGCCAGACAACGGCAAGAACCAGGTAAAGCAGCGCTGCACGCAAGGCATCGCGGTATGTGGCAGACATTCGGCCGTCCATGTCCCTACAAAAATGTCGGGATTATAGGTCAAGAAACATCCAGCCATCTCTTATCTGAAAGGGCGACTGGTTTTATCTGTGTGCTTGGTGATAATGCAACGGCTGTTTTTTCTCTATCGAGGGCCCTATAGCCTATGTGGTACGAAGGTTTTCTTGGCTTGTCGGCCTGGTCACTGGTCGCCGTCACCCTGCTGATGACCCATGTGACGATCGTTGCCGTCACGGTCTACTTGCACCGCTACTCGGCCCATCGCTCCCTGGAGCTGAATGCCGGCCTGAAGCATTTCTTCCGTTTCTGGCTGTGGCTGACCACCGCGCAGAACACCCGTGAGTGGACGGCCATCCACCGCAAGCACCACGCCAAATGCGAAACCGAGGATGACCCGCACAGTCCGGTCGTCAAAGGTCTGTCTACCGTCCTGCGCAAAGGTGCCGAGCTGTACCGCGAGGAAGCGCAGAACGCCGAGACCCTGCGCATCTACGGCAAAAACTGCCCGGAAGACTGGATCGAGCGCAACCTCTACAGCCGCTACCGGTTGCTGGGCATTGCAATCATGGCGGTCGTTGACCTGCTGCTGTTCGGCACCATCGGCATCACCATCTGGGCAATCCAGATGATGTGGATTCCGGTCTGGGCGGCCGGCGTGGTCAATGGTCTCGGCCATGCCATCGGCTACCGCAATTTCGAATGTCGCGATGCCGCGACCAATCTGGTGCCATGGGGCATCCTGATCGGCGGCGAAGAACTGCACAACAACCATCACACCTACCCCAACTCGGCCAAGCTGTCGGTCAAGAAGTGGGAATTCGACCTCGGCTGGGCCTGGATCCAGATCTTCAGCTTCCTGCGCCTGGCCAAGGTGCAGCGGGTCGCGCCGATCGCTCACCGCGTCGAAGGCAAGGGCAGCCTGGACATGGACACCGCCATGGCGATCCTCAACAACCGTTTCCAGATCATGGCCCAGTACCGCAAGCTGGTGATCGGACCGCTGGTCAAGCAGGAGCTGGACAAGGTCGATCATTCGGTACGCCACCAGTTCCACCGCGCCAAGCGTCTGCTATCCCGTGAAACCAGCCTGCTGGAGGATCGCCACCACGCGCGCATCCAGAACATGCTCGAGCACAGTCAGGCGCTGAAGGTAATCTACGAGAAACGCCTGGCCCTGCAGCAGATCTGGGTCAAGACCAGCGCAAATGGCCACGACATGCTCGCGGCCATCAAGGAATGGGTTCACGAGGCCGAGGCCAGTGGCATCCAGTCCCTGCGCGAATTCGCCAACCAATTGAAGACCTACTCGCTACGCCCTGCCGCCGTCTGATGCCGTTGATCGGTGCGCCCGGTTCCCGGGCGCACCCTTCGGAACTTCACCTCCGATCCCCTATCTCAAAGACACTTCGCCACCCCCGGCGGGTTGTCCCGTGGCCGTTGTCGACTGATCGGCACGCCCTTTGAGATCCGTGTCGATGGTCAACAACAATCAAAAAGACTCATCCCTTCCCCAGTGGCCAGAAGCCGCGCAAACCCTGATGGCATTGATGCACGCCCAGGGCGAAGTCGCGCGCCTGAGCGAACGCGAACAGTTGTTCAGCTCGCTGCTGGTCAGTGTCAACGCCGTGCTTTGGGCCTTCAACTGGGAAACCCGTCAGGTGCTGTACGTCAGCCCCGCCTATGAACGAATTTTTGGCCGCTCGGCAGCCCTGCTGCTCGCCGACTACAACCAGTGGCGCGACAGCATCTACCCCGACGACCTCGAGTACGCCGAACGCAGCCTTGCCGAAGTGCTGCAAAAGGGCGCCGTGGAAGACCGCGAATACCGGATCATCGACGCCGACGGCCAGGTGCGCTGGATCAGCGACAAATGCTTCATCAACCGCCAGGAAGAACCGGGACAACCGGTGATCATCGTCGGCATCGCTGAAGACATCACCGAAAAGAAGCAGATGGAAACCGAGTTGCAACGCCTGGCCACCACCGACGTGCTGACCCAGAGCAGCAACCGTCGACACTTCTTCGAATGCGCCAATCGCGAGTTTGAAGAAGCCCGCCTGCAGGGTGCGCCACTGGCGTTTCTGCTGCTGGACATCGATGACTTCAAGGTGATCAACGACACCTACGGTCACCCGGAAGGCGACAACGTGCTGCAACGAATCGCCGAATGCGGGCGTGCCTCGCTGCGCCGGGGCGACCTGTTCGGACGGATTGGCGGTGAAGAGTTTGCTGCGGTTTTTCCGGGCTGTGCGCCGGACATGGCGATGCAGGTGGCCGAGCGGCTGCAACAGGAAATCCAGCGATTGAGCTTCAGCCACGGCGAACAAGTGTTCGGCATCACCGTCAGCCAGGGCCTGACCAGCCTCACCCCGAAAGACGAAAGCCTGGACAGTCTGTTCGCCCGGGCCGATGCAGCGATGTACGAGGCCAAGCGTCAGGGCAAGAACCGGATCATCTCGGCCTGAACACCGCGCTGATGCGGGACGAGCGCTATTTGCGCATCCGCATCAGCTCCGGCAACCCGATCTTGAGCAAGCGCGCCGTGCGACTCTTCGCCAGCTCCTCAACACCCTCGTGCTCGGTCAGCCGTGCCATCTGCGCCGCCATGTTCATCACCAGCGCTTCGCGGGAGTACACCCCGCCACCGAGTTGGTAGACCGAGGCAATCAGCTCGCGCAGCTCCAGTGGCAGGCGCCAGCGGGTGCGCAATGCCGAACCGTAGGCGGCACCGAACTCCGCCAGCGCATCACCGACTTCTTCCAGTTCATCCAGCTCGCCGCCGGCCTGCTTCCACTCCTGCAAACAACGCAGCAGTGCCAGATCGCCGAGACGATGAAGCATCCCGGCGCAATAGCAGCGCTCCTGATCCAGATCGAGCAGACGCGCCAGAGTACGCGCGTATTCAGCGGTGTGCAGCGACAGGCCCCAATAGCGCTCCGCGTAGTCCGCCAGGCACGGATCGCTGAGTCTGGCGCTGCGCTTGAGCGCCAGGCCAAGAATCAGGTTCATGCTTTGCCCGGTGCCCAGGCGATGCAGCGCCTGGGCCAGTGTCTGCACAGCCGCGCCGTGGTGCTGAGCGGCGCTGTTGGCCGCTGCGATCAACACCGCAGTGATCTGTGGGTCGGTGCGGATTTCCTCTTCCAGCAGCTTCAGATCCAGCCCATTGGGGTGGAGGCTGCGTTTGACCGCCACTTGCACGTCGGTCATCAATGGCGCGCCGTCGGCCTGCTCGCGACGACGCTCGAGGAACACCGACAGGGTCATGCCCGGCGCCAGTGCAGGCACTTCGCAGAACACTTCCTCGCCGGCATTGAGCAGCAGCCCCTGCAAACGCTCCGTCAGGCTTTCCATGTTCAGGGGTTTGGCCAGATAGGCCGTCGGCGCCAATGGCAGGGCTTCGCGCACGCTGGCGCTGTCGTTGCGGCTGCTCATCAGAATGAACGGCAGCGGCGGATTGCGTTTACGCTGGCGGACACTGCGCAACACGCTCAAGCCATCGACACCGGGCAGCTCCCAGTCAACGATGGCCAGGTCATAGGGCACTTCGCCGAGCAGAGACATCGCCTCCTGACCATCGGCGCACAGATCCAGCCGCGCATCGCAGCGTACGTTGAGCAAAACTTGTTTGAGCAGGTCACGAGACCATGGGTCGGCCTCGGCAATCAGGACCCGGGGTACAGCGGGTAATTCGACGGCAGTCATGCTCGCCCTCCCTTGCAATGCTTGAACCTTAGCCAATGCTGGCGTTTCGGTACAACCTGAAAACCGCGCAAGTGTTTCCCGGGCATGAAAAAACCCGCCGAAGCGGGTTTTTTGTCGATCCGATCACACAGTGCCCGGGCTTACAGCTCCGAGAAGCACTCTTCGATGATCGCCAGACCTTTGTCCAGTTGCTCGTCAGGCGAGGTCAGCGGAACCAGTACGCGCAGAACGTTGCCGTAGGTGCCGCAGGACAGCAGGATCAGGCCCTTGTCGCGTGCCTTGGCCACCACCGCTGCTACGGCAGTAGGGTTTGGCTTGTGGCTGTCGCCGTTTTCGAACAGCTCGACCGCGATCATGGCGCCCAGGGCACGGACTTCGCCGATCACCGGGTACTTGGCCTGGATGGCCTTCAGGCCGGTGACCAGACGCTCGCCGACAGCCTTGCTGCGATCCAGCAGTTTTTCTTCTTCGAACACTTCCATCACGGCCAGGGCCGCGGCGCAAGCGATCGGGCTACCGGCGTAGGTGCCGCCCAGGCCGCCTGGAGCGATGGCGTCCATGTATTCGGCCTTGCCGCAGACACCGGCCAGCGGGAAGCCGCCAGCGATGGATTTGGCGAAGGTGGTCAGGTCGGCGGCAACGCCCATCTGTTCCATGGCGAAGAAAGTGCCGGTACGGCCAGCGCCGGTCTGCACTTCGTCAGCAATCAGCAGGATGCCGTGCTGGTCGCACAGGGCGCGCAGACGCTTCATGAATTCTTTCGGCGCGACGTAGAAACCACCTTCACCCTGCACAGGCTCGATGATGATCGCAGCGATGTCTTTCGGCTCGGCGTCGTTCTTGAAGATGCGTTCAATGGAAGCGATCGAGTCGTCGATGCTCACGCCGTGCAGCTCGTTCGGGTACAGCGCGCGGAAGATGCCACCTGGCATCAGGCCCATGCCGGCCGAGTAAGGCACGACTTTACCGGTCAGACCCAAGGTCATCATGGTGCGACCATGGTAAGCGCCGGTGAAAGCGATCACGCCAGCGCGGCCGGTGGCGGCACGAGCGATTTTCACGGCGTTTTCAACGGCTTCGGACCCGGTGGTCACCAGCAGGGTTTTCTTGGCGAAGTCGCCCGGTACGCGAGCATTGATTTTTTCGCACAGCTCAACGTACGGCTCGTAGGCCAGTACCTGGAAGCAGGTGTGAGTCAGCTTGTTCAGCTGTTCGGTCACGGCGGCGATGATTTTCGGGTGCACGTGGCCGGTGTTCAGCACGGCGATACCGCCGGCGAAGTCGATGAATTCACGACCTTCAACGTCGGTCACGGTCGCGTTCTTCGCGGACTCGGCGAAGATCGGGTGAATCTGGCCAACACCACGTGGAACAGCGGCGGTACGGCGGGCCATCAAGTCAGCGTTAGTCTTGCTCATTACAGTCCTCATTCACCGCTCATCGGGCGGCGTGGTTCAAGGATTAAGCGGGAGGAATCGGCGGTGGCAGCATGCGATGATCGACTGCCACGGCGTTCCCGGCCGCAGAGAAAATTCCGGTTTGAAACGACGCAAAGGGACAGCGCTCTCGTGCCCTTTGCGTTTACAGCGATCTACTACCGAGGCTTAGATGCCCAGGCAGAGGTATTTGATTTCCAGGTAATCTTCGATGCCGTACTTGGAGCCTTCACGGCCCAGGCCCGAAGCCTTGATGCCGCCGAATGGCGCGACTTCGTTGGAGATCAGCCCGGTGTTGACGCCGACCATGCCGTACTCCAGGGCTTCAGCCACACGGAACACACGGCCCAGGTCGCGAGCGTAGAAGTAGGAAGCCAGACCGAACTCGGTGTCGTTCGACATCGCGATCACTTCGGCTTCGTCTTTGAAGCGGAACAGCGGCGCTAGCGGACCGAAGGTTTCTTCCTTGGCCACCGCAGCGTTTTTCGGCACGTTGGTCAGGATGGTCGGCTCGAAGAAGTTGCCTTCCATCTGCTTGCCACCGGCCAGCACGGTTGCGCCTTTGGCAACGGCGTCAGCAATGTGCTCTTGCACCTTGGCCACAGCTTTCTCGTCGATCAGCGGGCCAGTGGTGGTGCCATCTTCCAGACCGTTGCCGATCTTCAGTTTGGCAACGGCGACTTTCAGCTTCTCGGCGAAGGCGTCGTAGACCGAATCCTGAATGTAAAGACGGTTGGCGCAGACGCAGGTCTGGCCGTTGTTGCGGTACTTGGAAATGATCGCGCCTTCGACGGCCTTATCCAGGTCCGCGTCGTCAAACACGATGAACGGTGCGTTGCCGCCCAGTTCCAGCGAGACTTTCTTGATGTCCTTGGCGCATTCCGACATCAGCTGACGACCGATTTCGGTCGAGCCGGTGAAGGACAGTTTGCGCACGATCGGGTTGCTGGTCAGCTCGCTGCCGATGTCGCCGGCGCTGCCGGACACCACGCTGAACACACCTTTAGGGATGCCGGCGCGCTGGGCCAGTTCGGCCAGGGCGAAAGCGGAAAACGGGGTTTGCGATGCAGGCTTGAGCACCATGGTGCAACCGGCGGCCAGGGCCGGGCCTGCTTTACGGGTGATCATCGCCGCCGGGAAGTTCCACGGGGTGATGGCGGCGGTCACGCCGATCGGCTGCTTGATCACGATCAGGCGCTTGTCCGGCTGGTGGCCCGGAATCACGTCGCCGTAGATACGCTTGGCTTCTTCGGCGAACCACTCGATGAACGAAGCGGCGTAGACGATTTCGCCCTTGGCTTCGGCCAGTGGCTTGCCCTGCTCCAGGGTCATCAGGCGAGCCAGGTCTTCCTGGTTCTCGATGATCAGCTCGAACCAGCGACGCAGTTTGCCTGCACGCTCCTTGGCGGTCAGTGCACGCCAGGCCGGCAGCGCTTTGTCAGCGGCTTCAATCGCGCGGCGGGTTTCGGCAGCGCCCATCTTCGGCACGGTGCCGAGGATTTCGCCGGTGGCCGGGTTGTTGACCTTGATCGTCTGACCGTTGTCCGCGTCGACCCAAGCGCCATCGATGAAGGCTTGCTGGCGGAACAACTGGGTGTCTTTAAGCTGCATGTCGGCTTTCCTTAACAGCACCGCGGCCAGCGCGGAGCAAAATTATGATTGTAGAAAGGCGCCTCGCAAGGCTGCCGTCAGGGAAATCATTCACCGGGCTGAAGCACCTGAAGAGTGCACGGTTGCAAACACGTGCGGCTCGGCACCCGATCAAAGAGCGTTTGAAATCTCAAACGGATCGTAGGATCAAAGGGGGTAAAGGACAATAGGTCGTTCGAAAAAAAGAACAAAAACACCGCTTTTGCCGGACTTTTCAGATCAACGAACAACAAGCCTGCGTCGCAACGAAACCTTAGTTCAGTCCCGCCAAAGCGCCAAGCGAGCCTTTTGCAGGACGTTACAGCTTTATGGAATGCAGCGCTTTCGACCGACACGCGCACTGACAATCAGCACCAAAACCCGGCATGGACGCCCCGAGCCGACCTAGGTATGATGGCGCCCGCTGCACCAGTAGCTCAGCTGGATAGAGTACTGCCCTCCGAAGGCAGGGGTCGTGGGTTCGAATCCCGCCTGGTGCGCCATGAACAGAAACGAAAAAGCCTCAGGCCGTAAGGTCTGGGGCTTTTTTGTGGGTGCTGACTGGCGACTCACTCCGTCGTCCAGTCAAACTCATCGTATTCATCATTGTCTTCGTCGTCCTCGATCAACTCATCATCAAGAACGTCTTCCTCCAGATCTTCTTCCGCCTGCTTCGCCAGAAGAAATTCCTTACGACTCTCGGTCACTGCTCGCCGCAGTTCCTCACCCTTCACCGGGCAGTTGAGCATTTGGGCGATGCGGTCGATTTTTTGGGCCACGGCATCCTCCAGCGCATCGGCAATGGCCTGATAGTGCGCGTTTTTGCGGGGCAATGCCAAATGGCTGAGAGATCACCCGGTCAGTTCTGACGGATTTGTTCAAGGCGCAGGTCCAGATTCACGCTCGGGTAACGCTTGTGCAGATTGTTGTACAGCGTATCCGCCGCTTGTGATTGACCGGATTCGCGCAGGCGCAGGACCTCGCGTAGTTGCTCGTCGAGGCCATTGGCCGGGGCGGCAGCGCGCTTGCCGACTTTGGCTTCGTCAGCCCTGTCGGCGCTGATCGACTCGCTTTGCATCGGCGCAGCCATTTCCGTCATCGGAGCGGGCGCGGGTGCGGACAGCGCGCCAGCAGGGCCTGACAACGTCCGGGATTCAATGGCCTCCTTGCGGGCCAGTGGCGCAGCAGGTTTGGCGGCAGGAGCGAAATCGTAATGAGCCACGGGTTCCGGGGCGCGTTGCACCAGCGCCAGCATCAGCGCGATGCCGACCAGACTGGCGAAAGCTACCTGGTAGCGAGGTCTCTGACAGGCCTTGAGCCAGCGCTGCCACAGGCTCGGCTTCAGTGCCGGGATCTGGCGATGCGCGGCGTTGAGAATCAGCGCGTCGAGATTCGCCGGCGGTTCGCCGTGCTGTTGCTCGCGATAATGCTTGAGCAGTTGCTCTTCGGGTGTCTGGCGGGTGTCCGTCATGTCAATACCTCCTCGGCCAGCAGCCGACGCAGTTTGTGCTGGGCGTAGCGCAAGCGGCTCTTGACGGTTTCCAGCGGTGTTTCGGTGAGGCTGGCGATTTGCGCCAGCTCGAGGTCACCGTGGGCGCGCAGCAGGAACACTTCGCGCTGGTCGGCAGGCAGGGTTTGCAGCGCGCTGTCCAGGCGCAGGCTGTCGCGGCTGAGGCTCAGCAGTTGTTCGGGGTCGCTCGCATCGTCACTGACCGCATGGGTCTGTTCGTCGTAGCTGTCATGCAACGGCTGATGGGCGCCGTGTTTGCGCCAGTGATCGATCAGACGGTTGCGGGCAATCTGGAACAACCAGGTACGAAAAGTCGCCCGACCTTGTGGCTGACTGGCGCTGCGGATCAGGCTCAACCACGTTTCCTGATACACCTCTTCGGCCAATTCCGGCTTGCCGCTCAAACCGAGCAGGAAACGGTACAGGCTCTGGCGGTGACGGGCGTACAAGATCTCGAACGCCTTGCCGTCGCCCTCGCGATAACGGGCCAGCAGCGATTCGTCGCTGCTGGCCTCAAGGCTGTCTGCGCTGGCAAACAGCTGGCTGATAAACCCCTTCAGGCGGCTCACTATTCAACCCGTCGCTCGTTTGGCAGCGCATTGGAGGCGGTCGAAGTCCGCAAGCTCTGCGCCAGTTCCACCAGTTGCACGAACTCGTTGCGCAGGCCGAAGCGGTCATCGCCACGGGCACCTCGGGCCAACGCTTCGGTGTCTTTGAGGCTGAAGTCACCGGTGTAGCGGCCGTCCTTGAGTTGCTGGGAAAACGCAGCGACGGCGGCGGCGAATCTCAGGTCTTCGCTGGCCGGCACAACCTGGCTGGCAATCGGCCGCTCGATCAGCAGACTTTTCCCACCTTCAGGCTTTTGATATCGCACACGCAGCATCGCCAATTCTCCGCTCTTCCCGGAAACAGCCGGCTCCGACTTACCGTAGCGCAGCGGTTCCAGCCAGCCCTTCTCGCCTGTCGGGACAATTTCATACAGCGCGGTCACCGTATGCCCTGCACCGATTTCGCCGGCATCGACCTTGTCATTGCTGAAATCCTCACGCTTGAGCGCGCGATTTTCGTAGCCGAGCAGCCGGTATTCGCTGACCTGCGCCGGGTTGAATTCCACCTGCAATTTGACGTTTTTCGCCACCACGGCGAGGGTCGAACCCAACTGATCCACCAACACCTTGCGCGCCTCGCGCAGGTTGTCGATGTAGGCGTAGTTGCCGTCACCGGCATCCGCCAGTTGTTCCATCAGGTGTTCATTGTAGTTATCCACACCGAAACCCAAGGTGGTCAGGGAAATCCCGGTCTTGCGTTTATCCACAGCCATTTGCTTGAGGCTGTCGAAGTCGCTGACGCCGACGTTGAAGTCACCGTCGGTGGCCAACAGGATGCGGTTGATGCCTTTGGGAATGAAGGCTTGTTGCGCCATTTGGTAGGCCAGCTCGATGCCGGAGGCACCAGCGGTCGAGCCTCCCGCAGTCAACTGCTCGATGGCTGTGCGAATTTTCGCTTTTTCTCGTCCGGAGGTTGGCTCCAGTACGACTCTGGATTCGCCGGCATACACCACCAGCGAAACGCGATCCTGCTCGCGCAGTTGATCGACCAGCAGCTTCAGGGTGCTTTTGACCAGCGGCAGCCCTTCGCGACGGTCCATCGAGCCGGACACATCCACCAGAAACACCAGGTTGGCCGGGGCCAGCTCCGCCACAGCGCGGTCGGACGCCTTGATACCAATGCGCAGCAGACGGGTGTGCGGGTTCCAGGGCGACGCGGCCAGTTCGGTGGTCACGCCGAACGGCGATCCGTCAGTGGGCAACGCGTAGTCATAGGGAAAATAATTGACCATCTCCTCCAGCCGAACCGCGCCTTCCGGCGGCAGGCGTCCCTGATTCAACAGACGGCGGACATTGGCGTAGGCGCCAGTATCCACATCGGCACTGAAGGTCGAAACGGGCGTTTCGGCAACGCTGTGGATCGGATTATCCGCCAGGGTTTCGTATTGCTCACGCGGCTCAGCGCGATAGTCCTGTGGATAACTTTCCCCGGCCGGGATCGGTGCAAAACTGGCCATCGGCGCCACCAGCGCGCTGCGCTTGGCCAAGGAGTGATCGGCCATGACCACTTCTTGCTGCACCACGGGTTTCGAGGGGAGCTGCGCCGGTGGCAGTACGGCAGCGGATTCCGGACTGGAGGAAATGCCGCAACCGGCGACGGCCAACAGCATGCCGGCAGCAAGGGGTCGCAGAAGCGTCGATGGAAGAGTCATGGGGGCTGACCTCGAGGAAGAATTGATCCATTCAACCTCTGAGACGGACAGCCCTTTCAGTCCGGGTTAAACGCCGCCGAAATTTTTTCAGCGGTGATAACGCCGCACTGCACTGCTGTTGCGCAGCACATGGCCTTTGATTTTTTCCAGCAGTTGGGCGCGAGTCAGACCGGCCGGCAAGGCGTCGGGGGCCAGGTCCAGGGCATAGATCTGAATGATGTAGTGGTGCGCACTGTCGCCGGTCGGCGGGCACGGGCCGACATAGGTGGTCGTGCCTTTGCTGTTGGTGCCACCCAGGCCTTCGAAGGTCGGCTTGGTGCCAATCCCGGCCGGGATCTGCCGGGTCGTGGCCTTGATGCCGTAGTGAACCCAGTGATCGACGCCGAGGCCTTTCTGGCCGTCCGGATCGTGCATCACGATGGCGTAGCTCTGGGTCGCGGCCGGGCCAGCGTTCCAGCTCAACGCCGGCGACTGGTTCTTGCCGCCGCAACCGGCGGCGTCACTGGCTGCCGCCGCGGTGAACAGACGGTTGTCCGAAACACCGGGAATGCTGAGGGTGAAGCGCTCCTGGGCCTGCGCGGGAAACTGCACGCAAAGGGCGACGGCAACGGCCGCCAGCCAAGGGTTGAGAGAGGTCAATCGGGTCATTCCGGGAGCACCTTGTGCAGTTGGGCCGTCTTCGGCCTGCAGACTATAGCTGTACCGTTCGTGCCGTGGCAGTGGCAAATGACGCCCATTGGTATCGCCGCGCTTACAGACGGTTCACCGGCTCACGATTATCGTCGTCTTCGGCATGCAGAAAAATCACCCGCGGATGCTCCAGCGGCGCCAGCGGCGGCGGCAATTCCGCCTGCTCCACCGGCCACAGGTGCGGCACCACATGGCTGACATCCCCGTCCTGATTGTTGTGGATAGTGATGACACCCGGACTGCGAAGTTTCTGCAGGCGGTCATCGCACAGCTTGAAGCTTTTGCTCAGGCCATCATCGTCGACCACCGGAGCCGCCAGGCGACGCTGAGCAAAACTTCGGCTCTTGCGCTGTTGATAACGAGCCCAGGAAATCAGGATGACGGCATTGACCAGCGCCACCCACAGGTAGATCTGCAACGTTCCCAGCGCTTCGAATGCCGAGTTGTCGATGCGCGGCCCGCCGGCATGGGTTTCGATCAGCGGCCACAGCCCGCGCACCAACAGATACAGCAGGCCAACCCAGGCCAGCACCGTGAGGATCACATCGACCACCACCAGGAATGGTCGCTGGCGGGTCCGGATGATTTTCATTTGATGACCTCCTCTTCGTCGTCCCCGACGGGTTTGATACCCCGGTCCGGGCTGACCCAACGCGCACGCTTCTGATGCTGGCCGAACAGCACCTTGGGAAAACTGACCAGCGTGGTCAGCAGGCTGATGAACCAGAACACCAACGGATACCAGACCACCCAGAACATGGTCTTGCCCAGACCTGGCTCGTAGCGCCGGTCGATGATGATGCTGACCGCGAACTGCACCAGGCAGACAAAGGCCAGCAGCAGCCCGGTAAACGCCGGCGGCATCAGGTGATGCACGGCGATCGCTTCAGGCATGACCATGAACTTGCCCATCACCCAGAAAATCACCGACAACAGGAAAGTGAACGCCCACCCGGTCGACAGGCAGTATTCGAACAGCAGCGGCCACAGGTAACGGTGACGGTACTGCCAGATGCCGCGAATGTTCTTGAACAGCACTTCGGCACCGCCCTGGGCCCAGCGCAGGCGCTGTTTCCACAGCCCGCCCAGGGTTTCCGGCATCAGGATCCAGCACAGCGCGCGGGGCTCGTAGAAGATGCTCCAGTGGTCCAGTTGCAGTTTCCAGCTGATGTCGATGTCTTCGGTGATCATGTCCGGGCTCCAATAGCCGACCCGGTTTAATGCCGTGCGGCGGAACGCGACGATCACACCCGACACAGTGAAGATCCGCCCGAACACCCGCTGGGTGCGCTTGATCAGCCCGATGATCGACGAGAACTCGCCGACCTGGACCCGCCCGACCAATGTCGAACGCGTGCGGATTCGTGGGTTGCCGGTTACTGCACCCAACCGTGCGTTGTCGAGCATCGGTGCCACAAGGTAAGCAGCGGTGTTCGGCGCCAGCAGCGCGTCACCGTCGATGCACACCAGATATTCGCTGCGCGCAGCGATGGCGCCCATGCGCAGGGCCACGGCCTTGCCCTGGTTTTCCGCCAGGTGCAGTACCCGCAGCCGTGGGTCTTCCTTGGCCAGCGCATCCAGCACTTCGGCGGTGTTGTCCTTGGAACCGTCGTTGATCGCGATGACTTCGATGTTCGGGTAATGCTGGGCCAGCGCCGCGTGAATGGTGTCGGCGGCGTTGTCGCCCTCGTTGTAGCAAGGGATCAGGATCGAAATCAGCGGTTCGCCTTCCAGCGGCGGCGGCAGCGTGTCGTCCTTCCACGGCCAGTGCCGCTCCCAGTGCAGCCAGAAATACAGGCCACCGGAAATCCACAACCCGGACATGAACAGCGGGTAGAAAAACACGAAGTCCATCAGGAATTGCCCGGTGACCAGGAAGATCAGCCCCAGCGGGACGCCGAGGACGATCGCCAGAACAAGCAGGGCCAGCAGTCTATCCAGCATGTCATGGGTTCCATTTGTTGGAGAGCGCAGGCCGCACGGTTTTCAGGTCCGGCAGGTTCTCGAGGAAGTTGTCCGGGTAGTAGCCGAAACTCGTCGCGCCCTGACGCTTGAGGCGGCCCATCCAGTCGGCCAGTTGTGCACCGTCGATATCGGCCTGGTCTTTTTTCGTCCAGTCCCGGGCCTGCAATTCGAACACCGTGCGATCGAGCGCACCGGGACGCTGTTTGATCTTCGCCACCAGTTCTTCGAGCCACGGACCGGATTGCGCATGGGTCTGTTTTTCCATGAGCGGCATGGCCATCGGCGCCGTCCAGTCGTAGCTCACGAGGAAGTCGTCAAGGTTCTGTGCGAACCATGCTTCGCTCTCGGGGTTTAGAATCGGTTCGGCGAAGATGTTGCGTGCAGTGAGCACTTGCGGGCCACGAATCGCGCGGACCTTGGCGGTCAGTTCGTTGGTGAAGTCGATCAGATAACGGCTCTTGAACCGGGTCCAGCGCTGCATGGCCGCCGGATCATCACGCAGGGCGGCAATCGAGCCCGGCAGACCATGAGCAACATAGGCCTTCAACGCTTCGGGACTGGCGTCTTCGAAATCCGACAGCACGGCGTCGTCGTGGTAGAGAATGCCGTCGACCGAGGTCAGGCGCGCCACGTCTTCGTAGATTTCACCGATGATCCGTCGCACTTCGGGGTCGAAGGGCGACAGTCGCTTGTACTGATCCGGGTCGACCGACGTGGTGCCGGTCTTCGGATCCCAGCGCGTGACCCGTGGCAGTTTCGAGTCCAGCGCAAAGCTCAGCACCGGCATCCAGGCGAACACTTTCACGTGAGCCCGGGTACGCAGTTGCCAGGCGACACGGTCAAAAATATCGGCACGCACCGGCAAGTGGCGGTTGGGGAAGTACATCGAATGCACCAAGCCATCGCCCTTCGGGTCGGCGAAAGCTTGCAGGAATACGGTGTTGGCGCCCATGTCGGCCATGCGCTGGATCAGCTTGCCGAGGTTGACTTCCTGTTGCGCCGGGTCCGGGTCATAAACATTGTCCAGGTCTACGTGCACCACACGCATGGGAGAGTCGGACTGCACCGCTACGATGCTGTTGGCAAAGTGCTCGCCATCCGGGTCAGACGCAACCAGGAACCGAGGGCTGCTCATCAGGTTGTCGAGGGCATCGAGACCGTCATCGAGGGTCAGGGCCATTTCGTAGCCCTGTTCGCCGACCACGGTCAGCGAAGTACCGTCCGCCGTGCCGTAGGGCCAGACCCAGACCCGTGGTTTCTTGCCAGTGGCCTTACGGATCTTTTCCGAGATGGTGGCCACGTCGGTGCGGATACGTGCCTGGAAATCCGCTTCGGACTCATAGCGTTTGGTCACAGGATCATAACGCCGGGTCGCGGCCGCCGGCTGCAGGTTGCCTTGCGGGTTGGCGAGGATGCCTTTGTGGCTGGCGTCGGTGTGGGCAGCGATTTCCACCAGGCCGGATTGCGAGATTTCCCGTATCTGATCCCAGGTCAAAAAGTCGGAGCGCTGACGCGGGGTACCGGCGAAATCCACCGGCTGATTCAGCGGTGTGTCGATCCAGACGCCGACCGGCGCCAGCAGTGCATGCCAGTTATAGGCGCGCAGCACTGGCAGCACGCGGGTATAGAAGCTGGCATAACCATCGTCGAAGCTGAGCAGGATCGCCTTGGGCGGCAGTTCCGGCCCGCCCTTGCGCGCGGCCATGATCTGATCGACCGTCACCGGCTTGTAGTTGTTTTCCCGCAGCCACGCCAGTTGCTCGATCATGCGCTCGGTACGCACCGCCACCACGGCCTGATCGGGATCACGATCCTCGACGTCGTGATAGGCGATACCCAGCACGTGGTTTTTCGGCCATGGTTTTTCATTGGCCGCCACCGGGCGCTCGGACGGCGGCGCGAAGGCCGGAGCTTGCTGGGCGCAAGCGCTGACCAGCAGCACTCCCAGCAGAAGGATGAAACGCGAAATAAAAGGCATCTTCAAACTCTTCTAGAAGCGGAAAGTGAGGTCGACGAGCAGACGCAGATCAGTTTCCCGGTCACCGTCGTAGGGCCGGTTGATCACACTGAACAAACCGCCCACCTCGAACACGTCGTTCCAGGCATAGCGCTGGCCGTAGCCCAGCAACGCCATGCCGCCGGTGCCGTGGTCACGCTGGCTGTACGTACCCGCACCAGCCTGGAACTGCTGGCTCCAGGAGGTTTCGTAGCGGTGGTAGAGCACGTGGTTGACGTTGACCGTCGGCATCACGCTGAAGTCCGCCTTCGGGTTGTAGTAAGGCACGTCTTCGGAATTGGAGTTGTGGCTGGTGGCGACTTCCAGGCCGGCGTCGACCTGCACATGAGTGGTGCTGTAGACGCTCTCGCGCCCGGTCAGCAAGGTTTCGACGCGGTTGTTGCCGTCGCTGAAGTGCGACGGGCTGACCGACAGTTTCCACTCTCGGCTTTCGTTGGCGCGCCAGCGAATGAACCCGCTGCCGCCGTTGGCCTTGATGTCGCTGTTCAACGCGCGCAACGGGGTGTCGGCCGACAGGTATTCAAGGCTGCCGCCGTACTGCCAGTTGTCATTGATGTCCCGGGCAATCGCCAGACGGGCGCCCTGCTTGTCGCCATAACCGTAGGAATGGTTGGAGACTTCCGCTTCAAGGGTCATGTCACGGGTGCGTCGCTCCAGACCGACACGCTGGAAGCGGTGGTTGCCGGTGCCCTCGGCAAAATCACCTGTGGCGTAACCGATTCCGGCAAACACTCGCCAGTCTTCATCGATCGGCGGGCTGTACAACGTGCTCTGGATGCCGAAGTCCCGGCTGCCGCTGACCGCGCCGGCATTGCCACCGCTGCCGCCATTGGCCTTGCCGCCGTAGGCTTCGACGCGCAGCTCGGACATGTCATGCACTTCACGCTCGCGGGCCGCTCGCTGCACCTGGCGGTTGTCCGGATAACGCTCGACGACGTCGTCTGTCAGCGCGTCCATCTGTCGCCATTCCTGAAGCGTCATGGCGGTGCGGGCCTGAGCGACTTCCAGGCCCATGTCACGCGGCACCATGCTCTCGACTTCCTTGAGCTGACTCTCGGCGCGACGCGGCCATTGGCGCGCCAGGTACAGATCAGCCTGAGACAGGCGCAAGCCAACGTTGCCCGGCGCCTGATCGACCAGCGTCTGCAAGCGGTCCTCGCCATGAGGCAGGTCCGCGCCGTAGGTGCCGGCGGCCTGGGCTGACAGCAATTGCGCGTCCATCCAGTCGTCGCTGGGATTGCCGATCGGCAGCCCCTTGAGTTCGACGCGCGGTTTCTCGTTTTTGGCCAGGTCTTCGGCGACCTTGCGTGCCTCTTCCGCCCGGTCGCTTTCCAGCAACGAGTAATACAGCGCGGTGGTGTCTTCGAGGCGATCACCGGCATCGGCATCCGGTGCCGAGAGCACCTGGCGATACAGGTCGGTGGAGACTTCCGGTTGCCGCTGGTCCAGATAGGACGCGGCCACCCAGCGCAGGGCGTAGGTCGGAATCTTCACGCCTTCGGCTTGCAGCTTCTGGTATTCGGTAATGACGTCGGCGGTGCGCGCCCGGGCCTTGAGAGCGCCCATGCGGTCGATGCGCCAGCGGGTCACGTCATCGTGGGCGCTGGCGTCAGGAGTCCAGGTGGCGAGCAGCTTGTCGTAGTCGGCCAACGCGCGGTCGGCGATCACATAACGTTCTTTTTCGCTGCGGGTGGCGAATTCGGCGAGGCGCACGCGTTCGGCAGCCAGGTCGCCTTCGAGGCGACGCAAGGTCACTGGATCGATCAGCCCCGGACGCTGGTTGGCCAGGCGCAGTGCTGGCTCGGGCAGACGGGCCTTTTGCAGGGCCACCACATATTCGCGGGCGACTTCCGGTTTGTTGCCGGCACGAGTGAAGGCCTGATCGTATTCGAACAGTGCGTCGTATTGTTTGCCGGCGCGGGTCAGGGCGTAGCCCAGTGCTAGACGGCGGGATGGATCGTCAGGCTTGGCGGCAACCAATGCCTTGGCGCGGGTCACGGCCTCATCGGGTTTGCCGGAATCAGCCTGAGTGAGCGCCAGCCCCAGTTGCAGGTCGGCATTGTTCGGCTCCAGCGCCAGGGCCTTGTTGTAGACCTCGGTGGCCTGATCCCAACGTTTGAGATTGCGATAGGCCCTGGCGGTGGCGGTCAGGGCCTGAACAGGCAGGACACGGTTGCGGCCCTCGGTTTCATAAACCTTGACCACTTCGGCATCGAGCCCGGCCCAACTGGCGATTTGCAGGTGATCGCTGACCTGTCCCGCCGTGGCCTGGGCCGGCGGCACCTGACGCAAAGCGGTCAGCGCGGGCGTGTAATGCCCTGCCCGGGCATCGAGCACCATTTGATCGTAGGCCGTATCGGCCAACGCTAGCACCGGCCAGAGCAACTGGCTGCACAGCGCGACTCGAAACAAAGGGCGTAAACCACGATGTAATACGGGAACATCAGTACGCGGCATTCGTCAGCATCCTTACATGGCCAGCCGGGTAGCTACGCCCCCCCTTGCCCGATTCATGACGGAGGCCAAGTCAGAATCACTTGGCCAAGCTAATCCAAGCAGTCTTGCACGCTAGCGTAGACCAATATTCAGAACACAATATTTGTTCAGATTCGTGACCGGAAACGCTGGCGCGCGCCGCAAACGCAGATCCCAGACAGCAAAACGCCCGGCGTCTGCGGGAAGCAGAGGCCGGGCGTTGAGGTGTAGCGTGGGGTTTTACTGTTCCTGGCTGACGCTGACGCCGGCAAATTTGCTCATCAGGAAACCGACGAACTGCTCGACCGTCATTTTCTGGCCGTTGAACTCCACCTGATTGGCGGCGTAATGCAACTTGGTCGTCACATTGGTGCCATCCAGCGTTGCCAGCTGCGAACCCACGGCCATGCCGGAGAACATGTCGGCGGCGGCGCTGGCCTGGTCAACGATGGCTTTGGCATCGGTCTGACCGTCGATCTGGGCCTGTACGCTGAGCAGATCCACCAGCATCGGCTTGGACACTTGCACATTGAGGTCAAGCAGCGCGATCAGCTGTTTGCCCAGTTGATCCGGCGGCAGGTCCATCGAGGCCGGTTTGGTCAGGTCGAGCACCAGGTTGGCGCGGCTTTCACCGTTGGCGGTTTTCAGCGACAGGTCTTCCAGCGCCAGTTGCGGGCCGGCCGCCAGCAGTTTCTGCATGTCAGCCTTGACCTGGGCGGACTCGGCTTCGGTCAGGTTCAGCTCTGGCGCCGGCAGGCCGGCGGCGGTGGCTTCAGCGGCGGCTTTCTCATACGGCTGCAACTTGGTCTGGTAGATCTGCATCAGCGACAGGGCCGACGGGATGTCCAGGTTTTTCAGGCTCATGGCCAGATTGGCCGAACCGATTTTCTTGTCGTTGAGGGTCACTTCACCGATTTTGTAGTCGGCACGACCGGAAGCGTTCGTGCCGTTTTCTTCGGTGAGGTTTTTCATTTCGAAGTTCTTCACGCCCAACACGGACTGCTTGGCGCCGAAGGTGGTCTTGCTGCTGGTCAGTTCCAGGGTGTTGTCGCCGGTGTAGTAGCCGTAGCTGCTCTTGGCGAGGTTGCTGGCCAGGGTCAGGCCGTTGAGTTCGATCTGCACCGGCGCTTGGTCTTCAGCCACGGTGGTCAGATGCAGGCTGTCCATGTAGCCATTGGCCTTGACCTTCTGCGCCTGAGCACTGGCGGAGATATCCATGTTCAGACCGGAGAATTTCAGGCTCGACTGCTCGTCCAGTGCTGTTTCCAGTGGCAGCAGTTCGATGTTGCCGGTCGTGGACTGGTCGTAGCCGATGTTGACCACGCCCTTCAGTGGCGTAGCGCCCTTGGTGGCAGCGAACCATTTTTCGGTGATCGGGGTCTTTTCCAGCTCGTAGTGACTGGTGGCCATGACCGGCAACCACTTCAGCGAAACCAGACGCGAGAAAGGCAGCGGGCCGTGTTCGATGTGGTCGACGAAAAGCAACTCGACCGGCGCTTCACCGAACATCTCGCCTTCGCCCTTGAGGCGATAGTGCGCGGTGCTGCTGAAGGTGTGACGCTCCAGCGAGACCAGCTCCAGCGACGCACTGCCGTTGGAACCAGCCATGGCGGTTTGCAGCTCTTTGTTGGCGTCGACGACGGCGTTGTTGAGCACGCCTTCGATCTTGGTGCCGGTGTACCAGGCCCCGCCGACGCTGATGGCGCCGATGGCAACAACAATTCCGAGAAGCACGCCTGCTGATTTATTCATGAATGACCTGATCGATTTCCGTGGCTGAAGGTGTGGTCGTCTTCCGTGAACCCGTGACCGGGCCGTGGTTCGACTCCGCTGAATTTAGCGGAGGAGATTAGCACTGGCAGAGCGGGGCGGCCCAATGTTTAAAGGTTAAAGAGTGTCCACGGGACATGGACAAACAAAAAGATCGCCGGGTTCGGCGATCTTTTCGGGATCAGGAATATTGGACCTCGATCTCATCGAGCTGATGATCGAAGCTCTTCAGGCGCGCGGTCCAGGTGTATACGAGCACCTCGAAATCCCGGTCGATTACCGCCCCGCCCGGCCCGTCGTTGCGTGGGTCGCAGAAGTCCAGTTGATAGCGCTCGCGGGCCATGGCCGTGGCCACGTCGGACAGTTCACGGGCGTTGTTCAGCCAGTGCCAGCCGTCATCGGCGACTTGCCTGTCGAGTTCCAGGCATTGTTTTTTCAGGGCTTCAAGGCTTTTTTCCAGCGGGGTGCCGGTGAGTTCGCCCATGACTTCGGCAAAGGTGCGGCCCGGTTGCCAGTAGCTACCCCAGAAGTAACGGTCAAACACGGTTTCGACTTTGCGCAGCGCGACTTTGGTGTCCCAGATCAGCAGCAGGGTCTTGCTTTGTTCAAGCTGTCTTTTCTTGAGCTTTTGTACTTGCACCAACGACCAGGCCACCACAACGATCGCCATCACTGCGATCAACGCGGTCGCGCTGTCGAGGAAGACCATCGCCTTGTCGATCTGATGGGCCAGCATGATGCCGTAGAAATAGGTGGCCGACAGTAGCACCAGTGCGACCAGGGCGCACCAGAAGCCGAGAGCGTAAGGGTTTTTCATTATTGGTTTCCCCTAGACCTGCGCTAGCAATGTGCACTGAAAAGGCGCCTTGCTCAGGGCGCCCCTCCAACACTTCAAAGCATAGCAACGGCCTCAGGGTTTGCTGGCACTCGAGGCTTGCGTTCGTCCGCTTTCCCAACCGCCGCCGAGGGCGAGGAACAAATCGATCTGGCTCATGGCAACCTGGGTGTTGGCGGCGGCCAGTTGCGCGGTGACGTCGGTGTAGGTGCGGGTGGCTTGCAGATCGGCGAGGAACGACTCGCGGCCCGCCTGGAAGAAACGATGGGTCTGGTCGGCAGCCAGCTTTGCCGACTGCTCGGCATCGGCCAGGGCATCGCGGCGTTGCAGCAGCGCGGTGTACTGGGCCAGACCGGTCTGGGTTTCACGGATGGCGTTGAGCACCACCCCGTCGAAATGGGCCAAAGCGCCCTGGGTCGAGGCTTCGGCTTCGCGGATACGTGCCCGGGCGCCGTTGGTCGGCACCTTCCAGCTCAGCGACGGGCCAAAGCCCCAGCGGTTGGTCGACGGGTCGCCAAGGTCGGAGACAATGCCGACGGTGCCGATGGTCGCGCCGATGCTGATGTCCGGGTACAATTCGCCGGTGGCGATGCCGATGCCGGCGGTCGCGGCGGCCAGGCGACGCTCGGCCTGGCGGATGTCAGGCCGACGCTTGAGCAGTGCAGCGCCGTCACCGACCGGCACCAGTTGGGCGATTTTTGGCAGTTCGGCGCAGGTCGCGGTGCCGGCCGGCAATTGATCGACCGGTTTGGCCAGCAGCATCGACAGACGGAACAGCCAGGCCTGACGCGCCGCTTCATAGCGCGGCATGTCGGCGCGCAAGGACTTGAATTGGGTCTGCGAGCGGGTGACCTGGGTTTCGTCCCCGCGCCCGGCATCGCGCAGACGCTGGATCAGCGTGGTGCTCTGGGATTGCAGGTCGAGGGAGTGCTGAGCGATTTCCCGTTCTTCGTTGGCCGCGCAAACCTGGGTGTAGGCCCGAACCACGTCCGCCACCAGGGTGATGCGTGCGGTGTCGGCGGCGGCCTGGGTCGCATCGGCATTGGCTTTCGCTGCTTCGATCCCGCGCTGCAAGACGCCCCACAGGTCGAACTGATACGAGGCGCTGATGCCGATGTCGGCGACGTTGGCCACCGGGACCTTCTCCGGCAACAGGAATGCCTGACCGGATTCCTGCAAGCGCTGGGCGCCCATTTTCACGCCGCCGCTCCAGCCACCGGCCGCCTCGGCCTCATCGACCTGGGCACGGGCCCGCGACAGGTTCGCCGCCGCCACCCGCAGATCGGTGTTGGAGGCCATGGCTTGCTGCACCAGTTGATCCAGACGCGGATCGCGATACAACCGCCACCAGTCCGCCGGCACGGGAGTAGAAACCACAGGCTTGCCGGCCACCGCCAGATCGCCCTGAAAATCCTTGCGCTGAATCGCCGCATCACCCGGCAGGTGATAGTCCGGCCCGACCATGGAACAGGCCGACAGCATCACGCCCAGACCGGCGACCATCAGGGCCCTGCTCATTTCGCGGGCTCCTGCTGCTGATCGTCGATGATCGACACGGTGGCAGTACGCCCGGCGATCATGCGGAAGTCATCCGGTACGTCGTCGAAGGCGATACGCACCGGAATCCGCTGCGCCAGACGCACCCAGCTGAAGGCCGGGTTGACGTTGGGCAACAGGTTGCTGCCGCTCGAACGGTCACGGTCTTCGATGCCGGCGACGATGCTTTCGACATGCCCGCGCAAACGGGCGCGGTCACCGATCACGCGGATATCCACCGACTGACCGATGTGGATACCGTCGAGTTTGGTCTCTTCGAAATAGCCGTCGATGTGGAACGAGTTGCTATCGACTACCGACAACACCGGACGCCCGGCGGTGACGAACTCTTGCGCGCGCGGCGCACGGTCGTTGACGTAGCCGTCCACCGGGCTGCGAATCACCGAGCGGTCGAGGTTGAGCTGGGCGCTGTCCACCGTCACCAGCGCTTCGGCCAGTGCCGATTGCGCACGAGCGACTTTCGACTGGCTTTCTTCCAGCTGTTCGGCCGGCACCAGATTGCCCAGGCCACGGTTACGCTTGGCTTCACGCTGGGCCTGAGCCAGGGTTTCTTCGCGGTCAGCAACGGCTGCCTTGGCCTGACGCAACGCCAGTTTGAAACGGTCCTGATCGATGCTGAACAGCACCTGGCCACGTTTCACCAACTGGTTGTCCTTGACCTCGACCTGCTGGATCAGCCCGGACACGTCCGGGGCGATCTGCACGATATCGGCGCGAATGTGGCCGTCGCGGGTCCAGGGCGCGAACATGTAATACATCACCATGCGCCAGACCACGACGACGGCGAAAGCCACGATCAGCAAGGTCAGCATCACGCGACCGATAGTCAAAAACGGTTTTTTCATGTCATCAGGTATCGACTGAGTGAGTCCACGCCGTACAGCATCACGGCGTAGAGGGCCACGTTGAACAATGCCCGGTGCCAGACCAGACGGTAGAAATGCAGGCGTGTGAGCACGCCGTGTACCAGCACGAACAACACATAAGTGATGCCCATCAGCACCAGCAGGGTCGGCAGGAAGATGCCGCTGATGTCCAGGTCACCGATCATAGGGGCGCTCCTTCGGGCAGCGGTTCTTCGGGCTCGGCACTGGAGACGAATTCGACGCCGGGCAACAGCGCCAGACGCAAACCGCTCAAGGCGTGCAACAGGTGTAGTCGGGTTTCTTCATCGCCGTGACCATTGAGCGCACGACGGGTGCGGTCCATGGTCATCAGCAAGGCGCTCGGCGCCGGCAGGCGTTCGCCGGCCTTCAGGCAGGCGCGGAAATACTCGCCAACCTCGGCCACCACTTGCTGCAACAACGCATTCGGCGCACCGGTCACCCGTGGGGTGTAGGCCAGCAGGTCGAGCAGGTTCAACCCCACCCGCACTTCGCGCATGGCGATGCCGGTGTCCTGCCCCGTCAACGCCAGACGCGGCAGATGCTGCATCAAGCGGTCGAGCAACTGCACGCCCAGTTGCCGGTGCTCGGCGAGGTTCGCCGGCTCGGTCATGCTGACGATGTCTTTCCAGCTGAAACGGGTCAGGCGCTTGGCCGCCAGTTCGGCGCCAAACGGCCGGGCGATCAGGGTCCAGATAAACGCGAACAACAGCCCCAATGGCCCCGCCAGGTTGGAGTTGGCGAACGCAAAGAAGTCGGCGTCGTAGGCGCCCTGAATACTGATGAACGACGAGGTGTTGACCAGTGTCAGCAGCATGCCGAGGTAAAACCGTGGCTGCACCGTGAGGGTGCCGACGCAGATGAACGGGACGGCAAACGCCAGCACCAGCATCGGGAAGTCATGCAGGTTCGGCAGCACCAGAAACAGGTACAGGCTGGCGAACAGCACCGACATCCCGGTCCAGAAAAAGAACCGGTAGATCTGCGGAGCCGGGTCGTCCATCGAGGCGAAGAAGCTGCACGACACGGCGGCCAGAATCACCGCGCTGCCGCCGTCGGTCCAGCCCAGCAGAATCCACAGCACCGAGGCGACAATGATCGCCAGAATGGTCGACGCCACCGAATACAGCATCAGCCCACGGTCAAGAAATGGCGTCAGGCGACCAAGGCGCCAGTGGCGGTAAACCGCGCGCCAGCTGTCCTGGCGTTCGCACAGGATCGCGTCCTGCAGACTGCGGCAGTCCTGCCACAGATCGATGAATTCACCGAGGCGGTACAGCGCGTTGGAAAACAGCAACTGTTTGCGGTCCTCCAGGGCCTCGGCGCTCGGCTGCAGGGCTTCGAGACGATCCCGCAGGGCTTGCCAGCGGTCGAGATCAGCGTCTTTGTGGCCGAGCCATTCGCGGGTGGCGGCGAGCAGCGGCGCGAATTTTTCCACCAGTTCCGGCGTGCGCCGTTCGAGGGCATAGAGCGAATCGTCCAGGGCATCGATCACCGGTAGCAGATGGATCATCCGCCCGCGCAGCTCCTTGGTGTTGCGCACCGTTTGCGGCCGCGCGCCTTCGTGGGGCAACTGGCCGATCATCAATTCGAGGCTGTTGAAACTGCCGACCATGGCCATGCGCAGGGCAGCGACTTCTTCGGGATTCACGTCACGGCTGAGGAATTTCAGGCTGTAGGTGGTCGCATCGGCGAACCACTTGCCCACGGCATCGTTGAACACCGGCGCCAGGCGCCGGGGCCAGAACATCGCACCGACCACCGCCGCCACCGCGATGCCGAGGAAGATCTCTTCGGTCCGTGCCTCCGCGACATCCCACACAGCCAACGGGTTATCCACCACCGGCAGGGCGATCAGCGGCAAGGTGTAGCCGGCGAGCATCAACGCGTAGTTGTTGGCGGTGCGCAAATGCAGGGACAGGAACAGCAGAATCCCTGTCCACAGGGCGATGACCACTACCAGTACATAGGGACTCTGGACGAACATCGGCACGAACAGCACCGCCGCAGCGGCGCCGAGGAACGTACCGATCGCCCGATACAGCGCCTTGGAACTGGTCGGCCCGAGGAACGGGCTGGAAACGATGTACACCGTTGCCATCGCCCAGTAAGGACGCGGCATCTGCATCAGCAAGGCGATGTACAGCGCGATCATCGAGGCCGCGAAAGTACGGATCCCGTAGAACCAGTCCCGGGCCGGAGGAATGCCGGAAAAAAAGCCGTTCACGGATGGGTCACCGCTGGCGGGCTCGCCGCCTCGAAAGCTCTCAATACTCGAAGCGTAGCTTCCAGATCACTCTGGTCGATGCCTTCGAGCACTTCATTACGCAGACGCACAAGCTCGCCTTCCACCGCCTGCACCAGCTCGCGGCCGGTGTCGGTCAGGCTCAGGCATTTTGCGCGGCGATCCTGCGGGTCTTCAGTGCGGCAGACGTAACCGGCGTGGCACAACTGATCGAGCAGCCGCACCAGCGAAGGACTCTCGATCCCCGCCGCCTGCGCCACCTGCACCTGATGCACACGCTCCCCCAGCCGCCCGATCATCAAGAGCGGGACCGCGCAGGCTTCGGAAATTCCATAGTTGACCAGCGTGGTCTGGCAGATCTTCCGCCAATGCCTGGCGGCCACCACCATGGCACTGCTGATGTTCATCTGGAGGGATTCGAGGTTGTTCGGCACGAAGGAATGCACACACTGTTAGTTTGCTAACTATCAATATGGCATTGGAGGGGAAATTCAGTCAAGTTTTGAAACAAAATGCTTTGAGCACAAGAAATGACCCTCGTTGAAACTGCGCCGACACCGACACCCGAGAGCACTGAACCATGACGATCAACTTCACGACCGAGAACCCGAATTCCGAAGAACATCCGATTGAACGTCTGCCCGATACATCTGCGTACGCGGCATTTTTAGAGCAAAAAGTCAGCATCGCCCGTGAGTCAATGGCCTCCGGAATCGGTTTATCCAATCTTGAGATTGAAGCGAAATTCTCTTCCCTGAGAGCTATGACTGCCAAGGGATAGGTCCGATGATTACCCCGCCCGCCCCTTCCTCAACATCACATCCAGTTGATCCACCACCTCTGCCCAATCCGCATCGTCAAGAATCTCGTCCCGCAGGAAATCCGCCTGGCTTTTGGTCCAGAAAAACGCATCGCACAGGTGCAGTTCGGGCTTGAGCGGGGAATGGGTGGCGATGAACTGGTCGATGCTGACCGGATCGTTGGGCAGGCCGAGTTGTTTGAACAGGGATGGGAGGCTGTGCGTCGGGTTTTCCATGGTTCTACTCCTTCGAAGACTCAGTGAATAAAACATTTCGCGAGCAAGCCACATTGCCACAGATTCATTGCAGAACCTGTGTGAGCGAGCCTGCTCGCGATTAGCGTCGACACAGACGCTGAAAACACCTACTGACTCAATTCCCGCACCTGCGCATGCGGCACCATTTTCAGGAACTCGGGCATGCTCATGTGCAGCAGGTTGTTGTGGTTGCCGGCCTCCAGGTAAATGTCTTTCTGCCGGGTCACCAGCGGGTCGATGACCATGTCCAGGCCATAGGAATCGCCCAGTGGCGGCACCGCGCCGCGTTCGCAATCATCGAACAAGTGCGCCAGGGTACTTTCGCGGGTGATCTGCCACTCGCCGCTGGTGCGCACTTTGCTCAAGTCCAGATGACGGCTGGCGGGCAGCACGGCCATCAGGTAATGCCCGTGGTGATCGTCGAGGATCACCGATTTGGCCACCCGCTCCGCCGGAATCCCCGAAACCCGCGCCGTTTCCAGGCTGCTGCTCGAGTGCGGATGGGAGACGACGTCGTATTGGCATTGCGCCCGGGTCAGGCTGCTTTGCACTTTTCTTGCCATACGCATGATGCACCTCGGTGCCCGCCGGACACTGCGCGGCGAGCGTTGATGAACGTTGTTCCTGTTCTGGAAAGTCTAGTCCGGCAAGCCGCGAACGAAGGCAAATCCGCCCACTGGCGAGGCCGCGCAATGATCAAAATTCATCCAGCCGCAGGCTCAACTAGACTGATAAGAGAACCCCATGACTCTCCCGGAGGGTCGCGTGAACACCCGTCGCTGTGCGTTTGCCCTGTTGATGCTGCTGAGCGGATCAGCATTCGCTGCGGACTCTCCGCTGCCCACCGTCGATCCGATCGGGCTGTGGCTGATTACCTTGGGCATCGTCTTTCTTATCGCCGAAGGCGTGCTGCCCAATTACGGCGTGATCGGCCTTGCCGGGATTGTCATATTCGTGATCGGTGCGCTGATCCTGAGCAACGCCGAACTGCCAGTGCCACTGATGATCGGCCTCGGTCTGGTCAGCGCCCTGCTGCTGATTGCATTGTTGCTCCGCGCCTTGAAGACCCGGCCACGACACGCGATCAGCGGTGACGCCGGCCTGGTCGGCAGCGTGACGGCCGTGACCGTCGTGGAGTAGCCGGACACCCGCAATGGCTGGGTGCAATTGCAAGGAGAACGCTGGCAAGTGTCGAGTGCCACGCCGCTGCACGCCGGGCAACCGGTGCGGGTGGTCGGGCGCAAGGGCTTGTTGCTGCAAGTGGCCGCGGCTGACGCGGCACCGCTCGGAGAGTGATCATGGGTCTGCAAATCGGTTTTGTCGCGCTGCTGCTGTTGCTCATTGCCCTGGCCGGCTCGACGTTCCGCATCCTGCGTGAATACGAACGCGGCGTGGTGTTCCAGCTCGGACGCTTCTGGCAGGTCAAGGGGCCGGGGCTGATCCTGTTGATTCCGGTGGTGCAGCAAATGGTCCGGGTGGATCTGCGCACCATTGTTCTCGACGTGCCGCCGCAGGACGTGATTACCCGCGACAACGTCTCGGTCAAGGTCAACGCGGTGTTGTATTTCCGGGTGCTCGATCCGCAGAAAGCGATCATCCAGGTGGAGGACTTCCTGGCGGCCACCAGCCAACTGGCCCAGACCACCCTGCGCGCGGTACTCGGCAAGCATGAACTGGACGAACTGCTGGCCGAGCGCGAACAGTTGAACATCGACATCCAGCAAGTGCTCGACGCCCAGACCGACGCCTGGGGCATCAAGGTCGCGAACGTCGAGATCAAACACGTCGACCTCAACGAATCGATGGTCCGCGCCATCGCCAGACAGGCCGAAGCGGAACGGGAACGGCGAGCCAAGGTGATCCACGCCGAAGGCGAATTGCAGGCCTCGGAAAAACTCATGCAGGCCGCCGAAATGCTGGGGCGCCAACCCGGCGCCATGCAGTTGCGCTACATGCAGACTCTGAGTTCGATTGCCGGCGACAAGAGCTCAACCATCGTCTTCCCGTTGCCGATCGAATTGCTCAAGGGGATGGCGGATCTGTCGGCCAAGTCGTGATCGCGCGCAAACGCTCCAGCGCTTCGTAAGGTGCTAGCGCGCACCGTTCTACTCGCGCCTGCAACAGTGGAGAGGCTTCGCGGCGTTTGCTTTCGCCATCGGCAACAAACGCCTGTGACGGCTGTTTCGCATGTTGTGCCGAAGCTGTCATCGCCTGTTCGCACTGCTCGGCATTCAGCTGAAAAAACCGCGCCAGACGTCCCGTTATCGCTTCAGGCAACTCGTTGTAATTGACCGCCAGCCCGCCGAAATCAGCGCAGTGCAAGCGCGCCGCTTCCAGCAGACGTCCGAGCCTGCGGGCGATGAAATCTTCGCGCCCCTCGAATGGCAGGTCGTCGTCCAGCACGCACTCGCCAAGCAGGCCGGGCACCATGTGCATGCCCGGACGACGCAGATGTGAAACGGCGATCTCCAGCGGATCGCGATAGACAAACAGCCACGGTGTGTCGGGAAAGCACTCATGCAGCAACGGCCATTCGCCGATGTTCCAGGCGTCGAGCTTGATCATCAGCCGCTGCTCCATCCCGCGCCGGCGCTGGCCGTAGGCCGAGAGCAACCCGGCGATGGCCGCACGGCGTTCTGCGGCGGGCAGATCGCTGCGCAGCAAGGTATCGAGGGGCGGCGGCTCTGAGATCACGATGTGATCGTCGAGGCGGGCGAGCATCTGGCTGATCAGCGTCGATCCGCAACGCGAGGCGTGCAGGATGAAGGCGCTCGGTGCCAGGCCGGGGCTGAGCGCCTGCCAATCCGTGAGCGTCGACAACGGAGTTTGCCGGCGAAACGCCTGATTGAACGGCAACTGCAGCGCCTGCTCCACCGCCTCGCGAAAAAACGGCTGGTGCAACGGCGTGTCGCCAAACCAGCACCAGTCCACCTGCCATTGACCGGCACTTTTCCAGATGCGGATCGGCAACCAGCCGTCGAAATTCAGGCTCGCCATTGTTCGTTCCACGACCGGCGCCCGTTGCGCATCGCCGCGTGCAGTTCTTCCCGGGAGAATGCCAAGCCACGCTCGGCGGCCAGCGCCAGTGTCTGGCTGATGAACGCGTCGGGATCGCGCAACGCCTGCAGGGTCGCCGACAACGCGAGATCCGTGACCAGCAGACGCTGAAAACGCTGTAGCGCCGAGTCTTGCGCATCCGGCTGCGGCGTACTCGGCAAACCCTCGGCAATCATCTGTTCCAGCCAGGCGCCAGGGCGACAGTCGAGAACCAGATGTACGCGTGCCCTGCTGTCGCGATTGTCGACCCGATGCGGTCGCGCAAGATCGAGAAACCAGCACTCTCCCGCAGTCATCGGCATGCGCAATCCATCGAGCCAGAAGTCCACGGCGGGTGGGCTGAGCAGCGGAATATGCAGACGCACGTCTGCGTTTTCACCGTCGAGATCGTAGTCGCGATGCTCGTGAATCTGCCCGCCGGGCCCAAGGCGCAACAGTCGCGCACTGACGATTTCCAGCGGCAGATCCTGCAGCGCCCGCTGCCAGCGGTGGTCATTCAACCAGGGGCGGCGCGGCACCGGTTCGGCGGCACCGGGTGACAACTCGGTCAAGGCATCGGCAGCGGAAATCAGTGCCACACCGCTCCAGTCACCGGTGAAATACGCGGTGTTGAAATGGCCGCGCCAGTCTCCGTCCTCGATCGCCGCCAACGCCTGCAACAGCAACGGCAAATCCACAGAGACCGGCAGGCGAGAGAATGCTGGCCGACTCATCACTCACTTGGCTGCAGCATGAGCCAGCGGCACCGAAATATCCCCCGACGCCCACGCCGCTTCACGGTTGGCCAGCGCCGTGGCGATCGACTGCACTTCGGTCGACTGCACCTGATCCGGCAACGGATCGAGGCCGGCACTGGCGAAGATCTGGCCATAGGCATTGCGCAGATCGGCGTAGGACAGGTCGCGACGCAAATCCGCTTGCAGGTTGTTCAGTTCGCCCTGGATCAGATCCAGTTCGCCGATGCCCGCAGCCTGATGACGGTTGCGCAACTGACCGACGATTTGCCCGTCGATATCCGACAGTTGCTGGTTGGTCTTGAACTGACGCAGCGCCTCCTGATAGTTGGCGTTGGCCACGTACAACTGCGCCAGCACCGCAATCGACATCGCCTGACGGCGTGCGGTGGCGACTTCTTCGCCGGCCTTGGCCACATCGATGGCGGCCGGGGCGGAGATCACGTTGAACAGGTTCCAGGTCACTTTCACGCCGTAGTCGGCCCAGCGATCGTTCACCAGGAACGAGTTGCTGTCGTAGTGCCCGCCGGCGGAAAACTCCAGGCCCGGCAGCATGCGCAACATGGCCTTGCGGGTTTCAGCGGCACTGATCCGGGTCTGGTAATCCTGTTCGCGCAGTTCTGGGCGGCTGGTCAGGGCTTCCTGTTCCAGTTTGGCAATATCGACCTTGAGTTCCGGGATCTGATAACCGTCGTCGGTGGCCAAGGTCAGGTTGGTGCCCATCGGCAGGTTGATCAGGGTCGCCAGCTCGGTTTTCGCCAGTGACAGCGCGCGACGCTGCTCTTCCAGTTGGCGGGTGGCTTCGATCAGCGAACGCTGGTAGCCGAGGGACTGCACCGGATCGCCGATGCGCTGTTCGCTCATGCTTTCACTGTTGCGCCGGGCAGCATCGACCCGCGCCATCAGGCTGTCGATCTGCTTGAGCAGGCGTTCGGCCGCCATCGCCCGCCAATAGGCCGAGCGCACGTCCTGAACGATGGTGTTGATCACCTTGCGCCGGCGCTCCTGAACGATCAGGCGCTGGTCGCCCTGTTGTTTGGCGTTGATGTAGCTGACACCGAAATCGAGGACGTTCCATACCATGGTCAGGTCGGCGACGTTGCGGTCGCGGTCCTGGGAAGTCGACGGTTCCAGGGACTGGGTGCCGGTGCGCACGCTCTGGCTGCTGGAGGCGCTGACGTTGTTGCGCCCGACGTAGCCGGCATCCAGCGCCATGCGCGGCAGCATGTCGAAACTCGCGAGGTCGAGCTGCCGCTTGGCCAGCGCTTCCTCCATGATCTTCAGGCGCCCTTCGAGGTTGTATTTCACCGCGCGGGCCATGGCCTGGTGCAGGGTCAGCGGACCGCGCAACGGTTCCTGGCCCTTGTACATGGTTTGCAGGTCGGCTTTGGCCCGTTGTTCGCTGACGCTGCGTTCGATCGGTTCACTGGTGACTGCACATCCGCTGATCGCCAGCGCCAGCAGGCTGGCGCCGAACAGTTTCTGACTTTTCTTCATCCCTGGATCGCCCCTAGGTCCCGCATATTGTTGAATTGTTGTGGTTGGTCAGGCCGGCATTTCGCTGATGCCGACCTGTTGCAGCGCCGCCGCCAGGCTATCCACCCGGTGCTGCTCGCTGTCTTTGATCTCTTGCAGTTGCTGGCCCAGGGTCGGCGCGCCGAATACGCCGCGCAGGCCTTGGGATACGTCGCCACCCCGAATCGAGTGGCTGTCGAAGGCGTTCAGTGAATCCCGCTCTGCCTCACTGTTCTGGTTGAACAGACTGGATAAGGTGCTGATACCGAACACCCCGCCATCACCACCACCGAAACCGAGGAAGCCGTGACCGGAACCATCACCACCGCTGTCGCTGCTGGTGAACACCTGAGCAATAAAGCTTGGGCTCAACGCGCCGTGGTTGATGAAAATATCGCCCAGCGGACGGATGCCATTGCCGATCACCCGCTGCTCAAACAACGGCGGGAAGGTCAGCGGTGAACCGAGATCGCCGGTGGGTGGCGCAAAGATGATCGGTTGCAGCGGCACATCGGGCAGCGGCGGCGCAACGACCGGAACGTCGATGCGGAACTCCGGATCCGGTGATACCACCACAAGCGGTGATGTCGGAGGTGCGGCCGGCACCGTATTGATCACATAGTTGCCGGACTGACTGACTCCACTACCGCTATTGCCGGACAGGTCGCTGACCCCGGCGCTGTTGACACTGATCGCATTGCTGACGCTGTTGACGTTGGCATTCGGCGTCAGGGTCGCGGTCCAGGTCTTGCCACCGTCGCTGCTGCTCAGGTTGGACAAAGTGCCGTTGGCTACGCTCAGATCCGACAGATCGAAACCGGTCACCACTTCGTTGAAGGTGATGATCACTTGCGAGGTCTGACCGACGCCCAGGTTCGGATTGGCGACCACCACCGTGGCGGTCGGCCGCTCACTGTCGAGGGTGTAGTTGTTCGACACCGCCACCGTGCTGCCGGCATTGCCCGCCAGGTCGGTGACGTTGCTGGTGTCCAGGGCAATGAAGTTGCTTGGATCGGTGACATTCGCGGTCGGAGTGAAGGTCGCCGTCCAGGTCTTGCCGCCGTCGTTGCTGGTCAGGTTGCTCAGGTCACCGTTAGTCACGCTCAGGTCGGACAGGTCGAAATTGCTCACTGCCTCGCTGAAAGTGAAAGTCACCGTGGTGCTCTGACCGATGCCCAGATGTGGGTTGGCGACCACGATGTTCACCGTCGGCCGGGTCGCATCGAGGATGTAGTTGTTGGAGATAGCAATGCTCGCCCCGGCGTTGCCGGCCAGATCCTGGACACCGGCGGTGTCGATCAGGATCAGGTTGGTCGCGTCGTTGACGTTGGCCGTTGGTGTGAGGGTCGCGGTCCAGGTCTTGCCGCCGTCGTTACTGGTCAGGTTCGACAACGCGCCGTTGGCGACGCTGATGTCGGACAGATCGAACCCGCTCACCGCTTCGCTGAAGGTGATGGTCACGGTGGTGGTTTCACCGATGCCGAGACGATTGTCGGCGACCACGATGGTGGCAGTCGGCAGCGCGGTGTCGATGGCGAAGTTGTTGGAATCGGTCGTGCCGACGCCACTGTTGCCCGACAGGTTGGCCACCCCGGCGTTGTTCAGGGTGATCAGGTTGGTGGCATCAGTGATATTGGCCGTCGGCGTGAAGGTCGCGGTCCAGGTGATACCGCCGTCGCTGCTGCTGATATTGCCCAACGTGCCGTTGGCGATGGTCAGATCGCTGTTGTCGAAACCGCTCACCGCTTCGCTGAAGGTGATGGTCACCAGCGAAGTTTCCCCGGCCCTGAGTGAGGTATCGGCAACCACAATGGTCGCGGTCGGTACCTGGGTCTGGATCTGATAGTTGGCCGAACTGGTGGTGCCGGTGCCGGTGTTGCCGGCCAGGTCGGCGATGCCGGTGTTGTTCAGGACAATCAGGTTGGTGAGGTCGGTGATGCCGATGTTCGGCGTGAACGTGGCTGTCCAGGTGATGCCGCCGTCGCTGGACGTGACGTTGCTCAAGGTGCCATTGGCGACGCTCAGGTCGGAATTGTCGAATCCGGTCACGGCCTCGCTGAAAGTGATGGTCACCTGGGCGGTTTCGCCAGGGCGCAGATCACTGTCACTCATGACAATGGTCGCCGTCGGCCGCTGACTGTCGACTGCATAGTTGTTGGAATCGGTGGTGCCGCTGCCGGCGTTGCCCGCCAGGTCGGCAATGCCGGTGTTGTCCAGGGTGATGACGTTGGTGGTGTCGGTAATTCCTGCCGCTGGAGTAAACGTGGCAGTCCAGGTGATGCCGCCATCGCTGCTGCTCACTGCGCTCAGCGTACCGTTGGCGATGGTCAGGTCGGCGTTGGTGAAACCGGTCACCGCTTCGCTGAACGTGATGGTCACCAGCGACGTCTGGCCGACGCCGAGCGCGGTGTCGGCGACCACGATGGTCGCGGTCGGACGCTGAGTGTCGATTGAATAGTTGTTCGAATCGGTGGTGCCGCTGCCGGCGTTGCCCGAAAGGTTTTGAACCCCTGAATTGTCCAGCGTGATCAGGTTGGTGGCGTCGGTGACGTTGCTGGTCGGCGTGAAGGTTGCCGTCCAGGTGATGCCGCCGTCGCTGCTGCTGACTGCCGACAACGTGCCGTTGGCGATGGTCAGGTCGGCGTTGGTGAAACCAGTCACCGCTTCACTGAAGGTGATAGTCACCAGCGAGGTCTCGCCGATTTTCAGTGAGTTGTCGGAAATGATGATGGTGGCAGTCGGCACCACGGTGTCGATGGTGTAGTTGTTGGAGTTGGTCGTGCCGCTGCCGGCGTTGCCGGCCAGGTCGGTGATACCGGTGTTGGCCAGGGTGATCAGGTTGGTCGCGTCGTTGACGCCCACACTCGGGGTGAACGTAGCTGTCCAGGTGATACCACCATCGCTGCTGCTGACCGCCGTCAGGGTGCCGTTGGCAACCACGATGTCAGCGTTGCTGAAGCCGGTCACCGCTTCACTGAAGGTGAAGGTCACGAGGGTCGTTTCGCCGGCCGTGAGGGTGCTGTCGGCAACCACGATGGTGGCGGTCGGACGCTGGGTATCGATGGCGTAGTTGCCGGAATCGACAGTACCGCTGCCGGCGTTGCCGGACAGATCCGAGACGCCGGTCTGGTCCAGGGTGATGACGTTGGTGGCGTCGGTGATGTTGCTGGTCGGTGTGAATGTCGCCGTCCAGGTGATACCGCCGTCGCTGCTGCTCACCGCGCTCAACGTGCCGTTGGCAATCGTCAGGTCGGCGTTGGTGAAACCGGTGACCGCTTCGCTGAAGGTGATGGTCACTACCGAGGTTTCGCCGATTTTCAGCGCGTTGTCGGACAAGACAATGGTCGCAGTCGGACGCTGAGTGTCGATCGCGTAATTGTTCGAATCAGTGGTGCCGACGCCAGTGTTGCCGTTCAGGTCAGCGATGCCGGTATTGTTCAGGGTGATCAGGTTGGTCGCGTCAGTGATGCTGGCGGTCGGCGTGAACGTGGCCGTCCAGGTGATGCCACCGTCGCTGCTGCTGACCGCCGTCAAGGTGCCGTTGGCGATGGTCAGGTCGGCGTTGGTGAAACCGGTCACCGCTTCGCTGAAGGTGATGGTCACCAGCGAGGTTTCGCCGATCTTCAGGTTGTTGTCGGCCACCACGATTGTCGCGGTCGGACGCGCGGTGTCGATGGCGTAGTTGTTGGAGTTGGTGGTGCCGCTGCCGGCGTTACCGGCCAGATCGACGACCCCGGTGTTGTCCAGGGTGACCAGGTTGGTGGTGTCGGTAATGTTGTTGGTCGGCGTGAGCGTGGCGGTCCAGGTGATGCCGCCATCGCTGCTGCTCAGGCCAGTCAGGGTGCCGTTGGCCACCGTCAGGTCGGCGGTGGTGAAGCCGCTGACCGCTTCGCTGAAGGTAATGGTCACCAGCGAGGTTTCGCCCGCTGCCAGATTGCTGTCGGCGACGACAATGGTCGCGGTCGGCCGCACGGTATCGATCACGTAGTTGGCCGAATCCGTGGTGCCACTGCCGGCGTTGCCGGCCAGGTCGGCGATACCGGTGTTGTCCAGGGAGATCAGGTTGGTGGTGTCGGTGATGCTCGCAGTCGGGGTGAACGTCCCGGTCCAGGTAATGCCGCCGTCGCTGCTGCTGACTGCGCTCAGCGTGCCATTGGCGATGGTCAGGTCGGCGTTGGTGAAACCGGTCACCGCTTCGCTGAACGTGAAGGTCACCAGCGAGGTATCGCCGATCTTCAACGCCGTGTCGGACATCACGATGGTCACGGTCGGCCGTGCGGTATCGATCGCGTAGTTGACGGAACTGGTCGTGCCGACACCCGCCACGCCGTCGCTGATCGCGGTCACCCCGGTGTTGTCGAGAGTGATCAGGTTAGTGGAGTCGGTGATGTTGTTGGTCGGAGTGAAGGTCGCGGTCCAGGTCAGGCCGCCGTCGCTGCTGCTGACCGATGTCAGCGTACCGTTGGCGATGGTCAGGTCGGCATTGGTGAAACCGGTCACTGCGCGGCTGAAGGTGATGGTCACCAGCGAGGTTTCGCCGATTTTCAGCGCGGTATCGGACATCACGATGGTGGCGGTCGGTGGCTCCACATAAGCGGTGTTGAGGGTGCCGCCGTTGTTGTAGATCGCTGCAAAAGCCAAAGGTACAGAGCCCGTCACGCCGCCGCCCAGCTCTGAGCCGCCGGAGCCGCTGCCCGCCGCATTACCGCTGATGGCACTGAAGTTGGAGGCCGTGATCAGTACCGTGCCGCCCTGGTTCCAGATCGCGCCGACACCCCGCCCGCCGTCGCCGCCATTGAGGTTGTTGCTGCCCTGGCCACTGCCGCCGCCGCCACCGCCGCCCGCGCCGATGTTGTTGCTGATGACCGAGGTGCCGACGATTTTCAGGGTGCCGGTGGAAGCGTTGTAAATGCCGCCGGCCGCGTTGCCGCCGACGCCGCCGACCTTGTCCCAGCCGGAGCCGCCACCGCCGCCGCCAATGGAAATCGTGCCGTTGTTCGCAGTGCCGCCATTGCCGCCGTTGCTGTAATAGGACACGCCGACACCACCGGCGCCGCCGATGGTGGATCCGCCACGACCGCCCATGTGCGTCGCGTCGTAGCCACCGCCGTAGCCACCGACACCGCCGCTGCCGGCCTGGCCGCCCAGCGTACCGGTGCCCGGCCCGGCCGTACCGCCATGACCGCCACCCTGACCGCCGAGGCCGCCGCCACCGCCACCACCGCCGCCGTAGTTGGCGCCCGTGACACCACCGCCGCCGCCACCGCCCGCTGCCGCGTTGCCGGTGACCGAAACGTTGTTCAGCGTGAGGATGCCGGCGTTGAAAATCCCGCCGCCCATGGCCCCGGTCGCGCCGTAGCCGCCATTGCCGCCGTTGCCCGAAACCAGGCCCCGGGTAATCACCAGACCGTCGAGGGTCACGGTGCTGCCGGAAGTGATTTCCACCACCCGGGTCTTGTACTGGCCGTCGAGGGTGACATCGGCGACGCCGTCATTGTTCAGGTCGCCATCGACAGTGATGTTCTTGTTGATCAGCAATTCCGAGGTGAGCTGCACCGTCATGCCGGTGCTGAAGGTCACGATGTCGCCGTTTTGCGCCGACGCCAGCGCTGCCCGCAGCGAGCCGACCCCGGTGTTCGCGTTGTTGGTGGCGGTCCAGGTGGCGAGGCCCCATTGGTATTCGCTCATCGACAGGGCCGACAGCACGTTGGCGCTCTCGATCTTGCCCGTGGCGATCTCCAGATCCCAGTCGCCGCCCACACCGGTGCGGTTGTTCGACGCCGCCACGTCGCGGCCAGTCAGTTGCGCCAGCGAGTCGACAAAGCTCAGGCCACGGTCACCCTCGGCGGTGTAGCAGCCGTAAATGAGGATGTCGCCGCCGACGTTCATGTCCTTGCCGATTTCCGCCAATACCGCGCTGCGCTGCGCGACGTTGTCCGCCGACAGGTAACTGTTGCCGAGCCACAAGTCACCGGCGTTGCCGTGGGCGATGATCTGCACCGAACTGACGCCCGAGTGCTGGTCGAGATACTCGGCGATCTGCTGCAAGCCGTCCTTGCTCGCGTCGAGCTTGACCACTTGCGTGCCGGGAGCGATGCCTTTCAGCAGGCTGTCGGCATCCTTGACCCGGGCATCGACAAACACCACGGTCTGGCCCGGCACGGCGACAGGACTGGCAGCCGGCGTGGCATCGGCCTGGCCGTGGGTGTCCTTGCTCGCCACCGGATGATCGGCGGTCGGCGCCTTGGCGGCATCGGCAGTGGGGTGGCTGTCGGGCTGAGCCGCAGCGGTATCGGCCACAGTGGCCGCGACAGCGCCGTCGAACAGCATGCGCGGCTCCAGCGACATGATCAGCGGCGCAGCCAGCGTCCGTTGGCCCTCGGTTACCCGCGACTTTTGTTTGCTCCACCACATGTTGCTCACCCGGACTCGAACAGTTGTAAACGCATCAATGAAAAACGCCGCGATCAACTGATCGCGGCGTCGGACTTCATACGAATCACATTGGCAGCGCTGGCTGAGCCATCGAGCCAAAAGGACAGATCGGCGTATTGCTTGAACAGGTCCGGCGGCAGAATCGTGCGCCGGGACTGCAGGGCGACCTTGGGTTTTACCTTGTGCAGGCCGGCCACGCCCAGGGCCTGGTCGAACTCCGGCGCGTCATACGCCAGGTGTTCGAAATCGTGCTCGAACCACGGCTCGCCGATGAAGTCGTAGACCAGCCGCAGCACGCGCTCCGGGGCCTGGGTCAGCAAGTCGTAATCGACGATCAGCAGCGAATCGGCGTGCTCGCCATAATAGGCTTCCTTGAGCGCCGCCCAGGCAAAACCCACCAGGCGGTTGCGCTGGGCCAGGGTTTCGCAGCGGCTGTAGACGGTGTTGCGCTCGACGGCATCGCCGAACAGCTTGGTGTTTTCGTAGGGGTTGGCGCGGTAGAGCCGCTCCAGGCTGTCCATCACCCAGGCAACGTTGCGCACGCAGGCGATGACTTTGGCTTTGGGGAACAGATCGCTGATGGCCGGCAGGCGCGAGCTCCACTGCCGGTTGGTGTCGAACACCACCGGTTTGTCGGCCTTGTCGGCGTAGTAGGAATCGAACAGGCCGCGCAACAGGCGACGGCGCATGTCGGTGTCGATCACCGCGCCGAATTCGCTGCCGGCGCTGCATTGTTCAAGGACACCGGAAAACAGTGCGCCAACCGGGCTGGTCATGCCGGCATGGAAGCGCGGATTCTGCAAAAGGATCGCAGAAAGGAGGGTCGAGCCCGAGCGCGGCAAGCCGGAGATAAAGTGGAACTGCTGCAATCCCTTCACCTTACTTTGTAAGTCCTTTTGCCCGACGAGCGTAGTCCAACAATACCCTTTCGACTAGTAGTGTTTTGACATCAACATAGAGCAAAACGGACTTGTCAGACCATTTCTTATCGCGAACAGTAAGGTGAAGCGTTTAAGTCATTCCCTGTTGGTACGATCGTCCTTTTCCAGAACGAAAAGTCGCGCTTTCGCCCCGCCAGCGTTGGACTGATCACGCAACTGCCAGGTCTTGGGCAGAGGCAGGAACGGGTCCGCAATTTCCGGGTCCAGGTCACCGATCAACCAGACCCGGGAACTGTCCTTCGGCAGATCCGCGAGACGATCCAGATAAACCTCATCGGACACCAGTGTGCCGAAGCCGTAGTGGTTCGGACGCGTCGAGCGCCCGTCGGCGGCAGGCGGCGTATACAACCGGATTTGCGCATCGGTGCGGTTGTAGTAGACGTAACTCAGGTACCAGAGCATGTCGCTGGTGACGATCCGGTCGCCGCTGACGAAGTGGTGGTTGACGTGATCGACCATCACGTTGAACTGGTCATTCGGATCGACCGTGGCGTTGGTGTTCACCCCGACCATTTCGATTCCGACAAACGCCACCAGCACCGCCAGCGCCAACACACGAACGCGGCTGTACAGGCGGTCGATGGCCAGCGCCGCCAGCATCGGCAGGCCCAATGCATAAGCCGTCAGATAGCGCTCGATGAACACCGGGCTGATGAACGACACCGCGAACACCAGAAACAACGGCACTCCGGTATAGAGCGCCAGCAACACGCTGCCATGGTTCACGCTGCGGTCGCGGGCGACGGCCACGCCCGCCAGCGCCAGCATGGCCAGGGGCATGCCGCAGAACAGCAGCAGCGGAAGATGATCGCCCTCGTTCTGGATCAGCCACAGCCAGATCATCGACGGCAACGAGGACAGGGTCACCGGGTCTTCCCAACCCACATCGCCACCGACCTTGAGCTCTTCCATGTGCTGCGTCAGATCGAGCAGGTTCGGCAGCCACGGCAGGTAAAGCGCGACAATCGCCAGATTGGCCAGCCACCAGTCCTTGCGCTGGATATGCCGCAGGCGATACCCCGGCAGCAGGCGGATCAGCCCCAGGTACAGCCAATGGCTCAGCGCCGCCAGCACCGCGAAGTAGTGGGTATACAACGCGGCGCTCATCAGCAGCGCATAGATCACCAGATACCGTCGGCGCTGCGGGCGTCTGACCCAGCAGATCAACGCCAGGGTGGTGCCGACCAGCAACAGGCCGAGCAGCGAGTACATGCGCACTTCCTGGCTGTAGCGCACCGCCGTCGGCAGCAGCGCCAGCAACACCCCGGCGATGATCGCGGCGCGACGGGTCGCCAGACAATCGACCAGACACACGCCCAGGCCGACCGTGGCGATGCCGGCCAGGGCACTGAGGCTGCGGATCGACAGGATCCCTTCGCCAAACAGTCCGATCCAGCCGTGCAGCAGCATGAAGTACAACGGCGGATGCACATCGAACGCTGCATGCTCCCAGATACCGCCCAGCGTATAGCGCGCCAGCAGCAGGCTGGAGCCTTCGTCGCCCCAGATCGCGGCGGCGGTCAGGTCATAAAACCGCACGACGGTCGCCAACAGCAAAATCGGTATCAGCCACTGCTGGCGAACCCAGCGCAGCAGACGCCGGACACCGGCATTCGGTGCGGCAAACGGGTCCTGGGTATCCCCCAGCGGAGTCTCGCGACGCGCTTCCATCAACCTTCCCTTACGGTATTCCGAGTAAAAAACAGCGCCATTCATTGCGCACACTTTAGGCCAGAGCCGAAGCCGACGCGCGGCCGCGACGACGTCCGGCAAGTCCGCCGATCCGGGTCTACGCTACGGCTTGGCGTGACCTGCCCGCGCAAATGGAAGGCGTCAGTAAAACGTTTCGACCTGCCCGGCAACACAGGCTAACGCGCGGCGCGCCAACCACATAACAGAAGGATGAGGAACCATGGAAGTCTTTATGGGTACGATTCAACCGTTCGCCTTCAACTTCGCTCCCAGTGGCTGGGCCCTGTGTAATGGACAGATCCTTTCCATTGCGCAATACAACGCGCTCTTCGCGTTGCTGGGCACTTACTACGGCGGCAACGGCACGACCAATTTTCAGTTGCCCAACCTGCAGGGCCGCGTGCCAATGGCCCAGGGCAACGGCCTCGGCCTGACGCCGCGCGTCATCGGTCAGGTGGCCGGTACGGAAAGCGTCACCGCCACCATTGCCAACATGCCCAACCACACCCACGCGATGACCGGTCTCACCGCCAACACGGCCTTGTCGCTGGCGGTACCCGCCAGCAATCCGGCGACCGTACCGACTGCAACCAATTCCTACATCGGTGCCTCGGGCGGCGGCCCCGGCTCGGCGAACATCTATTCCGACGCCCAGGGCGCCACGCCGGTGCCACTCAAAGGTGTGACCACCACCGTCACCGGCGACATTTCCTCCACCGGCGGCAGCCAGCCGCTGGGCATCATGAACCCCTTCCTGGTCCTCAACTTCAGCGTTGCCCTGAACGGTCTCTTTCCGTCGCGCAACTGAGCAATCGTCCGGGGGCCCCGCGCCCCCGGACGTTTCGTTTTTTTTCTGGAGTCAGACCATGCTGCAATCGGTTCAAATCGAACACCTCCAGCCGTTGCTGGGGCAACAACGCACACTGCACCTGCCGGACGGCACGGCGCTGCCGATTCAACTCGCCCACCTTGAAGAAATCCCGTCGGCGAAAATGCGCCACAGCGAACGCATGCCCTTCTGCCTCGAATTCAACAGCCTGGAGCCGACCGAGTTTGTCGACGGCCTGTGCGCACTGGAGCTGCCGGAATTCGGCCGGGTGGAAGATATTTTCGTGTCACGGGTGCCGGCGATGGGGCGGGATCCACAGTTGGGCTACTTCTGTATTTCCTTCAACTGATACCCCCTGCAGAATCCTCACGAAACCTTGTAGGAAAAAGATGTAGGACTAAAGCCAAGGCCTTGTAGGGCGGGCTCTTCAACCGATTTTATTGGGAAACGTCCGACATCATTTCCCGGCTCACCTTGTTAGCGTTGTTCCGAATCCGTCACAGGACGAGGAACAACGGATGTTCAATGCCAACGCACGCTTTCGCCTTACGACCGACGACTTTAAACACGATTTTCAAGTGCTGTCCTTCAGTGGCAGCGAAGCCATCAGCGAGCCGTTTGCCTTCAAAGTCGAGTTGGTCGGCACCAGACCGGATGCCGATCTTCCAGGCCTGATGCACCAACAGGCCTTTCTTGCCTTCGATGACCACGGCCACGGCATACACGGACAGATCCAGCACATCGGCCGCGGCAATATCGGCGAACGGTTGACACGATACAGCCTGACCCTCGCCCCTTGCCTGGCCAATCTTCGCCATCGCGTCAATCAGCGGATTTTCCAGAACCTGAGCGTTGCGCGAATCATTGCGCAGATTCTCGAAGAACATGGCATCCACGCCGATCGCTACCAGTTCCAGCTCGGCCACCCGTTACCGGATCGCGAATATTGCGTGCAGTACAACGAGTCCGACCTGCACTTCATCCAGCGCCTGTGTCAGGAAGACGGCTTGCATTACCACTTCCGGCACAGCCGCGACCGACACCTGCTGGTCTTTGGCGACGACCAGACCGTGTTCCCCCGCCTCTCTCGGCCAACACGCTTTAAACCGCACAACGCCATGGTGGCCGACAGGCCGGTGATTCAGCGATTCGACTATCGGCTCGAAACCCGACCCAACCACGCCTCCAGCCGCGCCTACGACTTTAAAAAGGCGCGTATGTTGCTGGAAGCGGATGCCCGCAATCCCGATCGGCATCTCCAGCCCGATCCCGGGGTTTACGAATACCCGGGACGCTACCTCGATCGCGAGCACGGCAAGCAACTGGCCCGGCGAGTCCTGGAAGGTCACCGCGCCGATGGTTGCCTGGGAGAAGGCGACAGCAATGAACCGGCGCTGTTGTCGGGGCATTTTTTGTCACTGGCCGAACATCCCGATCCGGCATTGAACGACCTGTGGCTGCTGACCGAAATCCGCCATGAAGGAAAGCAACCGCAAGTGCTGGAAGAGACCGCTGATCATGCGTCAGCCGATCCCGAGAAGGACTTCACCCAGGGCTATCGCAACCACTTTACGGCAACGCCCTGGGAGGCGATCCATCGACCACCGTTGCGCTACCGCAAACCCCGCATCGGTTCGACCCAGACAGCGGTGGTCACCGGCCCGGAAGGCGAAGACATCCATTGCGACCCGTACGGCCGGGTCAAGGTGCAGTTCTTCTGGGATCGCGAAGACCGCCACAACGACAAGAGCAGTTGCTGGCTGCGGGTGGCCTCGGGTTGGGCCGGCAATGCCCATGGCAGCGTGATCGTCCCGCGCGTGGGCATGGAAGTACTGGTGACGTTTCTCCACGGCGATCCCGACCGTCCGGTGATCAGCGGTTGCCTGAACAACAGCGCCAACCCGGTGCCCTACGAGTTGCCGACGCACAAGACCCGCAGCGTGTTTCGCTCCCGCAGTTCGCCGGACAGCACAGGCTTCAACGAGCTGATGATCGAAGACCGCGCGGGCCAGGAGCAGATTTACCTGCGCGCCCAGCGCGACCTGCGACAGAAGGTCGAGCACGACAGTCAGCTGGACATCGGCAACCAACGCCGGGAAACCATCAGGGGCAACAGCTTCAGCGCGCTGCACGCGGAAGAACACCGCATCGTCACCGGTCATCGCAAGACCCATCTCAAGGCCAGCGATTACCTGCACGTTGGCGACAGCAGCCACACCCGGGTCGGTCAATCACTGACCACCGAAGCCGCCGGACAGCTGTGCCTCAGCGCGGGCGAACATCTGGTGCTGGAGGCGGGAAAAAGCATCAGTCTGAAAGTCGGTGGCGAGCATTTTGTCCTCGATCACAGCGGTCTTTTCGGCAGCAGCGACTTGCTGATCGGCGGCGTGCCCGCTCCCTTCCTGCGCGCCCCGCTATTGCAGCCCGACGGTATTGAAGACCTGTCGGCGCCTGCCCCTTTGCCGCCATTGGTGGCGCCCTCGCAACAGGCATTGATGGCCGCCAGCAAAACCCTGGGCGCGGATTTCTGCCCGATCTGCGAAGCCTGCCGCACAGGTGCGTGCCCGATCCCGGAGGCTGCCGCATGAGCGACGCCCTTGTACGACGCTGGCTGATCGAACAACACCGCGCCGGTTGCCTCCTGTGCCTGGTCCTCGACTCGCAGAACGAGCGCAACATGCGCCAGCGCTGGCTGAAGAGCAGCCGTTACGAGCAATACGCCAGCCTCTACAGCGAAACCGCAGTCGCCGAACTGGCCGACACCGGCCCGTTCCTCTTCACCTTCGACCAGCCCGATGACCGCCGTCTCGATGCCCTGCTCGACAGGCCGGACAGCCATTGGGGATGGTTGGCCAGCCTGGGCAAAGGCGAGTTGAAGGCCTGGGTCCGGCACTGGCAGGAGCGGCTGATCATCGGCGCCCGTCCGCATCAGGCGCTGTACCGCTTTCACGACAACCGGGTGCTGGACCGGGCGCTGGAGCATCTGCCGGTCGAGGCTTTGCCGGCGTATCTCGGGCCGGCGATCAGCGTTTGCCATTGGCAGGGCTCGCACTGGCAGATGACCGACAACCCTGCGCCGGGCAGCTACCCCGTGCCGGACACGCCGCCGTGGCTGCAACTGCCGATGCCTGACGAACAAGCCATGGAAATTCGCCTGGCCAATGCCCACCGCTTTCTGCTGGCCGGGCATGTGCAGGCTTATTCCGCGCTGGCGTGTGTTCGGGATCCGCAAATCTGGCTCCGTGAACGACTGACCCAGGCCGAAGCCTGGAGCTGGCTGGCACCGGAGCGGCTGGAGTTTCTGCTGATCCACAGCCTGCAAACGCCGAATCTCGCGCCCCATTGGCAAGCCCGACCGGACGAAACACCGGATGAACACTTTGATCGGGTTTACCAGCTCTCGAAGCACTGGAACGGGAAGACGCCCTCATGAAAATTCCGCTCAAAAGCCTCGGTCTGATCGGCTGTTTCGCGGCACTGGGAGGCTGCAGGACCGAACCGCCCAACACCTTCAAATTCACGGCCGATCTACCACCGGGATTTGCCTATGTGGCAGCGGTTTACTACGTACCCGAAAAAGGCCAGACCTGCACCCTCGACAGACGCGACAACCTTGCCCCGGTGTTCAACAGCAAGTGGCGCACGGACTACAAGCCGGATGCCGAGATCACGATTCGCAAGACGGTTAAAGGGTGTCCGTTGGTCGTGAGGCGAATCGAGCTGGAGATCAATTCGGCATACGGCAGAAACTGGAGCGACTTCAGTCGTGACGAAGCCAGGGTTTTCATCCGTGATGATCTGGAGGAGCAGTTCAAAGGTGTGTTCAACGAAGCCGGTGAAAGCACGTTCCATGGTCAGTGTGAGTGGTGGTTCCGCACCTCGGGCAAACCGCGAATTCTAAGAAAAATCCTTGATTGCAGAACAGTCGACGCCTCGGGATCACGAGCTTATGGCAAGACCTTCGGGGCTTTTAGCCCTGATCAACTGCCAGGCAAAACCGTGAGGATGAAGATCACCTTGGCAGCGGAAGAGCGACCGGCCATCAAGGACACCTGGGTCAAAGTCCCTAACGGCTGGAAACGCTGTATGGGCGACAATTTTGAGGATCAGTACGCTTTTTGTTACGGCAACTACACGGATTTCAGCGGCTTTCAAATGCCAGACGGGCAGCAATGCACCATATATCCCGGATGTACGGAAAAGAAGGTTTCGCCATGAAGGTACTGGAGCAGGATCTGCAATCTCCGTTGAGTAGCCGCATTCTGAAATGTCCCGAGGGTGGCATATGGACAAGTTTCCAACTCATCGACGAGTTCTGCTCGGGCGAGCCCTACGCCGGGTTGGCTTATATCGCCACCGACTCGGAAGGCTATAAATACACAGGCCGCTTGGACGCTGCGGGCAAGGGCAGAGTAGACAACCATTTTGCGGGGCCAATTTCGCTGCTGTTTGATCAAGCGTACGAAGGAAAGGAAAAGCTCTACTCATATTTGCAAAGCAGACCACATTACCCCCTGAAAATCACCGAACTTCAGGTCCGAGCCGAGGCAACCCGGTACCTGAACCCAAATGCCACCCGCAGGCGCGAACGCCCGAAAATTGCAGACGGTGCGGACTACTTTCAAGTCGAAGTCCGCCATCTGGTGAGATACGCCTCGCACCTGCCACCCGAGGTTTATCGCGATAACCCCCTCGATTCCGGGTGCGCTGCAATCATGCGTGAACATGGAAAACTTGGCGTAGCGCTGATGCCGCAACGTCACACCGTTCTTGAAGTGCGCCCGCTACGCGCGTTGCGGCCGATGTTTTCCACAGCTCCGGCGTTCTGTGCACTCAACCTGTACCAGCTCGCATTGATGGCGACCCTGAGTTACTGCCCTTTCGGCCAGGAACCCAAAGTCCCTTCCGCCGAAACCAGATCCATTAAGTTTCCGCTGCAACCCAGCGTCGGCAACTGGTTCGGCGATGCACTGGCCAAGGGAGAAGAACTGTGGAAAGTCGACAACACTCAGACCAAATTCTATTACCCGCTCTACGAGGATGTTTCGTACTCAAGAAGGCTAGAGATCATTCCGTTTGACCCGAACCTCTATGCAGTCAACAGGCACAGCCCTGAACGGGATCCGGAACACCCGGCCAGCGTCCACTTCCTCGACGACATCGGTAATAAAGACAGCACCGACACCCAAGCCTTCATCACCCACAACGACGAACTGATCCTGATCGCCGTTCGCGGCACCGCCGAGATCATCGCCGATGGCTTGCGTGATGCCGACGCCCTTCAAGTGCCATTCGAGGAAGGCGACGGTCAGGTACATCGGGGTTTCTATGAAGCGGCCAGGAAAGCCGCGACTTTCGCCGTCAGCTACCTCGAAAAGTTCTACACCGGCCAAACCCTCCTGATCTGCGGCCACAGCCTCGGCGGCGCTATCACGTTGCTGCTGTCCGAAATGCTCCGCCGCCGGCCCGAGGGCTACAACATCCAGCTCTACACCTACGGCGCCCCCCGCGCCGGCGACGCGGATTTCGTGAAGGGCGCAGCCGATCTCGTGCATCACCGCATGGTCAACCACAACGATCCGGTGCCCAGCGTGCCCGGCAGCTGGATGAACACCAAGGCCGATATCTACGGCACCGGGGCGGCGCTAATGTTCGTCAATGTGCCGGTGGGGCTGTCGGTGTTCGTCGCCGGCATCACCAACTGGACCGGGGAAGCCTATGACCACCACGGCAGTCTGCGGCACGCCATGCCGGTGGAGTTCGGGCGTCAGCAGGTGTCTTCGATCCTGTGGGAGCCGGGTTGCGACACCATCATCCAGCACGCCGCGTGCGACGTGGCGATCCGGCAGCGGCACGGTTTGCCGGATCGGCCGACGTTGCTCAAACAGATTTTCGACGCCGGGCACCACTCGATGACCGGGGCATACATTCCGGCGTGCTGGGCGGTGTTGCGGCGTTGGCAGGAGGCCCAGGAGTCAAGCCGTTCGCTGGTCACCGAACGGGAGTTTGCTGTGGTGGAGTCGGCCCTGGAACGCATCACCCACCAATTGCGCACCCGGCGCAACAACCTGCCGGGACGCCCGGACAGTTACGTGCGCACTCAGTCCAGCACCCTTGAAGCGCTTAATCGTGAAGTCGAGAAAATACGCGTGACACGTGAGCGCCTGGCAATCCTTCGCCATCGACGCATCACGACTCAGGACGTTTACGGGCAACTGGCAGAACAACCGGAACGACTGGCCGAAAGCCTCCCACGCTGGCAGCTGCACCCGGAAAACACTGCAGCCGAACAGCTCGCCATGGCGCCGGACGCCGTCGAAGAGGACCCGCTGCTGGCGACGCTCTACGGCCGCAAGATCGGCGCGCCGCACACCTTCGATATCAACTCGATCATCTGACTCAACCCTGTGGATACCACACCAGACGCTCCGCCGCCGGATTGCGCTCTTCCACCGCGAATCCCAGCGCCAGGTAATGCTGGCGCGCGTGAGGGTTGTTGGCCCAGACCACCGTCGCCACCGGGCAACGCACTTGCTGCGCGGCCTTCTGCACACCTTGCAGCACCGTACGACCGTAGCCCTTGCCCCGAGCCTGAGGGATGAAGGCGATGTACAACACGCGGATTTCGTTGGGGCCGAAATCGGTGCTCAGCGCGCCAATGGCCGTGCCGAGTTTTTCCACCACGTAGTGCATGGCATTCGGATGGTTTTCACCCATGCCCTGCTCCTGCACCTGAAACTGCTGGGCAACGATTTGCTGCACCTGTTCCTGCTCGCCGTCGATCCATTGCAAATCCGGCCGCGCCGATTGATACAGGCTTTGCAGAAAGGGGCCGTCAGTCGCCCGCGAAGGCCGCACCACCAATCCGTCCGCTGCCAGGTTTTCCGTCATCTTCATGCTCCCTAGAAACCGCTTTCCCTGACCCCCAGCGCCGCCAGCCGACGCCAGGCCACGCCGAGCACCGATTCCCCGCTGCCCTGCAGAACCACCATGCCGCGCAACGGTTGCACCGGCGTCGGTGGCTGATCCAGCGTAGACAATCGCGCGCCGTATTGCGCCTGCACCGGTTCCGCCCGTTGCTGTTGATCGCGGCGCACGGCAATCGGCCCGTGATGGTCGGATGTCAGGGCTTCCTGATCGACATAGGCCACGCCGTTGGTATCGATTTCATCAAGCTTCACGGTGATCGCCGGGTGCATCGGATCGTCGGCGATAAACCGCCCGGTGGCCCCCGGTTTGACCCGCCACAGTTCAGCTTCGGCCACATAACCACGCAGTCGCGAGCCGTCCTCGACCACCCGGGCCAGCGCATCCTTGCTCGACAGCCAGCGCCCCGGCGTCAGGTTCGGCAACAAATCGCGCACCGTGCCGGCGTGGGGCGCACGCAGCAGCAGGCGTTCGCGGCGTGCGCTCAGGCCTCGGTATTCCGCCACGGCTTCGGCGAGGCGCTGTTCGACGATGCCGGCATCGGCGGCGGTTTCGCTGCGGCCGGCCTGACGGCGCATCAGCAATTGTTGAATCTGGATTTCCCGGCGGACGATGGCCTGACGGGAGTCGAGATCCGGCGACTCCAGTTCGATCAGCACGTCGCCCTGCGCAACCTTCTGGCCGTCCACAACCTTCACCGTTTTGACCCGCGCCGCCACCGGCGCATGCAACGCACTGGCCCGACCGCCCTCAAGCATCGTCGGCAGTTCGACCGCGCTGCGCCACGGCACGATCAGCACCAGCAACAAGCCGAGCACCGCCAGGCTGCTGAGCAGCACGCGCGGGCCGTGAGCCTGTTCGCGGCGGCTCCACCACTGGCGCCACTCACTCATGATCGGCAGAAAGATGAACCACACCAGTTCCACCAGCATCAGGAAGATCCCCAACACCTTGAAGAACAGGTGATAGACCGCCAGCGCGATCCCGAAAAACAACGCCGCACGCCATAACCACGAGCCATACCCCCAGATCAGCAAACGCCGCTGCATCGCCGGCGACCAAGGCTCCGGCGCTGGTGCGCCATAGCCGAACAAGAACTCACGCAGGCGCCAGCGGCAAAAGGCAAAGGCCCGACCCTGAAGGTTGTCGACCTCCCACAGATCACTGAGCAGAAAGTAGCCATCAAAACGCATGAACGGGTTGAGATTGACCACCAGCGTGGTGATCCAGGTCGCACTGGCGAGCATGAACGCCGCCGTGCGCGCCGGGCCGTCCGGCAGCAATGACCAGACCAACAATGCGATACAGGCCAGCAGCAATTCCGCCAGCACCCCGCCGGCACCGATCAGCAGTCGCGCGCGCCGGTCGTTGACCCGCCAGGCATCGCTGACATCGGTATAAAACATCGGCAACAAGACCATGAACGCCACGCCCATGCTCTGCACCCGACACCCGGCGCGCTTGGCCATGAACGCATGGCCGAACTCGTGGCAGAGCTTGGCGAAGAACAGCGCCACACCGAACGAAATCGCCCCGCCGAGGCTGAACAGGTGCGGGAAGGTGCCAACGAAGCGCTGCCAGTCCCGCGACACCAGAAACACTCCGAGTCCAAGGGTCGCCGGAAAACCGTAGCGCAGGATTTTCGGCCCGAAGCGCTGCAACCACGGCCACGCTCGATTGAGAAACGCATCCGGGCGCCACAGTGGAATACGAAAGAACAGATATTGATGGAGCAGGATTTTCCACAGGCTCTGGCGTTGCGCGAGGGCCTTGAGCTGATAGCTGGCGCGTTGCTGATCGTCGAGGGCGCTGATCAGGTCATGTCCGCGCAGGAACGTCAGCAGTTGCTCCAGCTCCACACCATCGAGCGGCAAGCCCGGTTCGCGGTTGGCGGCGCGCAGCACTTGCTCGGGGTCGCCCAGCGACCAGTGGCGCAGCAGGCGCATCGCCGCCGTGCCGAGTTTGAAATAACGCCCGCGCACCGGGTCGGCCAGGGTCCAGCGTGGCGAGCCGTCCAGCGCCGGCGCCGCCGGTGACAATTGCAGGTCGGCACGCAGGCTCGGCAGGTTCATTTACAGACCCACGCTCTGACGCAAACCAGCCAGTGGGCGGCGCAGCAGATACAGCGCCAGCGGCGCGCGATCGCCGAAGATCTTCGCCGTGCCGCGCAGGCCGATACGTGGCGGTGCGTCGGTAAAATTCGCATCCAGCCGATAGGCCAGTTGGCCGCCGGCGGTGGGCTGCGCTTCGTAGGCCGAACGCTCGAGTCGAGCGACATGGCGTTGCAAAGGATCGCTGTCGAGGAACAGCGCAATGTCGGCGCCCGGCTCCAGCGAAATCGCGTCGCCCACCGCCAGTTCGATGCGCAATTCGGCCTGGTTCGGGTCGGCGATTTCCATCAGCCGTTCGCCGGTCTGCACCGGTTTGCCGGTCCAGCGCTCGGCGTCGGCGAACACCGCAATGCCGTCACGCTCGGCGCGCACTTCGCTGCGGTTGAGCAGTTCCCGGGCGTAGTCCCGTTCGGCGCGTTTCTGCTCGACTCGGGCGGCCAGCAGATCCACCCGTGAACTGGATTCAGCGTCGGCAAATGCACGTTGGGAATTGGCTTTGAGTTCGGCTTCGGCGACGCCAAGCGCACGCTCGGCGACATCAGCCTGGGCCTTGAGGGTGGTGCTTTCGAAGCGCAGTAACAAATCGCCGGTCTTCACGTTCTGATTGGGTTTGACCAGAAACTCGGCAATCACCCCGTCCAGCGGCGCCGCTACCACTCGCCCACCCAAGGGCACCACTTCCGCCGGGGCCAGCACTGACTGGCGCACCGGGATCAACAAACCGAGCAGCAGCACAGCGACCAGCGCCACCTGGCGTTTGCGGGTCCAGCGCAGCCGCCACGGCTTGCGCGGTTGCAACGCCAGCCAGGCGTGGCTGTAGGTGTCGCCCAGTTGCGACAACAGCACCTGTTCGGAAGGATTCCACGGCATGTCGCGGGCCAGCCACAAGCCGCCGAACACCTGGCCCTCACGGTCGATCAGCGGCAGCCAGAACACCTGCAGCGCCGACAGACTGCGCCAGTCGCTCTGGATCGATTCGCTGACCATCTCGGGCGCGATCACCCGCGCCACCTTCAGCACATCCTGCTTGAACAGCTGCGCCACGGCCTGCTCGACGAACGCCACGAACGGTGCATTCGGCTCAACCGCGCTGACGCCAGTCACGGCCTGCACCTTGCCGGCGATCAGTAACGCCGCATGGCGAAAGCCGAACAGCGACTGCCCGTCATTGACCAGGCTGTAGGCCAGTTGCGATGCATCGCGGGCGGCGCGGGTCTGCCGTTCAAGATCGAGAAATCGCGCGAACACCTGCTCGGCGCCGCCGCTCACCGGGGCGTTCACTTGAGCTCCGGAAAACTCGCGGTGCCGCTCATGCCGGCGAGCAGGCCTTTGGCTTCAGGGAGTGTGGCGACCAGCAACAGCGTCTGGCTGCCCTCATCGATCCGCGCGCCAAGGCGTTTGACCGTGGCGTCGATGGGCTGGCCGGTTTCATCGGGAACGAAGCTGAAGGTCTGGCCGGGCTTGAGCTTGGCCATCCAGCGCGACGGCACCAGCAAATGGATTTCCAGAGTACGGTTGTCGACCACATCAAGCAGCGGCGCCCCGGCCGACACGCTTTCGTAGCGTTGCACCTTGCGCTCGACCACTTGCCCGTCGAACGGCGCGACCACACTGCAACGTTTGACCTGGACTTGATAAACCTGGGATTGCGCCTGGGTTTCGCTGACCTTGGCCTCGGCCCGGGCCACTTCGAAACGCCCGACGGAATTGAGCGCCGCCAGTTGCCGGTTGTGCGCCAGCTCTTCGCCGGCGCCACGGCTGGCGGCTTGCGCGGCATTCAACTGGGCCTGATAGGCCGAACAGTCGAACTTCGCCAGGGTATCGCCCTTCTTGAACGACTCGCCCTCGCTGAACGGCAGCTCGACGATCCGCCCGGACAATTCACTGGCCAGTGTCGCCTGATCACGCGCCCGCAACACACCTCGTGCTTCGCTGCTGGCCGAGGCATTGGCGGCCCCAGCGTTATCCTGCAGCGGATCGTCTGGCACAGGCGTTTGCGCCTGAACTGCACACGTTACAAAGGTCAATCCGACAACCCAACCACGAAAACGCCGCATAACCGTTACTCCCTGACGGATGAGCGGAGTCTACGACAGCGGGGTTTAGCGTCAAGCGAAAGGCCATCACTCTTCTGAAGGGCTGGCGAAATTCTATGTAACGACTAAGATCAATTCATCGAAAATATAACCTTGAAGGAATATTCCATAACATTCATATTCGCCCCCCCATGAATTGGGATATCGAATACACCGACGAGTTCGGCAACTGGTGGGAAGATCTGACTGAGAACGAGCAGAGCTCGGTGGCTGCGAGCGTCAAATTGCTAGGACAATTCGGACCAGGCCTGCGATTTCCGCACAGCAGCGCGATCAATGGTGCGCGACATGGCCATCTGCGGGAACTGAGGGTTCAACATGCCGGACGACCGTATCGCATCCTCTATGCGTTTGATCCGAGGCGATGTGCGCTGCTATTGATCGGTGGAGACAAAACCGGTCAGGATCGCTGGTACGAAGTCAATGTCCCGCTCGCCGATCAACTGTACGATGAGCACCTCGATACATTGCGCAAAGAGGGTTACAACGATGGCTAAGAAATTTGCCGAACTCGAAGCGCGTATGACACCCGAAGCCCGGGCACATGCCGATTCGATCTACGAACAACATATTAAGGAAATGCCGCTAAACGAACTGCGACAGGCCAAGGCTTTGAGTCAGGCGACACTTGCCGAGACTCTGCACATCAATCAGGCGGCGATCTCGAAGATGGAGCGACGCACTGATATGTACATCAGCACGCTGCGCAATTACATCCGCGCGATGGGCGGCGAGCTTGAAATCATCGCTACATTTCCTGATGGACAAATCAAAATCGAAAACTTTGCAGGTTGAGCAGCCAAACGTTGCACAACCTGCTTTTTTGTTTTCCGCGCGAGCTTCAACGCTGCACCATCTCCCCCACCGGATACACCGACTCCCATCCCCCGCCCAACGCCCGGTACAAGCCGACCATCGCCAGCGAAACGCCGGTGGAGCTTTCGACCCACTGTTCCTGGGTGGCGAGCAGTGCGCCTTGCACGGTGAGGACGTTGACGAAGTCGGCCACGCCTTCGACGTATTGCTGTTGCGCGGTGCGCAGGGCGATCTGGTTCTGGCGCACGGCTTCGGCGAGGCTGTCGCGGCGGCGCTGGCTGGCGTTGTAGGCGGTCAGTTGGTCGTCGATTTCGTGCCAGGCGCGCAGCACAGTCTGTTGATAACCGATGGCCGCTTCCTGCTGCTGGGCTTCGCGCAGTTGCAGCACACCGCGCAAGCGGCCGCCGTCGAACAGCGGCAGGCTGAATTGCGGGCCGATGCCGAAGGCCCGCGAACCCCATGAACCGAAATCACTGAGCTGCATGGCTTGCGAGCCGAGGTTGCCGGACAGGGTGATGCGCGGATAGAAATCGCCCTTGGCCACGCCGATGTTGGCGGTGGCGGCATGCAGCCGGGCTTCGGCCTGGCGAATGTCCGGGCGGCGCTCGGCCAGTTGCGACGGCAGGCCAATGGCGACTTGCGGCGGCGACTGTGGCACTGGCGCGTCTGTGGATAACGCTTTGGCCAACGCCTGCGGCGGCTCGCCCATCAACAGGCTGATGGCGTTGATCAGTTGCGCCTGACGCTGCTCCAGCGCCGGCAGCCGCGACTCGATGGCCGCCACTTGCGCGGCGGCTTCGGCGACGTCGAGATCGGTGGCCACGCCGTCGTTGAGGCGTAGTTGCGAGAGTTTCAGGCTGTGTCGCGCGACATCGAGGTTCTGCTCGGTGACCGCGCGGGTGTTCTGTACACCGCGCAACTGGATGTAGTTCTGCGCGGTGTCGGCAAGGACCGCCAGCAACACACCACGACGGTCGTTTTCCGCGACTTCAAGGTTTGCATCGGCCGCTTCGGTTTCCCGACGTACCCGCCCCCAGAAGTCCAGTTCCCAGGAGGCGGAGAAGCCGGCATCCCACAGGTTGAAGGCGGAATCGCCGTTGTGCCCGGACGGGTCGTTCAAGCCTTCGCCGCTGTTGCGTTTACGGGCATAGCTGCCGGTGGCGGCGGTTGTCGGGTAGCGATCAGCGGTGATCACCTGACGTGCGGCGCGGCTTTGTTGCAGGCGGCTGCTGGCCAGTTTCAGGTCGAGATTGCTGCTCACGGCACGCTGGGTCAGGGCGGAAAGTTGCGCGTCGTGGAAGACTTCCCACCAGCGCTCGTTCAGGGGTTCGCTGACGGCCTGGCTGGGGGCGGATTTGCCGGGTTTGGCCCAGTCGGCAATTTGTGTGGCTTCGGGCTTCTGAAAGTCCGGGCCGACGGTGCAGGCCGCCAACGCCGAAAGGCTCAGGACAACCGTCAGAGATTGAATGCGCTTCATCGCTGCGTCACCTCACGCACCGACGTCGCCGAGCTTTTGGTATCAATGCTCGCCTCCACCGACATGCCCACGCGCAGGCGCTCGGCCAGTGGCTGGCCCGGTTCCAGCAGAATCTTCACCGGAATTCGCTGCACGACTTTGGTGAAGTTGCCGGTGGCGTTGTCCGGTTTCACGGCGGCAAACGTCACGCCGGTGGCCGGGGCGATGCTTTCGACGCGACCGCTCAGGGCTTCGCCGCCGAGACTGTCGACCCGAACGACAACATCCTGTCCAGGTTGCACATCGGTGAGCTGGGTTTCCTGAAAGTTGGCGACTACATAGGCCTGCTTCAACGGCACCACCGCCAGCAGCTTGCTGCCCGGCGTCACATAGGCACCGACCCGCACGGCACGCTCGCCGATCATGCCGTCCTGAGGCGCAGTGATGCGCGTGTAGGACAGCTCGAAACTGGCGATTTCCAGTGCCGCCTGTGCCTGTTTCAGGCTGCCTTCGGCGGCATCGCGCTGCGCCGTCAGAATCTCGACCTGTTTGCGCTCTGCAGCCAGTTTTGCCGTGGCGGTATCCAGCCGCGCAGTCGCCTGATCGATCCGGGTGCGCGCCTGTTGCGCATTTTGCACGGTGCCGGCACCGACACCGGCCAAGTGGTTGTAGCGGTTCAATTCCTGTTGGGCGAAGGCCATTTCAGCCTTGGCCGAGACCACCGATGCCTGCGCCTGGGCGATCACCGAAGTCTGCCGCTCCAGCGTGGCCTTGGCGTTTTGCAATTGAGCGCGGGCGACCACGGTGTGCGCATCGGCGGCCTCGGCAGCGGCGCGCAGGTCGCGGTCATCGATCAGCGCCAGCAATTGCCCGGCCTTGACCTGCTGGTTGTCTTCCACCAGCACCTCTTTGATAAACCCGGCCACACGCGGCACCACCAGGGTGAAATCGGCAGAGACGAACGCGTCGTTGGTGTTCTGCTGGGTGCGTTTGCCGAACAGGCCGGGCATCGCCAGATACACCAGCACACCGACCGCCAGCGCGGCCGCCACGGCCACCGCGAGTTTTTGCTTTGCTTGAGTCGTCATAAAAAACCTTCTGTTTCAGTCAGGTCGGTGCACGTGGCGGATAGATCCGCGTCGGCAGCCAGAAAATCAGCAGGATCAGCGCCACCGCGACGCCAGCCATGCACAGATAAAGATCCGAGGAAGTCAGCACCACCGCCTGTTCGTGCAGGCGATGGGCGACGCCGGGGTCGTTGCTTGCGGCCAGCGGCGAGTTGCCGAGGCGATCGACCAGCATCGTCGAGTGAAAATGCAGGCGCGCCGTTGTCAGTGCCTCGATCACCCCGGTGGCGACCACCGCCGCCAGGCCTTTCACGGTGTTGAACCAGGCCGAAGCGAACGGTCCGTCCTGGGGCTGGATGCTGCCGGTCGAAAGCATCAGCAACGGCAGCACCGCCATCGGCTGACCGAAAATCTGCAGCCATTGCAGGACATAGAAATTGTCGCGAATCCACACAGAGGTCAGCTGCGATCCGCCCAGGCAGGACAGCACCAGCATGCTCAACCCGATCCCGAGCACCCAGCGGCAATCGACCCAACGCAGGTTGCACAGCGCCGCCACCAGCGGCAGCGCGATCAATTGCGGCAATGCCGCCAGCAGCATGATCGGCGCGGTCTGCACCGGCCGGTAACCCTGCACCTGAGCCAGATAACTCGAGGGAATCAGCACCACCGCCAGCAACACCACCAGCACCCCGGCCAGGGTCATCAGGGCGAACGACAGGTTGCGAATGCCGAGCATCTGCAATTTGAAAAACGGAATGGGCTGCGACCACTCATGGATCAGGAACGCCACCAGCAACAGCGAACCGGCCCCCAGCAGTGCGCAGATCAGGTCCGACTCGAACCAGTCCAGACGATTGCCCTGCAACAGACCGATCACCAGCATGCAGATCGCCGGAAACCCCAGCAGCAGGCCTTTCCAGTTGAAGGTCTTGAGACGCTCCAGCCGCAGCGGATCCTGAGGAATGCCGTACGCCACCATCGCCATGGCGATCAGGCACGGCACGATGATTTGCCAGAACGTCCATTGCCAGCCGACGTATTCGGTCCACAACCCGGCCAGCGGTGTACCGAGACCTGGGCCAAACGTGGCGGTCAGGGCGTAACCGGCGAGGCCGTACAGTTTGAAATTGGCCGGCAAAAACCGCAGCGCAACGGTCATCAGCATCGGCGGCAGCGCACCGCCGGCCAGGCCTTGCAGGATGCGCATCAGCAGCAGGCTTTCGTAGTTCGGGGCGAACGGACAGAGCACCCCGAGCAGGGTGAACAGGCCGATGGCGCACAGGGTGAAACGGCGCAGGGAAAAGGTCACCGAGCACCACGGCGCAAACGCCATGGCCGCCACCGAGGTCGCGGTGTAACTCGCGACCAGCCAGGTGCCTTCGTCGTAGCCGATGCTCAGGGCGCCGCGTATGTCGGCCAGGGCAACCTTGGTCACCATCTCGTTGAGACCCGACACCAGCACCGCCAGCAGCACGCCGACCAGACCAATGATGATTCGCGCCCCGAACACCGGTGGCGCGGCGGCCATCGGAGCGGCAGCGGCAATCGGCGCCGTGACCGTCAGGGATGTCATGCAGGCAAACTCCGGAGGGAAAAATACCGGAGCATGGTAGTAGGGCTTAGTGCTGACGAAAATTGACTTCTTGGCAGTTTATAAGTGCATCAGACGCAATCGTCAGGGCTGCGCCGCCAGCCAGGTTTCGTCGCAGCAGGTCTTGAGGGTTTCCCGCAGCCAGCGGTGGGCCGGGTCCTTGTCGAAACGCGGGTGCCAGGCCTGAGTCAGCATCAGCGTCGGCAACGGGATCGGCAAGTCGAACGAGCGCAGCTTCAACCCCAGTCGCCGCACGCTGAGCAGCGCTTCCTTGGGCACCGGCAAGATCAGGTCGGAGTCCGGCAGGGCGAACATTGCCGCGTGGAAGCTTGGCGCGATCACCGCGACTCGCCGCTCCAGGCCCAGAGCATTCAGCGCAGTATCGATAGGCCCACGGGCGATGCCCCGACGGGACATGCTGATGTGGGAAAACCCGGCGTAACGCTCGGCGGTGATCTCGCCATCCAGCAGCGGGTGATCTTCACGCACCAGGCCGACGAAGTGGGTGGAAAACAGGTTCTGTATTTTGACTTCCGGGGTCACCGGGCGAGTGTTGCTGACACTCAGGTCGATTCGCCCTTCGCGTAGTGCTTCATCGTCGCCGTCGCCCTCGGGAACAAAGCGCAACTCACAGTGCGGCGCCAGTTGATCGAGGGTGTCGAACAGCTTGCCGCCGTACACGCCGACGAAAAAGTCGTTGGCGCGAATGCTGAAGCGCCGGCGCAGAGTGCCCAGTTCCACTGCATCCGCCGAGCGAAACAGCAACGCCGCCTGCTCGACCACATCGCGCACCTGCTCGCGCAGTTCCAGCGCCTTGGGCGTCGGCACCAGCCCCCGGCCGGCACGTACCAGAATCGGATCGCCAATGGCTTCGCGGATTCGCGTCAACGTACGGCTCATGGCCGCCGGGCTGAGGTTCATCCGCCGTGCGGCGCCGACCACGCTACCCTCGTCGAGCAAGGCGTCGAGGGCGACCAACAGGTTCATGTCCGGGAGTTGCATGCTGAGCACTCGTAACCGATCAGGATTGATTCGTACGCAATGCTAGCAGATCAAAAAATCAGCGCTGCATGCCCCAGCGTTTCACCGTCACCCGCTCCAGCGTGTCGAACACCAGGTTCTCCACCAGCAAACCGATGAGGATCACCACGGCCAGACCGGCAAACACCTTGTCGGTGTACAGCTCATTACGGTTCTGGAAGATGTACCAGCCCAAACCACCCTTGCCGCTGGTGGCACCGAACACCAGCTCGGCGGCGATCAGGGTGCGCCAGGCAAAGGCCCAGCCGATTTTCAGCCCGGCGAGGATCGACGGCAGCGCCGCCGGAATCAGGATGAACAGTACGAAGCGCATGCCCTTCAGACCGTAGTTGCGCCCCGCCATGCGCAGGGTTTCCGAGACGCCGAGAAACCCGGCGTAAGTGTTCAGCGCCAGTGCCCACAGCACCGAATGCACCAGCACGAAAATCAGACTGTTCTGGCCCAGGCCGAACCACAGTAACGCCAGCGGCAACAGCGCAATCGCCGGGAGCGGGTTGAACATCGAGGTCAGGGTACTCAGCAAATCCCGACCAAACTGGGTCGAGACGGCCAGCGTGGTCAGGGCAAAGGCCAGGACGATGCCGATCAGGTAACCCTTGAGCAGCACCACCAGCGAAATCCACACCTTGCCCAGCAGTTCGCCGCTGAGCAGACCGTCGTACAGCGCATGACTGGTCTGCAAGAAGCTCGGCAGCAGCAGGTCGTTGTTCTGCACCCGGGCGACCACCTCCCAGAGCACTGCGAGCAAAATCAGGATCACGCTTTTGCGCAGCCAGCCCTGTTGCCTCAAGCGCTGGCCCAGCGGCAGTTCGCGCTCCACCGGGACGCTGGTCAGCGGTTGCAGATCGTTTTCGAATTCTTGACGTACGGATGATGAATGGCTCATCGGGCAATCCTCCAGGCGGCTCAATAAGCGATGCGGATATCAGTGAAATCCAGTTCGCGCTTGGTTTCCGGCGACTGCCCTTCATCGAACAGTAGCCGATGAATGCGCCGCGCCGACTCCTGAAACGCCACGCCGCCAAGGCTGTGCAGATCGTATTGATGGCTGTGCACTTCCGCCCTCACCCGCCCCGGATGCGGCGACAGCAGCAAGATGCGATTGCCCACCACCAGCGCTTCTTCAATCGAGTGGGTGACGAACAGCAAGGTGAAACGCACCTCCTCCCAGAGCAGCAGCAATTCTTCCTGCATCTTGCGCCGGGTCAGGGCATCCAGGGCGGCGAACGGCTCGTCCATCAGCAGGATTTTCGGCTGCATCGCCAGCGCCCGGGCGATCGCCACCCGCGCTTTCATGCCGCCGGACAGGGTGTGCGGATAGGCATCGGCGAACGCCGCCAGACCGACCTTCTCCAGGTAATGGAGCGCACGCTCTTCAGCTTCCTTTTTCTTCAACGTGCGCGAAGCCAGCAGCGGAAACATCACGTTCTGTTTGACGGTTTTCCACGGTGGCAGTTGATCGAACTCCTGAAACACCACGATCCGGTCCGGCCCCGGCGCGTCGACGCGCTGGCCCTGCAGACGGATCTCGCCCTCACACGGTGCAATGAACCCGGCGACGGCTTTGAGCAAGGTCGACTTGCCGCAACCGGACGGCCCGAGCAGCACAAAGCGGTCCTGTTGATCCACTTCGAAACTGACTTGGTGGGTAGCACGCACGACACGTTGCGGCGTGCGGTATTCGAGGCTGACCTGATCGACCGCCAGCAGCGCCTGCGCCGTGGCGATCGGGTTGCTGGCCGCGTGGCCTTGCAAAGGGGCGTTCATGTCGATCAGCTCCCTTGCAGCAGTTTGGCGTCCTGGAAGAAGTAGTCCTTCCACGATTCGGGTTTGTTCTTGATCGCGCCGACGCGGAAGAGAAATTCGGCGAGCGGGTAGGTGTTTTTCGGTGTGACACTGAATTCGAACTGCGGGTTGTCGATGATTTTCAGCAACGCGGCGCGGTCGATCTTGGCCTTGGTCACGCGGATGTAAGTGTCCGCCGCCGCGCCTTTATCGTTCTGCGCAAATTGCGCAGCTTCGGTCAGGGCTTCGACGAACGCCTTGTAGGTCTTCGGGTTCTCGTTGCGGAATTTCTCGGTGGCAAACAGCACGGTCGGCGAGTTCGGGCCGAGCACGTCATAGGAGTTGAGCACCACGTGCACGTTCGGATTTTCCAGCGCCTGTTCCTGGAACGGCGGGTTGGAGAAATGCCCGGTCAGCTCGGTGCCGCCGGCAATCAGCGCAGCGGTAGCGTCCGGGTGCGGAACGGCGATGGTGTACTTGTCGAGGCGATTGAATTCCTTGTCGCCCCACTGTTTGGCTGCCGCGTATTGCAGGAAACGCGACTGTACGGAGACGCCAACTGCCGGCACCGCAATGCGGTCCTTCTCGGTGAAGTCGGCGATGGTTTTGACCTTGGGGTTGTTGCTGACGAGGTAGTACGGGAAGTTGCCCAGCGAGGCCACGGCCTTGACGTTCTGCTTGCCATGGGTGCGATCCCAGATCGTCAGCAGCGGCCCGACGCCGGCGCCGGCAATATCGATGGAGCCGGAAAGCAGCGCATCGTTGACCGCCGCGCCGCCCGACAACTGAGTCCAGTCGACCTTGATATCGAGGCCTTCCTGCTTGCCGTACTTCTCGATCAGTCCCTGATCGCGCACCACGTTGAGCAATAAATAGACAATACCGAACTGTTCGGCGATGCGGATTTCACCTTCGGCGTGGGCCACGGTCGGTGCCACCAGGCTGCCGGCGATCAGGCTGAAACCGAGGCCGATGGCCGCTGCCAGCGGCGCGAATGGAAGACGTTTGGACATGATCGGATCTCCGGCAAATCAGAAAGGCGCGTCGCCCTGGATGGTGGTGCGATACAGCTTGCGGCGCAGGTGCGCAGGGCAGCCGGCGGCAAGGTGGATCAGCGAACGGTTGTCCCAGAACACCAGGTCGTGGGGCTGCCATTGATGGCGATAGATGTTCTGCGGCAGCACGCTGTGGGCGTAGAGCTCGTCTAGCAGTTGTTTGCTCTCGTCCTCCGGCAGGCCGACGATGCGGGTGGTGAAACCTTCGCTGACGAACAACGCCTTGCGGCCGTTTTCCGGGTGGGTGCGGACCACCGGGTGCACGACCTCGGCGACCTGAGCCAGTTGCTCCGGGGTCAGGGTCGGGCGCCAGTTGCCTTCGAATTTGGTTTCGCTGTAACGCGCGGTGTAGGAATGCGCGGCCGAGCGGCCTTCGACGGCTTTGCGCAGCGCGTCGGGCAGGCTGTCCCAGGCTTTGTGCATGTCGGCGAACAGGGTGTCGCCGCCTTCGGACGGCAGCTCCTGGGCGTGCAGCATCGAGCCGAGGCTCGGCAGCTCTTTATAGGAAAGGTCCGAGTGCCAGAACTTGCCGGCATCACCGAGGCCGATGTTCTGGCCGTTCTCGACGATGTTGGAAACGATGAGGATTTCCGGATGATTGGCCAGCAGGAACTGCTTGAGCACATGGATCTGCAACACGCCGAAGCGGCGGCTGAAGTCGATCTGCTGTTGCGGGGTGATGCGCTGGTCGCGGAACACCACGACGTGGTGATCGAGGTGCGCGCGGTGAATGCGGGCGAAGTCTTCATCGTCGACCGGACGGCTCAGGTCAAGGCCGATTATTTCGGCACCGACGGCACCGCTGAACGGGCGGATCTCGAAGGTTTGCGGCGCGACAGTCGCGGCGCTTGGGGTAGCAGTAGCTGCGGACATCAATCAATCTCCCACGCACGGCGCGCTCAAGGGCGCGCGCGTCGATCAGAAACTCACGCTGGATTGCGTGTTGGTTCGTGTCGTGCGGCGCGCCGATTGGTCGGCAGGTACGCAGGAGTCTGACTTTATAGCTATAAGAACAGGAATTTAAATACCGTTAGCGAATAACGATATGGCGTTTGTTAAGGAATGGACTGGATGGTGAGTGACCATTTGCGTCACTTCTGGACGCGATATGGTGTTGCGACGGACGCCTTCGCGAGTCCCGCGAAGGCGTCCGTGAAGACTTACCGCTCGTGCAGCGCTTCGGCCCGCGCCCGGATGATCGGCTTGAGCAGATAGCTCAACACTGTCTTCTTGCCGGTGATGATGTCCACCGACGCCACCATCCCCGGGATGATCAACAACGGCTTCTCGTCAGTGCCGAGATGGCTGCGCTCGGTGCGCAGCTTGATGACGTAGTAGGTGGTTTTCTTGTCTTCGTCGGTGATGGTGTCGGCGCCGATCTGCTCCAGCTTGGCCTTCAGACCACCGTAGATGGTGTAGTCATAGGCGGTGAATTTCACCGTGGCTTCCTGGCCCGGATGCAGGAACGCGATGTCCTGCGGACGGATCTTCGCTTCGACCAGCAGGGTGTCGTCCAGCGGCACGATTTCCAGCAGGTCGCTGCCCGGCTGGATCACACCGCCGATGGTGTTGACCAGCATCTTGTTGACGATGCCCCGCACCGGCGAGGTGACCAGCGTACGGCTGACCCGGTCCTCCAGCGCCTTGCCGGTGGCCTGGGCCTTGTTCAGGTCGGTGCGCGCCTCGTTGAGCTGAGTCAGGGCTTCGCTGCGGAACTTGCCGCGCGTCTCGTCGATTTTGCGCTGTACTTCCTTGATCGCCGATTCGGCGCGCGGGATCGCCAGGGTGGTGGCGTCGAGCTGACCACGGGTTTCCACTTCGGCACGCTTGAGTCGCAGCACTTCCACCGGCGACACCGCGCCCTGGGCCACCAGCGGCTCGGACATGTTGATTTCCTGGCGTTGCAGGCCCAGTTGCTGGCGGTACTGCGCCTGCTTCGAGGTGAATTCGCGCAGTTCTTGCTGGCGCTGGATCAACTGCTCCTGCAAGCCACCGACTTCGTCGTGCAATTGCTGACGACGGCTGACATACAGCGACTCTTCACTCTTGGCCTGACCCGGCACGGCTTTGAGCACGTCTTCGGGGAAATTCAGCGGCCGGTCATCGACCTCGGCGCTCAGGCGCTCGACCCGCAGCAGCATCGACAGTCGATCGGCTTCGGTCTCGCCGACGTTGGAGGCGAAGCGCGTGTCGTCCAGACGAACCAGCGGCGCGCCGGCCTCGACGATCTGGCCTTCCTTGACGAACAACTCGGAGACGATACCGCCCTCGAGGTTCTGGATTTTCTGGATCTTCGACGACGGAATCGCCTTGCCGTCACCCTTGGTCACTTCGTCGATCACGGCGAAGTTGGCCCACAGCATCAGGAACACGAAGAAACCGATGATCGCCCAGATCGTCAGGCGCACCACACGCGGCGCGTCCTCGATCAAGGCCTTGTTGACCTCCGGCAGCGGCTGGCCCTGCAACGATGCGGAGCCCTTGAAGTAGCGGCGGATCGAATCCTTGAAACCCGACTTAAGCAACACTGATCTGCCCCTTCTTCAACGCTTCCATCACGGCGGCTTTCGGGCCATCGGCGAGAATCTGTCCACGGTCGACCACCAGCAGGCGATCCACCAGCGACAGCAGCGATGCCCGGTGCGTCACCAGCACCACGGTCTTGTTTTCCACCACCGCCGCGAGGCGTTGCTTGAGACGCTCTTCGCCGGTGTTGTCCATGGCGCTGGTCGGTTCGTCGAGCAAGAGAATCGGCGGATTGAGCAACAGCGCCCGGGCCAGCGCGACGTTCTGGCGCTGACCGCCGGACAGGTTCTGCCCGCGCTCGCCGACTTGCAGTTCATAACCCTGCGGGTGCAGGCGGGCGAATTCATGCACACCAGCCAGTTCGGCGGCTTGCAGCACCAGCTCGTCCTCGACGTAACGGGCGCCGGAAATCAGGTTGTCACGCAGGGTGCCGGCCAGCAGTTGGATGTCCTGGGGCACGTAGCCGATGTTGTAGCGCAACTCGCTGACGTCGATCTGGCGGATGTCGACGCCGTCCACCAGCAACGCGCCGTCGTCCGGCTGATAAAGGCCGACCAGCAGTTTGGCCAGCGAGCTCTTGCCTGAGCCGCTGCGGCCGATGATGCCGATCTTCTCGCCGGGACGAATCACCAGGTTGATGTTTTTCAGCGCCGGGTTCTGTTGATCCGGGTAGGTGAAGTTGAGCTGACGGCATTCAATGGCGCCTTGCAGCACCTTGCGGCTCAGCGGGCGTTCTTCGAAATTGCGTTCCTGCGGCAGCTCCATCATCTGGTCGACCGAGGCCATGGTCACCCGCGCCTGTTGGTAGCGGGTCAGCAGACCGGACAGCGACGCCAGCGGACTCAGAGCGCGGCCACTGAGCATGTAGCAGGCGATCAGGCCGCCCATGCTCAAGTTGCCGGCGATGATCTGGTACACGCCGAAGACGATCATGATCACACCGGCCAGTTGCTGGATCAGCAGGGTGATGTTCATCGCCAGACCCGAGAGCATCTTCACCCGCAGCTCGAGGCGGCTGAGGGTGCCAATGGTCTGTTCCCACTGGTATTGGCGTTCGCTTTCGGCGTTGTTGACCTTCACCGCGTCGAGGCCAGCGAGGGTTTCGATCAGGCTCGACTGACGCTCGGCACCGAGCGCCATGGTGCGCTCCATGGTTGCCACCAGAGGCTTCTGCAACGCGTAGCCGATCAGCAGCGCAATCGGGAAGGCCAGCACCGGAATCCACACCAGATGCCCGCCGAGAATGGCGATGACGATGAAGATCAGAATGGTGAACGGCAGGTCGATCAGGCTGGTCAGGGTCAGCGAGGCGAGGAAGTCGCGCAGGCTCTGGAACTCGTGAATGTTCTGGGCAAAGCTGCCGACCCGCGCCGGCCGGTATTTCATGGCCATGCCGACGATGCGTTCGAACAGCGTGGCGGAGATGATCAGGTCGGTTTTCTTGCCGGCCAGATCCAGGCACAGGCTGCGCAGGCTCTTGAGGATCAGGTCGAACAGATAGGCGCCGGTGATGCCCAGTGCAAGTACCCACAGGGTCGCTTCGGCCTGGTTCGGCACCACCCGGTCGTAGACGTTCATCACGAACAGCGGGGCTGCCATGGCGATGATGTTGATCAGGAAACTGGCGGCGATGGCGTCGGCGTACAGCCAGCGCGAACGCTTGAGGGTGTCGCGAAACCACGAGCGCGCACGCGGGATCAGCGTGCCATGGTTGACGTCGAATTTGTGCTGGGGTTGGGCGAAGAACACTTTGCCGAGGTAGTCGTCGGCCAGCAGCTCACGGTTGACCAGGGACTCGCCGCCATCGGTTTCGCTGAGCAGCACCCTGGCTTCGTTCTCTCCCTGCCAGCCCAGCAGGACAGCGCTGCGTCCATCCTTGAGCAGCAACAGCGCCGGCATGGCGATGGCCGGAATTTCTTCCAGCTTGCGTTGCAGCACCCGCCCCTGAAGCCCGGCGCGCGCGGCGGCACGGGGCAGCAGCTCGACACTCAGACGTTGCTTGGGCAGCGGCAGACCGGTGGTCAGCATCGCCGCGCTGGCGGGTTTCTGGTGCAGCATGCAAAGGGCGAGCAGACCATCCAGTAACGGATCGTCGTGCAACGCGCGTGGATCATGACTGAGATGAGCTCGACTGACTTCTGATTCCACGCTCGACACTCTTTAACAGTTGAAAAGGGACAACTCAATTCATCCCGGGCAGTTGAACCTTGGGCTTCACGTCGTTCTGCACAACGGATGCCATCGGTGCGACCACTCCCTGGCTCTTGAGCAACTCGCCCATGGTCGCCTTGATTCGGTACTGAGTAAATAACTGAATGTTTTTGATCTCGGCCAGACGGCGCGAAGCAGTGAAGAGCTCGTTTTCACTGTCGAGCAAATCCAGCAGGGTACGTTCGCCGAGGCTGAACTGACGCTGGTAAGCGGTGCGCACTGCGGTGCTGTGATCAACGTACTGCTGAGCGATCGGCACCTGGGCGTTGGCGTTGTTCAGGGCGTTCCAGGCCAGGCCCAGTTCTTCGTTCAACTGACGCAGGGCATTGTTGCGGATGTCCAGCGCCTGGTTCGACAGGTAGGACTTGGATTCAAGATCCGCCTTGTTGCTACCACCGGAGTACAGGTTGAAGCGCATGCGCAGCATCGCCTGCCATTCATTGTTGTGACCGTTCTGGCCGTCGAGGTCGTTGTCGGCGGTGCGGCCCAGCTCGGCGTCGAAACGCGGGTAGAAGGTCGACTTGGCGGTTTCATACTGCTTTTCGGCAGCGGCGATGTCGGACTCGGCCGAACGCAGGATCGGGCTGTTTTCCAGCATCTGCTGGCGCGCTTCATTGAGGTTGGCCGGCATCATCGCCATGAACGGCGCCGGACGCTCCAGTTGATCGGGCATCTGGCCGACGGCGCTGAGGAAGTTGGTTTCCGAGTCGGCGAGGTTGGTCTGTTCGGTGATCAAATTGTTGCGGGCCTGGGCCATCCGCGCTTCGGCCTGGTCGAGGTCGGCACCGCTGCCGACGCCGCGCTGGGTGCGCAACTGGATCTGGTCGTAGATGCGCTGGTGGCTCTTGAGGTTTTCCTCGGCCAGGCGCACGAATTCGCGACGGGTCAGTACATCCAGGTAAACCTGGGCCACGGTCAGCGCGGTGCGCTCGGAGGTGCCAAGCAAGGAATAGGCGCGGGAGTTGACGGTGGCTTGTTGACGCCCGACTTCGCTGGACGTCGCAAAACCGTCAAAAACCATTTGCGACAGACGCACACTCGACTCGCCACGGTTCAGGGTTTCCCAGTGATTGCCGCCACCGTTGGCACGAGTGGTGACGCTGTCGGTACCTTCACGGCCATAACCGCCGAGCAGGTCGACCTTGGGCAGGTATCCACCTTTGGCAGCCTTTAACTGATAATCCGCAGCCAAACGACTGTTGACCCCTGCCTGGATTTCCGGATGGACATCCAGTGCCTGTTGCATGGCTTCCGGTAAGGATTGTGCTTGTGCAAAAGAGGCAGCGAGAGCGAAGGGTAGAGCCTTGAGCAGGTGCGAACGCATGGTAAAGATTTCCCAGAACTTCTTGTCTTGAATCACAGCAAAATGGCGAGCTGCGTCGGAAGATGGCAACCGGAATGACCGTATGTCGGAAAGTTTAAAACCGGAACTGGATCACACGCTGAAGGCAGGTCGCCGCATAAATATCAATGTGACATTACTGGGGCGATTGTTTAGGATGGCTCCCAGAAGGTCAATAGTTTGGCATAAACTTAATAGCGAAAGAATATAGTCAAAATATTGACGTAAATCACCGTCAAACTTGATTCACATTTTTTTAAAAGTACGTCCAGACTGAATCGGCGCAGAAAGCCATCAGGTCTATGGAAGTCAACTGAACGTGACACCCGGAGAGTCTTCAATGAGCAGTGTTGTTGCCATCGTCAAAAGCATTGTCGGTCAGGTTTTCGTGGTGTCCCCAGAGGGCGTCCGTCGCGTACTCGTTGAAGGCGACCGTTTGTTCGTCGGCGATCAGGTCGATACCGGCGTTTCCGGCGCGGTGTCCCTGGAACTGGCCGATGGCCGCACCCTGGACCTGGGCCGCGAAACGCAGTGGAGCGCCAGCACCCCGGACTCCAGCACCGATCTGGCCGAGGCCACCGCGCAAGCCGCGCCATCCGTTGCAGAACTGCAACAAGCCATCGCCGCCGGCGCCGACCCGACCACTGCCCTTGAAGCCACCGCTGCCGGCCCGAGCGCCGCTGGTACTGGCGGTGCCGCCGGGGGTGGCCACAGCTTTGTAATGCTTGATGCGACCGCAGGCCGTGTCGACCCGACCATCGGTTTTCCGACTGCAGGCATCAATTCCGCCGGCCAGGCCGCCCAGAACATCACCGGTGGCCAGACCACCGATACCACCACCAACGCCCTGCGTGACTCGACCCTGAGCCTCAGCGCCACGCCGACCATCACCGAAGCCGGCGGCGTGCTGGTGTACACCGCGACCCTGACCCAAGCGCCGCTGACCGACCTGACCATCACCCTGTCCAACGGTTCGGTGATCGTGATTCCGGCAGGCTCCACCACGGGCACCGTCAACGTGCCGCTGGCACCGAACGATACGGTCTACAACGACTCGACCCAGATCAACGTGACTGTCACCGGCACCACCGGTGGCAACGGCATTACCGTCACCGTGCCGACCACGCCGGCCGTGACCCAGGTTACCGACACCATCGACACCACCACCGTCACCCTGACGGCAGGCAACAGCGTTACCGAAGGTGGCCAGATCACCTACACCGCGACCCTGACCAACCCGGCGCAGACGCCGGTGACCGTCACCCTGTCCAACGGCTCGACCATCACCATCGGCGCCGGCCAGACCACTGGCACCGTCAACGTGCCGACCGCACCGAATGACGTCTACAACAATGGCAGCACCGTCACCACCACGATCACCGGTGCCACGGGTGGCAACTTCGAGAATCTGGTGCCGAACCCGACGCCAGCCGTCACCAATATCGTCGATTCGGTCGACACCACCAACCTGACCCTGACCGCGACCGGCACCGTGGTTGAAGGTGGCCAGATCACCTACACCGCGACCCTGACCAACCCGGCGCAGACGCCGGTGACCGTAACCCTGTCGAACGGCTCGACCATCACCATCGAAGCCGGCAAGACCAGCGGCAGCGTCAACGTGCCGACAGCACCGAATGACGTCTACAGCAACGGCGGCACCGTCAGCACCACCATTACCGGTGCTACCGGCGGCAACTTCGAAAATCTGGTGCCGAACACCACGCCGGCGACCACCACCGTCACCGATTCCATCGACACCACCAATCTGTCGCTGTCCGCGACCGGTTCCGTGGCCGAAGGCGGCTCGATCGTTTACACCGCGACCCTGACCAACCCGGCCGGCACCCCGGTGACTGTGACGTTGAGCAACGGCTCCGTCATCACCATTGAAGCGGGCAAGACCACCGGCAGCGTGACCGTTCCTGCGCCAGCCGATGACGTTTACAAGGACGCGGGTAAAGTCGAAGTCAGCATTACCGGCACCACGGGCGGCAACTTCGAGAACCTGGTGCCGAGCACTGTCCCGGCGGTTACTGAAGTCACCGACACCATCGACACCACAACGGTGAAGCTCACCGCGACCGAATCGGCGGCGGAAGGTGGCACCGTCACTTACACCGCTACCGTCGGCGCCCCTGTGACTGGTTCGCCTGTGACCGTGACCCTGGCCAATGGTCAGCAGATCACCATCGAAGTCGGCAAGACCACCGGTACCGTGACCGCCACCGCGCCGAATGACGCGCTGACCGGCAATCCGCCACTGACCAACTCGATCACTGGCGTGACGGGCGGCAACTACGAAAACCTCGTGGCTGACAAAACCCCGGTTTCGACCACGATCACCGATACCGTCGACACCACCAACCTGACCCTCAGCGCCACTGGCTCCGTGGCCGAGGGCGGTTCGATTGTTTACACCGCGACCCTGACCAATGCCGCCGGCTCGCCAGTCACCGTGACCCTGTCCAATGGCGCGGTGATCACCATCGAGGCCGGCAAGACCACCGGCACCGTGACCGTTCCGGCACCGGCCGATGACGTCTACAAGGACGCTGGCAAAGTCGAAGTCACGATCAAGGATGCGTCCGGCGGCAATTTCGAGAACCTCGTTCCGAGCACTGTCCCGGCGGTTACCGAAGTGACCGACACCATCGACACTTCGACCGTGAAACTGACCGCTGACACTTCGGTCGCTGAAGGCGGCACCGTTACTTACACCGCCACCGTTGGCGCACCGGTGACCGGTTCGCCTGTGACCGTGACACTGGCCAACGGTCAGACCATCACCATCGAAGTCGGCAAGACCACCGGCAGCGTGACCACCACCGCACCGAACGATGTACTCAACGGCCACGCGCCGCTGACCAACTCGATCACTGATGTGAGCGGCGGCAATTACGAGAACCTCGTGGCCGACAAGACACCGGTTTCGACCACGGTCACCGACACCGTCGATACCACCAATCTGACACTGAGCGCGACCGGTTCCGTGGCCGAGGGTGGCTCGATCGTTTACACCGCGACCCTGACCAACCCGGCCGGCACGCCGGTGACCGTGACCTTGAGCAATGGCTCCGTCATCACCATCGAGGCTGGCAAAACTACTGGTACCGTGACTGTTCCGGCTCCGGCTGATGACGTCTACAAGGATGCCGGCAAAGTCGAAGTCACCATCACCAATACCGCTGGCGGCAACTTCGAGAACCTGGTGCCAAGCACCGTTCCAGCCGTCACTGAAGTGACTGACACCATCGACACCACCACGGTGAAACTCACCGCGACCGAATCGGCAGCAGAAGGTGGCAACGTCACCTACACCGCCACCGTCGGTGCCCCGGTGACCGGATCGCCAGTGACCGTGACCTTGGCCAATGGTCAGCAGATCACCATCGAAGTCGGTAAAACCACCGGCACCGTGACCACCACCGCACCGAACGATGCGTTGAATGGTCACGAACCACTGACCAACTCGATCACAGGCGTCAGCGGCGGTAATTACGAGAACCTCGTCGCCGACAAGACTCCTGTCAGCACCACCGTGACCGACACCGTCGACACCACCAACCTGACCCTGAGCGCCACTGGCACCGTGGCCGAGGGTGGTTCGATCATTTACACCGCTACCTTGACCAACCCTGCCGGCACCCCGGTGACCGTGACGTTGAGCAACGGCTCCGTCATCACCATCGAAGCGGGCAAAACCACCGGCACCGTGACCGTTCCGGCTCCAGCCGATGACGTCTACAAGGACGCAGGCAAAGTCGAAGTCACCATCAAGGATGCGTCCGGTGGCAACTTCGAAAACCTCGTTCCGAGCACTGTCCCGGCGGTGACCGAAGTGACCGACACCATCGACACCACCACGGTGAAGCTGACCGCGACCGAGTCGGCAGCAGAAGGTGGTACTGTCACTTACACCGCTACCGTTGGCGCGCCAGTGACCGGATCGCCGGTGACCGTGACCCTGTCCAACGGTCAGCAAATCACCATCGAAGTCGGTAAAACCACCGGTACCGTCACCACCACAGCGCCTAACGATGCGTTGAACGGCCATGCACCGCTGACCAACTCGATTACCGAGGTAAGCGGCGGCAACTACGAGAACCTGGTCGCCGACAAGACGCCGGTCAGCACCACCGTGACCGATACCGTCGACACCACCAACCTGTCGCTGACCGCGACTGGCACCGTGGCCGAAGGCGGCTCGATTGTCTACACCGCCACGCTGACCAACCCGGCAGGCACGCCGGTGACCGTGACCTTGAGCAATGGCTCGGTCATCACCATCGAAGCCGGAAAAACCACCGGCACCGTGACCGTTCCGGCCCCTGCCGATGACGTCTACAAGGACGCCGGCAAGGTTGAAGTCACGATCAAGGACGCGTCCGGCGGCAACTTCGAGAACTTGGTGCCAAGCACCGTTCCAGCCGTCACTGAAGTGACTGACACCATCGACACCTCAACCGTCAAATTGACGGCTGACACCTCGGTGGCCGAGGGCGGCACTGTTACCTACACCGCGACGGTCAGTGCACCTGTGACCGGTTCGCCAGTGACTGTCACTTTGGCCAACGGCCAGACCATCACCATCGAAGTCGGCAAGACCACCGGTACCGTGACCGCCACCGCACCGAACGATGCGTTGAACGGTCACGAACCGTTGAGCAACTCGATCACTGGCGTGAGCGGCGGCAACTACGAGAATCTGGTGGCTGACAAAACTCCGGTCAGCACCACCGTGACCGACACCGTCGACACCACCAACCTGTCGCTGACCGCGACCGGCACCGTGGCCGAGGGTGGTTCGATTGTTTACACCGCCACGCTGACCAACCCCGCCGGCACTCCGGTGACCGTCACCTTGAGCAACGGTTCGGTCATCACCATCGAGGCTGGCAAAACCACCGGCACTGTGACCGTTCCAGCCCCTGCCGATGACGTCTACAAGGATGCCGGCAAGGTCGAAGTCACCATCAAGGATGCGTCTGGCGGCAACTTTGAAAACCTCGTGCCAAGCACTGTTCCAGCGGTTACCGAAGTCACCGACACCATCGACACCACCACGGTCAAGCTGACTGCGACCGAAACCGCTGCTGAAGGTGGCACCGTCACCTATACCGCGACGGTGGGCGCGCCTGTCACTGGCTCGCCTGTGACCGTGACCCTGGCCAATGGTCAGCAGATCACCATCGAAGTCGGTAAAACCACCGGCACCGTGACCACCACCGCGCCGAACGACGCGTTGAACGGTCACGAGCCGCTGACCAACTCGATCACCGGCGTGACCGGTGGCAACTACGAGAATCTGGTTGCTGACAAAACTCCGGTCAGCACCACCGTGACCGACACCGTCGACACCACCAACCTGACCCTGAGCGCCACTGGTTCCGTGGCCGAAGGGGGTTCGATCGTCTACACCGCGACCCTGACCAACCCGGCAGGTACTCCGGTGACCGTGACCTTGTCGAACGGCGCGGTGATCACCATCGAGGCCGGTAAAACCACCGGCACCGTAAGCGTTCCGGCCCCGGCCGATGACGTTTACAAGGATGCGGGCAAAGTCGAAGCGACCATTTCGACGGCTACTGGCGGCAACTTCGAGAACCTGGTGCCAAGCACTGTTCCTGCAGTCACCCAGGTCACCGACACCATCGACACCACCACGGTCAAACTGACCGCGACCGAGTCGGCGGCGGAAGGCGGCACCGTCACCTACACCGCGACTGTCGGCGCACCTGTGACTGGCTCGCCAGTCACCGTGACTCTGTCCAACGGTCAGTCGATCACCATCGAAGTCGGCAAAACCACCGGTACCGTCACCACTACCGCGCCGAACGATGCGCTGAACGGCCATGCACCACTGACCAACGCGATTACGGATGTGAGCGGTGGCAACTACGAGAATCTGGTCGCCGACAAAACCCCGGTCAGCACCACGGTCACCGATACCATCGACACCACAAACCTGTCGCTGACCGCGACCGGCACCGTGGCCGAGGGCGGCTCGATTGTTTACACCGCCACCCTGACCAACCCGGCCGGCACGCCGGTCACCGTGACCCTGTCGAACGGTGCCGTGATCACCATCGAGGCGGGTAAAACCACCGGCACCGTGAGCGTTCCAGCCCCGGCCGATGACGTCTACAAAGACGCCGGCAAGGTTGAAGTCACGATCAAGGAGGCGTCAGGTGGCAACTTCGAGAACCTGGTGCCGAGCACCGTTCCGGCCGTCACCGAAGTCACTGACACCATCGACACCACCACGGTCAAACTGACCGCGACCGAGTCGGCGGCGGAAGGCGGCACCGTCACCTACACCGCCACCGTTGGCGCCCCCGTCACCGGTTCCCCGGTGACCGTGACCCTGGCCAACGGTCAGGCGATCACCATCGAAGTCGGCAAGACCACCGGCACCGTGACCACCACCGCGCCAAACGACGCACTCAACGGTCACGAACCGCTGACCAACTCGATCACCGGCGTGAGCGGCGGCAACTACGAAAACCTCGTGGCCGATAAAACCCCCGTCAGCACCACCGTGACCGACACCGTCGACACCACCAACCTGACACTGAGCGCGACGCCAGAAGTCAACGAAGGTGGCCAGATCACCTACACCGCGACCCTGACCAACGCCGCCGGCACCCCGGTGACCGTGACGTTGAGCAACGGCGCCGTGATCACCATCGAGGCCGGCAAAACTACCGGCACCGTGACCGTCGATGCACCGAAGGACGACGTCTACAAGGACGCCGGCACCGTGGAAACGACCATCAAGGGCGCCACCGGCGGCAACTTTGAAAATCTGGTCACCAGCACTGCCCCGGCGGTCACCACCGTTCACGACACCATCGACACGTCCACCGTGTCGCTGACCGCTACCGCCAACGTCGCCGAAGGCGAAACCGTGGTCTACACCGCGACCGTGACTGCGCCAGTGACCGGCTCGCCGGTCGTGGTGACCCTGTCCAATGGCCAGACCATCACCATCGCCGTGGGCGAGACCACCGGCACCGTGAACTTCGTCGCACCGAACAGCCCGCTGGCGGGCGGCAGCTCGCTGAGCGTGACCATCGACAAGGCCACCGGTGGCAACTACGAGAACCTGGCGGTCGACAGCAAACCGGCCAACACTTCGGTTTCGGACACGGTCGACACCACCAACCTCAACCTGACCGCCACCGACTCGGTGGCCGAGGGTGGTTCGATTGTCTACACCGCGACCCTGACCAACCCGGCCGGCACCCCGGTGACCGTGACCCTGTCGAACGGCGCCGTGATCACCATCGAAGCCGGCAAGACTACGGGGACCGTGACCGTTCCGGCTCCGGCCGATGACGTCTACAAGGATGCCGGCAAGGTCGAAGCAACTATTTCGACCGTCACCGGCGGTGGTTTCGAGAACCTGGTGCCGAGCACCGTTCCGGCCGTGACCAACGTCACCGATACCATCGACACCACAACGGTGAAACTCACCGCGACCGAAACCGCTGCTGAAGGTGGCACCGTCACCTATACCGCGACGGTGGGCGCGCCTGTCACTGGCTCGCCTGTGACCGTGACCCTGGCCAATGGTCAGCAGATCACCATCGAAGTCGGTAAAACCACCGGCACCGTGACCACCACCGCGCCGAATGACGCGTTGAACGGTCACGAGCCGCTGACCAACTCGATCACCGGCGTGAGCGGTGGCAACTACGAGAATCTGGTGGCCGACAAGACTCCGGTCAGCACCACCGTGACCGACACCGTCGACACCACCAACCTGACCCTGAGCGCCACTGGCTCCGTGGCCGAAGGCGGCTCGATCGTTTACACCGCGACCCTGACCAATCCGGCCGGCACGCCAGTCACCGTGACCCTGTCCAACGGCGCTGTCATCACCATCGAAGCCGGTAAGACCACCGGCACCGTAAGCGTTCCGGCTCCGGCCGATGACGTTTACAAGGATGCGGGCAAAGTCGAAGCGACCATTTCGACGGCCACCGGTGGCAACTTCGAGAACCTGGTGCCAAGCACCGTTCCGGCCGTGACTCAGGTCACTGACACCATCGACACCACCACGGTCAAACTGACCGCGACCGAGTCGGCGGCGGAAGGCGGCACCGTCACCTACACCGCGACTGTGGGCGCACCTGTGACCGGTTCGCCAGTGACCGTGACCTTGTCCAACGGTCAGCAAATCACCATCGAAGTCGGTAAAACCACCGGCACCGTGACCACCACCGCGCCGAACGATGCATTGAACGGCCATGCACCGCTGACCAACGCGATTACCGACGTCAGCGGCGGCAACTACGAGAACCTGGTCGCCGACAAGACGCCGGTCAGCACCACCGTGACCGATACCGTCGACACCACCAACCTGTCGCTGACTGCGACCGGGACCGTGGCCGAAGGTGGTTCGATCGTCTACACCGCGACCCTGACCAACCCGGCCGGCACGCCGCTGACCGTGACCTTGAGCAACGGCGCCGTCATCACCATCGAAGCAGGTAAAACCACCGGCACCGTGACCGTTCCGGCCCCGGCCGATGACGTCTACAAAGACGCCGGCAAAGTCGAAGTCACCATCAAGGATGCAACCGGTGGCAACTTCGAGAACCTGGTGCCTAGCACCGTTCCGGCCGTGACCGAAGTCACCGACACCATCGACACGACGACCGTGAAGCTGACCGCTTCCGAAACGGCGGCCGAAGGTGGCAGTGTTACTTACACCGCGACGGTTGGCGCACCGGTGACCGGCTCGCCGGTGGTCGTGACCCTGACCAATGGTCAGCAAATCACCATCGAAGTGGGCAAAACCACTGGCACCGTGACCACCACCGCGCCGAATGATGTGCTGAACGGCCATGCGCCGCTGACCAACGCAATCACCAACGTGAGCGGCGGCAACTACGAAAACCTGGTCGCCGACAAGACCCCGGTCAGCACCACCGTGACCGACACCATCGATACCACCAACCTGTCGCTGACAGCGACCGGCACCGTGGCTGAAGGTGGTCAGATCACCTACACCGCCACCCTGACCAACGCCGCTGGCTCGCCAGTCACCGTGACCTTGTCGAACGGTGCGGTGATCACCATCGACGCTGGCAAGACCACTGGCACCGTGACCGTCCCGGCGCCAGCCGATGACGTCTACAAAGACGCCGGCACCGTGGAAGCGACGATCAAGTCCGCCACTGGTGGCAACTTCGAAAACCTGGTGACCAGCAACACGCCAGCCGTGACCAATGTCACTGACACCATCGACACCACCACGGTGAAACTGACCGCGACCGAGTCGGCGGCTGAAGGCGGCACCGTCACCTACACCGCTATTGTTGGCGCACCGGTGACGGGTTCTCCGGTTACCGTGACTCTGTCCAATGGTCAGCAAATCACCATCGAAGTCGGCAAGACAACCGGCACCGTGACCACTACCGCGCCGAACGATGCGTTGACCGGCCACGCGCCGTTGACCAACGCCATCACCAACGTATCCGGCGGCAACTACGAGAACCTCGTTGCCGACAAGACCCCGGTTTCGACCACGGTCACCGACACCGTCGACACCACCAACCTGACCCTCAGCGCCACCAATTCGGTCGCCGAGGGCGGTTCGATCATCTACACCGCCACACTGACCAACGCTGCGGGCACCCCTGTGACCGTGACCTTGAGCAACGGCGCCGTGATCACCATCGACGCCGGCAAGACCACCGGTACCGTGACGGTTCCAGCCCCTGCCGACGACGTCTACAAGGACGCCGGCACCGTGGAAGCGACGATCAAGTCCGCCACGGGTGGCAACTTCGAAAATCTGGTCACCAGCTCGGTTCCTGCGGTGACCCAGGTCACCGACACAATCGACACCACCACGGTGAAACTCACCGCGACCGAGTCGGCAGCTGAAGGCGGCATCGTTACGTACACCGCGACAGTGGGTGCACCTGTCACCGGCTCGCCAGTGACCGTGACCCTGTCGAACGGCCAGACCATCACCATCGAAGTGGGCAAAACCACCGGCACCGTGACCACCACCGCGCCGAACGATGCGCTGACTGGCCACGCGCCGCTGACCAACGCGATTACCGACGTCAGCGGCGGCAACTACGAGAACCTCGTAGCGGACAAGACGCCGGTCAGCACCACCGTCACCGACACCATCGACACCACCAACCTGTCGCTGACTGCGACCGGCACCGTGGCCGAGGGTGGTTCGATCACCTACACCGCGACCTTGACCAACGCCGCTGGCTCGCCAATGACCGTGACCTTGTCGAACGGCGCCGTGATCACCATCGACGCGGGCAAGACCACCGGCACTGTGACCGTTCCGGCCCCCGCCGATGACGTTTACAAAGACGCCGGCACCGTCCAGGCCACGATCAAATCCGCCACCGGTGGCAACTTCGAAAACCTGGTAACCAGCAATACACCAGCCGTGACCAACGTCACGGACACCATCGACACCACCACGGTCAAACTGACTGCGACCGAAACCGCTGCTGAAGGTGGCACCGTCACCTACACCGCTACCGTGGGGGCACCGGTCACCGGCTCGCCGGTCACCGTGACCCTGTCGAACGGCCAGACCATCACCATCGAAGTGGGCAAAACCACTGGCACCGTAACTACCACGGCGCCAAACGATGTGCTGACCGGCCACGCGCCGTTGACCAACGCCATCACCAACGTTTCCGGCGGCAACTACGAAAATCTGGTCGCTGACAAAACCCCGGTCAGCACCACCGTGACCGACACCATCGACACCACCAACCTGTCGCTGACCGCGACCGGCACCGTGGCCGAAGGTGGCCAGATCACCTACACCGCAACCCTGACCAACGCCGCTGGCTCGCCAGTCACCGTGACCTTGTCGAACGGAGCTGTCATCACCATCGACGCGGGCAAAACCACCGGCACCGTGACGGTTCCGGCACCGGCCGATGACGTCTACAAGGACGCCGGCAACGTTCAGGCAACAATCAAGTCGGCCACCGGTGGCAACTTCGAAAACCTGGTGACCAGCACCACGCCAGCGGTGACCAGCGTCACCGACACCATCGACACCACTACCGTGAAGCTGACCGCGACCGCGACAGCGGCCGAGGGTGGCACCGTCACCTACACCGCCACAGTGGGTGCACCGGTTACCGGCTCTCCAGTGACCGTGACCCTGTCGAACGGTCAGCAAATCACCATCGAAGTCGGCAAGACCACCGGCACCGTCACCACCACCGCGCCGAACGACGTGTTGAATGGTCATGCGCCACTGACCAACGCGATCACCGGCGTGAGTGGCGGCAACTACGAGAATCTCGTTGCCGACAAGACCCCGGTTTCGACCACTGTCACCGACACCATCGACACCACCAACCTGTCCTTGAGCGCCACCAATTCGGTCGCCGAGGGCGGTTCGATTATCTACACCGCCACACTGACCAACGCTGCTGGCACTCCGGTGACCGTAACGTTGAGCAATGGCGCCGTGATCACCATCGACGCCGGCAAAACCACCGGCACCGTGACTGTTCCGGCTCCAGCCGATGACGTTTACAAAGACGCCGGCACTGTTCAGGCAACCATCACCAACGCCACCGGTGGCAACTTCGAAAACCTGGTAACCAGCACCACACCAGCGGTGACCAACGTCACCGACACCATCGACACCACCACCGTGAAGCTGACCGCGACCGCAACAGCGGCCGAGGGCGGCAACGTCGTCTACACCGCGACTGTTGGTGCACCGGTGACCGGTTCGCCAGTGACCGTGACCCTGTCCAACGGCCAGACCATCACCATCGAAGTGGGTAAAACCACCGGCACCGTGACCACCACCGCACCGAACGATGCGTTGAACGGTCACGCACCGCTGACCAACGCCATCACCAATGTCAGCGGCGGCAACTACGAGAACCTCGTGGCCGACAAGACGCCGGTCAGCACCACCGTCACCGACACCATCGACACCACCAACCTGTCGCTGACCGCGACCGGCACCGTGGCCGAAGGTGGCTCGATCGTCTACACCGCAACGTTGACCAACGCTGCGGGCACTCCGGTGACCGTCACCTTGAGCAACGGCGCCGTGATCACCATCGACGCCGGCAAAACCACCGGCACCGTGACCGTTCCTGCACCAGCCGATGACGTTTACAAAGACGCCGGCACCGTTCAGGCCACGATCAAATCGGCCACCGGTGGCAACTTCGAAAATCTGGTGACCAGCAACACACCGGCCGTGACCAACGTCACCGACACCATCGACACCACCACCGTGAAGCTCACCGCGACCGCAACCGCGGACGAGGGCGGCAACGTCGTCTACACCGCGACTGTCGGCGCGCCGGTGACCGGTTCGCCAGTGACCGTGGCCCTGTCCAACGGCCAGACCATCACCATCGAAGTGGGCAAAACCACCGGCACCGTCACCACCACCGCGCCGAACGACGTGTTGAATGGTCATGCACCACTGACCAACGCGATCACCAACGTCAGCGGCGGCAACTACGAAAACCTCGTGGCCGACAAGACGCCGGTCAGCACCACGGTTACCGACACCATCGACACCACCAACCTGTCGCTGACAGCGACCGGCACCGTGGCTGAAGGTGGTCAGATCACCTACACCGCGACCCTGACCAACGCGGCAGGCACGCCGGTGACCGTGACCCTGAGCAATGGCTCGGTGATCACCATCGAGGCCGGTAAAACCACTGGCACCGTGACTGTTCCGGCACCAGCTGACGACGTCTACAAAGACGCCGGCACCGTGCAGGCAACCATCACCAACGCCACCGGTGGCAACTTCGAAAACCTGGTGACCAGCAACACGCCAGCGGTGACCAACGTCACCGACACCATCGACACCACCACCGTCAGCATCACCGGCAGCACCTCGGTGACCGAAGGCCAGACCGCGACCTACACCGTGAGCCTGACCCACCCGGCGCAAACCGAAGTGACCCTGAAAATCGTCTACAGCGGCACCGCCGCCGACGGTTCGGACTTCACCGGCGTGTACACCGTGAAGATCCCGGCAGGCGCCAGCAGCGCGCAGTTCAACGTCGCAACCATCGACGACAAGATCACCGAAGGCACCGAGAACTTCGTGGTCAAGATCGACTCGGCCACCGGCGGCAACTTCGAGAACCTGGCGGTCAGCAGCACCAACGGCAGCGTCAGCACCTCGATCATCGACAACGATGCGCCACCGGTCCTCGACCTCGACGCCAACAACTCCAGCGGCGCCACCGGGGCCGACTACAAGGTGACCTTCACCGAAAACACCCCGGGCGCGGGCGTGTCGATTGCCGACACCGACATCAGCATCACCGACCCGGACAGCACCATGCTGACCGGCGCCACCATCGTGCTGACCAACCGTCAGGACGGCGATGCGCTGAATCTGGGCAACAGCGTCAACGGCATCACCATCAATGCCAACAGCACCAATGGCACCATCACGCTGACCCTGTCCGGCAACGCGATGCTCGCCGACTACATGCAGGCGATCAAGAACATCACCTTCACCAACAGCAGTGAAGACCCGAGCACCGTGCCGCGGATCATCACCGTGACGGTGACCGATGGCGGCAACTACTCCAACGTCGCCACCACCACGGTCAACGTCGTGGCCGTCAACGACGCGCCGGTCGCTGCACCGGTCAACGTCACCGGCACCGAAGACACCCCGCTGATCCTCGGCTGGTCGACCTTCGGCGTCACCGACGTGGACAGCCCGGCCTCGAGCCTGGGCGTGAAAATCACCCAGCTGCCGGGCGAAGGCAAACTGCAGTATCTGGACGGTTCGACCTGGAAAGACGTCGCCACCAACCAGACTTTCAGTAAGGCCGACATCGACGCCGGCAAGCTGCGCTTCCTGCCGGATGCCAACGAATCGGGTGCGAACGGTTATGGCGGCACCGGTCTGGGCAACAACCAGGCTGACTACGCGCAGATCAAGTTCCAGCCAACCGACGGCCAACTGCTGGGCAACACCGGTACGATCAAGATCGACATCACGCCGGTGGCGGATGCGCCGACCCTGTCGGTGGCCGACAACAGCGTGAAGTCCACCGGGCTGATCAAGGAAGTCTGGACCGGCCTGTCGGGCCTGGGCACCGATGGCAGTGGCGCGAACTCGACCACCCTGAAAAACGTGATCGACGGCGCCGGCACCGCGAACTCCAAAGGCAACGTGACCAACGTGCAATCCGACGGCAACGTCGCGGCGGGCACCGCGTCGAAGACCTCCGGCCTGATCTACCTCGAAGCCGGCAAGACCTACACCTTCACCGGCACCGGCGATGACAGCCTGTTGGTAAACATCGGTGGCAAGAACGTGGCCTCCACGACGTGGGGCGCGGGCGGCAACCTCAACGGTTCGTTCACCCCGACCACCAGCGGCTACTACACCCTGGAAATCTACCACCACAACCAGAGCGGTCCGGGCAGCTATGACGTCAACCTGTCGGTCAACGGCGGCACGGCGATCGACCTGAGCAGTGCCGGCGTGCCGATCTACACCGGCGTACAGGACCTGGTGAACTCCGGTGTGACCGTCTCCGACCTGCACGGCACCAACGGCGAAGGCTATTACGACGGCTACAAGCTCAACACCGGCGCCGAAGGCACCACCGTGAAACTGTCGTCGATCAGCACCGCGCTGACCGACACCGACGGCTCGGAAACCCTGAGCATCAAGATCAGCGGCGCACCGGTCGGTTCGGTGCTCAGCGATGGTGCGGGCCACAGCTTCACCGTGACCGCCACCAGCGGCGACGCCAACGTCACGGGCTGGAACCTCGGCAGCCTGACCGTGACTCCGCCGGCCTACTACAACGGCCAGTTCAACCTGACCGTGACCTCGACTTCGACCGAGGCACTGGGCGGCTCGGCCAGCACCACCGCGACCATTCCGGTCTCCGTGGTGCCGGCGGTCTACAACTCGATTGTCGCCACCTCTGCCGACGACACCGTCACCGGCACCGACGGCAACGACATCATCGTCGCCGACATCGGCGGCCTGACCGTGGTGCCGGGCACCAACTACAACATCGCGTTCATGGTCGACAGCTCGGGCAGTATGAGCACCTCGTCGATCAACGCCGCCAAGGACTCGCTGACGTCGGTGTTCAACACCCTCAAGCAGAGCATGGGCAACAACTCGGGTACGGTGAACATCTTCCTGGTGGACTTCGATACCCAGGTCAACAAGTCGGTGTCGGTGAACCTCAACGACCCGAACGCGCTGACCAAGCTCAAGGCTGTGCTGGACTCAATGACCTCCGGTGGCGGCACCAACTACGAAGACGTGTTCAAGGCTACGGCCAACTTCTTCCAGAGCACTGAAGCCGTGGCCAACACCGGGGCGAAGAACCTCACGTACTTCATCACCGACGGCCAGCCGACCTACTACCAGAGCGGCGAACAGACCAACCCGACGCTGTACGGCAACGTGAAGCTCGACGACGTGGTGAAGACCAGCAACTACAAGCTGGGTGACAGCTTCAGCACCTACATCGACAGCACCCACTACCTGACCATCAGCACGGCGGGTGCCGTGGTGCTGCAGACGTACAAGAACGGCAGCTGGAACTGGAGCAACGTGGGTACCATCCACGCTCAGGGCGACGGCACCTACGAGCTGTCGAGCCTGGCTGGCTCCGGCAGCAGCACCAGCCAGGCCACCACTGACAACGCCAACAGCGCCTTCGCGCTGCTGGGCAACCTGTCCAATGTGGAAGCCATCGGGATCAACAGCGGTGTCAGCCTCAACGACCTGAAACCGTACGACACCGATCACAACCCGCAGACCAACATCGATCCGAAGGACCTGGCCAACTCGATCATCGGCCACACCGAAGCGACGATGCCGGGCAACGACACCGTCAACGGTGGCGACGGCAACGACATCCTGTTCGGCGACCTGGTGAGCTTCAACGGCATTGCCGGTGAGGGTTACCAGGCGATACAGGCATTCGTTGCGCAGCAGACTGGCGTCGATGTCAGCAAAGTCACCACCAGCAACGTGCACCAGTACATCACCGAGCACTATCAGGCGTTCGATGTGTCCGGTGCCCATGACGGCAACGACACGCTACTGGGTGGCGCAGGCAATGACATCCTGTTCGGCGGCGGCGGCAATGACGTGCTCGACGGCGGCAAAGGCAATGACATCCTGCTCGGCGGCTCCGGCAACGACACGCTGATCGGCGGCCAGGGCAACGACATCCTGATCGGCGGTTCCGGTGCCGACACCTTCGTCTGGAAAGCAGGTGACACCGGCAACGATGTGATCAAGGACTTCAACGCCAGCGAAGGTGACCGTATCGACCTGCGCGACCTGCTGCAGGGCGAGTCCGGCAGCACCATCGACAACTTCCTGAAGATCACCACGGTCGACGGCGTGTCGTCGCTGCAAGTCAGTTCGGCGGGCAAGTTCAACTCCGCCGATGCGGCTGCCGCGACACCGGACGTGACGATCAAACTGGAAGGCAACAACTGGTCCACTGCCAACATTCACAACCTGATTGCCGGCAGCGATCCGACCATCAAGGTCGACCACAACAACAGCTGATGCGTGAACAAAACGGCCGCCCCAATGGGGCGGCCGTCACGTTTGCGTCTTTCTTCCCGGTGACGATTGCGTCGCCGCACCGCATACTCCCGTGCAGTTGGCTATGCTGCTGACAGCATGACGCTGGTCCATTTCCGAGGGATGCTCAATGTTTTACGTGCAACGCGATGCACAGGGTCAGTTGGTTCGCGTGGAAGCTGCGGCCTGGGCCGAGGCCACGGAAACGCTGCCCGCCGACCACCATGAAATCCAGGCCTGGTTTGCCAACGCGGCGGTGGAAAACAGCCTCAAGCAGCTCAAGCAGAGCGACCTGGAGATGATTCGGGTACTCGACGACCTGATTCAGGTCCTGACCCAGAAAGGCGTGATCCGCGTCACCGACCTGCCGCCGGCGGCCCAGGCCAAGTTGATGGACCGGACCCAGGCCCGGGAAGCGTTGGGCGGGTTGAGTCAGTTGATCGATGATGAAGAGACCGGGTTGATCTGATCTCTTTTGTCTTGCCCGTTCCCGCGCTGCGCGTGGGAACGGGCAATTCATCACCAGGGTTTCGGCTCGCCGAAGAGCTGCCCCTGAACCCCGTACAAGCCCATCTCACGAATCACCGACAACTCCCCTTCCGTCTCGACCCGTTCGGCAATCAGCGGCAGATCGATGCTGTGCGCCGCCCGCTGGATCGCCTCGATGAACAGGCGCTTGTCGCTCTCCTGATCGATCGCGCGGATGTAGCTGCCATCGATCTTCAGGTACGCCAGCCCTAGCCGCGCCAGGTTGCCGATCATGCTGAAGCGCCCGCCGAAGCGCTGCAGGCTCAGGGAGAAACCGAGTTCGCGCAGGCGGCGGGTCAACTGTTCCAGCACCGCTTGCTCCGGCAATTGTTCCTCGCCGATTTCCAGGGTCAGGCGCGGCCCCAGATTGGAATGCGAGCGCAGAATCTCGAAGACTTTGTTCAGCGCCTGCGGATCGGCCAGGGTCGCCGAAGACAGGTTCAGCGCCAGGGATTCTTCATGGCCGGCCATTTGCTCCAGCACCCGCTCGAGCATCAAACGGTCCAGCCGTGCGGTCCAGCCAAAGCGCTCCAGCCATGGCAGGAAACGTCCGGCGGGAATGGTCTGGCCCTGTTCGTCGAGCAGGCGCGACAGCACTTTGTAATGCAGCACCAGCTGCGTGTCCTGAGCTGCCACCACCGGCTGGAAGAACAACTCGAAACGCCGCTGATTCAGCGCCTGATCGAGCAGGCGATGCCAGGCGTGGTGATCGTCGCCGACATCCGCCACCAGGCTCTGGTCGAGGCACGCCCAGTTCTGTTCGCCCTGACCTTCGGCCTGAGCCAAGGCCTGATCGCCGAGGCTGAGTACCGCTTGCGGAGAATCGCCGTGGGCGAACGGCGCCAGGCCGATGGAGGCCACAGCAGGCACGTCGGTGGCGCCCGTCGCATGCAGGCTGCCCAGGGCGCTGTCGAGGTTCTGCGCCAGTTGCAGCGCTTCTTCGCGGGTCAGCCCCGGCGCCAGCACGGCGAATTCGCCGCCTCGAATGCGGGTTACGAGGTTCTGGGTTTCCGGGTATTTGGCGCACTCGCGAGAGAGTTGCTGACCGACCGCTTTCAACAATTCATCGGTGCGCTGACCGCCGAGACGCTGGTTCAAACCCGCCAGATCCTTGACCCGAAGCAACAGCAAGTAACCTGAGCTGGCCTGTTCCGGGTTGCTCACGCGAGCGTTCAGTTGCATCTCGAAATAGCGCCGGTTGGCCAGCCCGGTGAGGTTGTCCTGATAGGACTCGGTGCGCAGTTTTTCGCTGCGTTCGGCCTGCTCCTGAAACAACGCCTTGAGCTTCTCGACCATCTGGTTCATGGCCAGCACCACGCGACGCAGTTCAGGCGTGCGCGGCAAGTCGGGCAGGCTGAGGAATTCGCGACGGGCGATGGCGTGGGATTGCTTGACCATGTAATCCAGCGGCCTCAGTTGCCGACGCAGCAACAGCGCGCCCAACACCGCACTCACCGCGCCGCAGACCAACAACCAACCAAGACTGCCCAAGGCGCTCTGCCAGAGTTTGGCCAACGCGAACATCGGGTGGCTGACCACCTCGACCCGCGCCGCTTGCTCCCAGCCACGGCTGACCAGCGCATCGCCACCGGCCGGTTCCAGGCCGATCAGTTTGACGAACCAGTCCGGCACGTTGGTGACGGCGGGAATGCCACTGCGCTCGACGATAGTCTGGTCGGTCTTCAGATCGACCACGCGGATGCTCGAGTAATAACCGCTGTCGAAAATTGAGCTGACCAGCAACTCGACCATCGCCGGGTCGTCGATATTCGGTGTCAGCGACAGCGCCAGTGCCGTGGCGGCGTCCTGGGCGTGGGAGCGCAACTGGTTGACGTACTGGGTGCGCGAGCTCTCCAGACTGACCATGAAGCTGCCGGTAAAGGCGACCACCAGGAACAGACAGATAGCGATCAACAGCTGTTTGAACAAAGACATCTGAGCGCGTGCTCCTAGTTAGTCGTCTCGACCGGGAATCCTTCGGCCTGCATTTTCTTCAACACATCCTGCCAGCGTGACAGACGTTTGGTGTCGCCGACCTTCTTGTTGCCCTTCGCCCCCGGCAGGTATAGACCTTCGGCATTGAAAGAGTAGACCGGCAGCAAATCGGTTCGCTCGGACGCCGGCTTGATCGGGTCGATCAGGCTGTCGAGCACCAGTGGCATGGCGTCAGGGCTGGAATAGTAAGTCAGGACCATATGCGCGCGGTTCTGGCGCAGGGCCTTGACGTAGGTGATGCGCAACTTGTCACTGGCAACCCCCAGGTGGCGCAGGCTGAAATACTTGGCAATCGCGTAGTCTTCGCAATCGCCGGCACCTTTCCACAAGGCTTCGATGGGGGTCTCCCAATAATCGACCTGGCCCCACAGGTCGATGTCCTCGACGTAGCGCATCTGTTTGTTGAAAAACAGGTTCACCACTTTGAGCTTTTCCATCTCGCTGACCTGCTTCTGGGTGGCCAACAGATTCTGCCAGGCATCGATCCGTTGTTGCCCGGCGCCCAGCGGTCCGTACAATGCCGTGGCCTTGCGGCTGATCGCGGAAAAATCCCAATCGGCATGCAGGCCGCCCAGCATGATGCCGGCCAGCAGCAGCGCGCAGGCAAGCCAGCGCGCAATCCGTGGGATCGCGAAACGTACCGCCAATGCAAAGCATCCAGGGCAGGGAGAAATGGCGTTTGATGGTGAAGGTTAGTCCAGCAAAAAACAATGGCATCCTGAGATCATCTCCACCGCGCTAAACTTTAGAGGTAACAGGGTTCCTCTACGTGGTTTGACAACCTGTAGAGCAATCACTAGTGTCCTTTGGATCCAAATTCCGCAGTCAACAGGGTGTGCAGTTGTGACCCAGAAGCTCAAGCCACTCCACAGCATCAAAGTCGAAGGGCCGATTCCCGCGCATCTGGCGCGCTCGGTCATCGAGGAAACCCTGCGCTCGGCGATTCTCGACGGGCGCCTGCCGTGCGGCACCGCCGTGCGCCAGCAGGATCTCGCGGACCTGTTCGGCGTCAGCCGCATGCCGGTGCGCGAAGCCTTGCGTCAACTGGAAGCCCAAGGTCTGTTGAGCGTGGTTGCCCACAAAGGCGCCGTGGTAGCGCCGCTGATCCAGGGTGACGCGACCGAAACCTATGAGCTGCGCATCCTGCTGGAATCCGAAGCCCTGCGTCAGTCGATCCCGCTGCTGACCAGCGCCGATCACGAGCGCGCCGCCGGCTACATCGAAGAGCTGGAAACCGAGCACGACTACACCGAAATCGGCCGGCTCAACCGCCTGTTCCACATGACGCTTTACTGCAAATCCCCGAACGGCCGTCTGCTGCGGCTGGTCGAGGACGGTTTGAATGAAGAGGAACGCTTCCTGCGCTTCAACCTCGAGGCCATGGGCCTGGGCAAGATCTCCCAGGACGATCACCGTGCCCTGCTGCAAGCCGTGCAGCAACGGGACACCCCACTCGCAGTGGCGTTGCTGGAACAGCACCTTAACCGCGGTGTCGAGGTCATCACCCGTTACCTCGCCAGCCCCGCCGCACAAAACCGCAAGACTGCCCGCTGATTCCCCCCTTCCGGGTGAGCTTCCGCTCACCCGGCGAATAACCCGCTTACAAATCCCCACGCCAGTCACGCTCAATTGCCGTGGCACTTCGGCGCCTTCGCTCTAACCTCCCCCCTGCTTTGGACAGCCTGGAAATTGCACCGCAAGGAAGTCATTTTCGACGATAGCCGCGGCGCCGATTTACGCGCACCCTTGAATCGCCAACCCAAAATAGAACGGGGACGCGCCGCCCAGGCAGCAGTCTCCGCAACAGGAACCTACGGAAGGAGCCTTGTCACGGGAAAAGGAAGATTCGCCGCAGTACCAGGCCAACTTCATCCCCTCAGATCATTTCAATTACTTCATTAGAAAGTTGCTTCGAGTGAGGCATTCACTCTTGTTATTCAATTTTGGCCTTTAAACGCCGAAAGGAGCAACTACGCCCAAATAAAACTCAACTTAAAAGTTTTATCAGCCTCACTCATACTTCAAAAATGGCAAACTTAAATTAATTAAAAATATACTTGTTAAGTTGTTTTGCGATGTATTAGTTTTTCTACGCCGGGTTTTGTACCGAACCGACAGACCGGCGAGGTCCAGCAATATGACCTGGTTAGCAGCCGCCTTCAGCGGTATGCGGTCGTACCAGGCCTTTCAATGAAACTTTAACTTTCATCGAAACAAATGAGGCTATCGCTCGCCTGGAATATATATCCAACGTTGTTAGTCATTGATTGAGCAGTCCCTATATCCCTATAAGCCAGAGGCTCGCATCATGCCAACTAAAGAACAACTCGCCCAAAAGAAAGCCGAACTCAGCGTTCACCCGATTTTCTCCGAAATCGATTCGCTATCGGTGTTGCGGCGTTTCATGGAATCCCATGTATTTGCCGTATGGGATTTCATGTCGCTGACCAAACGCCTGCAACAGGAACTGACCTGCACCCGCCTGCCATGGCTGCCGCCACGCGATCCCCATGCCGCACGATTGATCAATGAAATCGTGCTCGGCGAAGAGTCGGACGATCGGTTGTCACACGGGCATTACAGTCATTTCGAGTTGTACCTGGACGCGATGCGCGAAGTCGGTGCGAGCACCTCGGCGGTGGAGCGTTTCGTCGCGCTGCAACAGGAAGGCGTGAGCTACGACGTCGCGCTGCAAAGTGTCGAGGTCGACCCGGCCGCCGCGCAATTCGTCCGCGACACCTTGCACACGGCACTGCATGCGCCAGGGCACAGCGTCGCCGCTGCCTTCCTGCACGGTCGCGAGAGCGTCATCCCGATCATGTTCCAGCGCATGCTCGATGCCTGGGGCATCGGCGTCGAACAGGCGCCGACCTTCCGTTACTACCTCGAGCGGCATATCGAGGTCGACTCCGAAGACCACGGCCCTGCCGCCGAACAACTGCTGGATCGACTGGTGGACGGCGATCCGCAGCGCGAAGCCGAGGTCTATGCCAGCGCCATCGCCGCCGTGGAAAGCCGCATCGCCCTGTGGGACGGCCTGCGCCAAAGCCTGCGCGAACCGCTTGCGGAGGTGGCCCAATGAACGCCGCCGACTACCAGTCTTTCGCCGATGCCTGGGAAAGCCGCGCGACCATTCGCACCCGGCCGCGCCGCGTGCTGGAGGATGACGCGCGGCTGATCTATCCGCTCAGTCGCCAGCCGTTGGTGCTCAGCGAAACCTTCCTGCGCGAATGCCCCGAACAGCGTGATTTCGCCCTGGTGCAGACGCTGTACAAATTCATCAACGACGTGGTGATTTTCGAAACCGAGATCGTCGACAAGACCGCCCGCAGCATCGCCAAGAACCGCTTCGCCGTGCCCTTCCCGTTCGCCTGTCGCTACGACGCCATGACCGTGGTGGTGGACGAGGATTACCACGCGCTGGTGGCGATGGATTTCATGCAGCAGACCGTGGCCATGACCGGCATCGAGCCGATCGAGCTACCGAATGAAATCGAACTGAGCCGGGCAATTCCCGCCGCCGTCGAACTGGCTCCGGAACACCTGCGCAGCGCCGTGGAACTGATTTGCGTAGCCATCGCCGAGAACACCGTGACCGGCGATGTCGCGGCGTTCGCCCGGGACGATACGGTCAAGCCGTCGATCAAGGGCCTGATGGCCGATCACTTGCTCGACGAAGGTCGGCACTCGAGTTTCTGGGCGCGGATGGTGCGCATCTACTGGCACACCGCGAGCGATGCGGATCGCGAATGTATCGCGCAGATCCTGCCGGTATTCATCGGCCATTACCTGACCAACGACATCCAGAAGTCCTTCGACCTGCGCCTGATCGACGCCCTGCCAGTCAACGATGCAACCCGCCGTGCGCTGAAAGACGAGATGGCCGGGCTGGCCTTCCCGATCAATCGCCACCACCCGCTGGTGGGCAACATCGTGCGGTTTTTCCACAACAGCTCGCTGCTCGACACACCGTGCGTACAGCACGCCCTGCGCGACTACCTGGTTTGACAAGGAGGCTGACATGAGACGTCTCGACATTTTGCTGAGGGGCCGCAGCCAGGCCTTGACCGACCTGGCGCAGGAGCTCGAACAACACGGTCATTCATTGCTGACAGAGACTGCTCCGTCGATGGATCTGGCGATCGATGACGGCAGTCTCGCGCCACAGGATTACGGCACGTCACCGCACCTGACCTTGCGTCTGGGTATCGGTGCAACGGGTGCCGGTGGGTTGCCGGTGCTCGATCTGCTTTGCTTCTGCAACTCGACACTGCTGAGCCGCGTGCCTATCGCCGACGAACCGTCCGGCAACGGTCAGGTCCTGCGCCAGCGAACACTCGCGCTCGTGGTGGACGAAGTGGCGCTGCTGGTCAGCCGCTTCTCCCGCGACGCCGAGTATTTCCAGCACGCGGCGACAGCCCGTGCGCCAGACTTCGAACAGATTGAAAACCTGCAATTTCTCGACAGCCTGGCTTACGTCCATCGCCTCAATGCCACGGCCAATCCGGCCTTGTTGCAACAAGCGCAAATCCCGGTGATCGAGCGGCTGCAACAGAGTCTGATCGAGCACGCAGAGCGCCCGGCGCTGCACCTCGCCGAACAGTCGATCAGCTATCGCCAGCTGCATGATCACAGCCGTGCAATCCAACAGCGTTTGCTGGCAATGCTGGAGACACAACCACAGCCGTGGGTGGTGGGGATTTGTCTGCCGAAATGCGATGCGCTGTTTGCTTCGATTCTGGCGGTTCTCGGCAGCGGCGCAGTGTACCTGCCGCTGGAGCCGAGCCATCCGCTTCAGCGCCAGCAATACATCCTGGAAAACGCCGGCGCGGTGTTGTTGCTGCACGATGGCGAACATCCACTGAGCGATTCGATGCCGGTGCTGGATGTCTGCCGCATCGACCGCACTGAAGTCGATCCAGCGCTACCGCTGATGCTTCGCCGGCCCGAGATCGATGCACCGTGCATGGCGCTCTACACCTCCGGCACCACCGGGCATCCGAAGGGTGTGCTGCTCAGTCAGGCGAACCTCGCGCATTTCACGGCGTGGTACGCCGATTACGTGCAGTTGCACGCCGAGAGCCGGGTGCTGCAGTTCTCGTCGCTGAGTTTTGACTCGTCGCTGATCGACATCTTCCCGACCCTGCTCAAAGGCGCGGAACTGGTAGTGCCCGACGACAACCAGCGCCGCGATCCGCTGCAACTGGTGGCGTTGATCCGTCGCCGACAGCTGACCCACGCGTTCCTGCCGCCAGCACTGCTGAGCATCCTGCCGCTGGAGCAACTGCAAAGCATCGGGCAGATCATGACCGGCGGCGATGTCTGCGAGCCGTTCGTGATCGAGCAACTGACGCGCCAGGGCAAGCTGCACAACCTCTACGGCCCTACCGAAGCCACAGTGTTGATCACCGCGCGGCAACTGCAATCGGGCGACAGCAATCGCACCCTCGGCGGGCCGATCGCCAACAGTCAGGTGCTGATCCTCGATGACGATCTGCAACCGGTGTCGGAGCAAACCGTGGGCGAGCTGTTCATCGTCGGCCCCGGCGTGTGCCTGGGTTACCTGAACAATCCGCAGCAGACCGCCGAACGCTATCTGGACCTGGAGTTGCCGGACGGCCAGCGTCTGCGTGCCTACCGCAGCGGCGACATGGCCAAGTGGGGCGAGGATGGCATCGAGCTGTGCGGACGTCGCGACAATCAGGTGAAAATCCGCGGCTTCCGGGTCGAGCCGGAAGAGATCGAGCGGTGCCTGCGCGAGAGTCAGCTATATCGGCAGATTGCGGTGGTGATCGACAGTCAGCGGCGGATTCTGGCGTTCCTCGCCCAACCGCAATCGGATGCCGCGCGCGAGTCTTTGAAAGCTCACGCGCAGCAGTTTTTGCCCGACTACATGCAACCGGTGGCGTGGACGGAGTTGCCGAACATGCCGTTCGCCGCCAACGGCAAGGTCGACCGCAAGGCCTTACTGGAGCTGCCGGTCAGCGTGCAGGACAGCGGCCCCAAATGCCTGCCAGCCAACGCCGACGAAGCGCTGCTGCTGGAAATCTGGGGCGAGTTGCTGGAGCTGCCGACCAGTGACATTTCCACCGACGAAAGCTTCTTCAATCTCGGCGGTCACTCGATTCTGCTGTCGCGCATGCTCCTGCGTCTGCGGGAGGAGTTCGGTCGCAGTATTTCGATCAATCGCTTCATCGAACTGCCGACCATTACCAAGCTCGCCACGCTGGTGCGCGGCACCGATGACAGCGCGGTGCTCAGCGCCCAGGCGATGGCCGACGCCGAGCGAGCGCTGGACATCGAACCGTTGCCGATCAGCCGCATGGGCGATGTGCACAAGGTGATCGTCACCGGCGCCAACAGCTTTGTCGGCGTGCACATCGTCGAGGCGTTGTTGGGTTGGGGCGCCAGCGAGGTGGCGTGTCTGGTGCGCGAGGGCGGCGGGCAAACGGCGGCGCAGCGCTTTGCCCATTCGTTGCGGGAGAACCGGCTGGAACATCTGGACCTGCGCCGGGTGCGGGTCTATTCGGCCGACATCACCCGGCCGCAACTGGGCCTGGCCGATAGCGATTTCGAACGACTGGATCGGGAGTTCGGCGCGCTGGTACACAACGCCGCCAACGTCAATCACGTCCTCGACTACGAGTCGCTGGCGGCGGACAACGTCGAGCCGATTTTCGAACTGCTGCGGCTGTGCGAAGGGCGCAGCAAGAAGGTGTTCAATTTCGTCTCGACGCTGTCGGCCTCCAGCACCGTCGACGACGCAGGCCGGGTGCTGGAATTGCCCGCCGCACCGACGCCGCCGATCTACATTCGCAACGGCTACAACCTGTCGAAATGGGTCGGCGAACGCATCCTCGAACGGGCGCGGGAGCGTGGGGTGCGGGTCAATCTGTATCGGCCCGGCAACATCAGTTTCAACAGCCTCAGCGGCGTCTGCCAACCGCACAAGAACCGCTTGATGCTGATGCTCAAGGGCTCGATCCAGCTCGGTCAGGTGCCGGCCTTCGCGCTGAATTTCGACCTGATGCCGGTGGACTTTCTCGCCCGCTTCATCGCCTTCCACGCCAGCCGTTATTCGCCCGAACGGGCGGTGTTCAACCTGCACAACCCGGAGCCTCTGAGCTGGGATGCCTATGTTGCTTCGTTCCGCGAAACCGGCAGCGAGTTTTCGCTGGTCAGCGTCGCCGACTGGCAACGGCAACTGGGTCGGGTCGATGCCGACAACGCGCTGTTCGGCGTACTCGGTTTCTACCTCAACGGCTTTGAGGAAGACATCGGCGACATCTCCCTGATCGGCCACGCCAACGCCCAGGCCGGCGTGCAGCAGATGGGCGCGCACTACCCGGAAAAATCCCCGGCACTGCTGCGTCGCGGCTGCGATTACCTGAAAGAAATCAACTTCATCTGACTCATCAACCAAGGAGCAACACCATGAGCAATCTTCAACCCGACACCCTGATCAAAAACCCTCACGGCTGCCACGTCGTGTCTTCGGTGGAAGTGCCGGTGGACGCCAAACAGGTATGGTCGGTGGTCGGCAAATTCGACGGCTTCGACCGTTTCATTCCAGCCCTGTCGCACATCGAGATGACCGGCGAAGGCGTGTCTTCACTGCGCAAGAAGTTCTTCAAGGATGGCAACCTGGTGGTCGAGCAACTCAACTCCCGGGACGACCAGGCGCTGAGCATGACCTGGACCACGATCTATAACACCCTGGGCGTGGCCAACCTGTGGGCGGCGATGAATGTGGAGTCGTTGGGCGAGGGCAAGTCGCGGGCGACCTGGACGATCATCGCCGAGCCGGCCAGCGGTGGGCCCGAGGCGCTGCCGGGGTTCAAGGATTTCGTCCAGGGGTTTGCCGATGATGCGATGGGCAATGTGCTGAAGCTGTTTGTGTAAGGCCTGAAAAAGCCCGCTGTGGATCGCTCCGCAGCGGGCTGTTTTTGACCGCAAGCGATCAGATCTTGAAGCTGTCGACCAGCTGTTTCAAACGGTTGGCCTGTTGCGACAACGCATCGCAATCCTTCAACGTTTCATTGAGATTGGCCACGCTCTGTTGGTTCAGCAGGTTGATCTGGTTGACGTCAACGTTGAGGGTTTCCACCACGGCGGTCTGCTCCTCGGTAGCCGCTGCCACCGATTGGTTCATGCCGTCGATTTCGCCGATACGCTGGGTCACGCTGACCAGACGCAGACCGGCCTGGTTCGCCACTTCAACGCTCTCTTCGCTGGACGCTTGACTGGCGTTCATGGTGGTCACCGCTTCGCGGGAACCGATCTGCAGCGAGGTGATCATCTTGTGGATCTCTTCCGCCGATTCCTGGGTGCGGTGAGCGAGGTTACGCACCTCGTCCGCCACCACCGCAAAACCGCGACCGGCTTCACCGGCACGTGCCGCTTCGATGGCCGCGTTGAGCGCCAGCAGGTTGGTCTGCTGGGAGATGCCTTTGATCACATCGAGAATGTGGCCGATGTTGTCGGTGCTCGCATTCAGGGTTTCGATCTGAGTGCATGACAGGCTGATCTTCTGCGACAGCTCGGTCATGGCCTGAATCGTCTGCTCGACCACCTGACGACCGTCATCGGCCTGTTCGCTCGCGCCGCTGGCGTGTTGCGAAGCATCGGCGGCGTTGCGGGCGATTTCCTGGGTGGCGGCACCCAATTGATTGATCGCGGCGGCCACGCTGTTGGTGCGTGCGCTCTGCTCGTCGGAGCCGATGATCGAGGCGTTGGACGATGCCATCACCCGTTGCGACAGGTCGTGTACATGACGAGTCGCGGAAGACACTTCGGAAATGGACGCGTGAATCCGCTCCACGAACTGGTTGAACGAACTGCCCAGCTCGCCGAACTCGTCCTTGCTTTCCACTACCAGACGGCGAGTCAGGTCACCTTCACCCTGGGCGATGTCCTGCATCGCACGGCCCATGGTGATCAGCGGACGCATCAGCACGGTGATCAACAGGCTCAGGAATACCGCAATCGCGCCCACCGCGACGAACATCGCGATCAGTGCCGAGGTGCGGAACTGGCTGAGCGCAGCGTAGGCCTTGTCGCGGTCGATCGACAGACCGATGTACCACTCGGCATTCGGCAGACCGGTGACCGGGGTGAACGACAGGATGCGCTCCTGGCCGTTGAGCACCACGTTCTGATTGCCCTTCTCGATGCGCACACCGGCGTTCGGGTAGATGTCCTTGAGGTTCTTCATCACCTGGTCTTTGTCCGGGCTGACGATCACCTGACCGTCACCGCTGACCAGGAACGCGTGGCCGAGGCCACCGAAGTCCACCGAGTTGATGATCTTCACCAGGGTTTCCAGGCTCAGGTCACCGCCCACCACACCGAGCAGCTCGCCGTTCTTTTTCACCGGCATGGCGATGGTCACCACCAGACCGCCGACGGCGGCCATGTATGGCGGAGTCAGCATGGTCTGGTCAGCGGCCACGGCCTGCTTGTACCAGGGACGCTGACGCGGGTCGTAGCCGTCCGGCATCTTCGCGTCAGGACGCTGGGTGAACACACCATTGGCCTGGCCGACGTAGGTGAACTGGAAGTTCGAGGTGAAGGCCGGTTGATCGACCAGCCCCGGGAAGTCGGCGTTCTTGCCCTGATGAGCAACGTTCTGCGCGAGGTTTTCCAGCACCAGAATCCGTCCGCTCATCCAGTTCTGCACACTGCTGGCGGTCAGGTCGCCGGCCTGCTGGACGGAGGACTGGAGGTTCTGGCGAATGGTGTTTCGCTGCAGATAGTCGTTGTACAAAGTGAACAGCGCGAACGCCAGGACCACGACGCCTGAGGCGGCCAACAGGATTTTATGGCTGAACTTGAGATTCATTTCACGGGACTTCTTATGCCAAAAGTGGGGATGCGTTCCGGATGCAACATTCCATGTACAGCGCAGGCAGCGTTCTGATGGCTGCTCTACTTTGGTGCACGCATGTCTCACCAGTCTGTCGGCACGACTCGGAGAAAACTTAGCGTTTTGTAGGAAATGGACGGCATTTCTGCCAGCTTCCCGCCGAACGGCGTGCCAGAGCATTCGCCTGTCATTTTTTGATGACTGGTTTGCAGCGTCGGTTGCAAATTCTGTAACCCTTGATGACAATGCGACTAATTATCATTTGTGACGTTCGGGCTGTCGCGTTCATGTCCTCACCTGAGTTTGCAGTACAGGCGCTTTACAGTCGTCATCACGGCTGGCTCAACAGCTGGTTGCGCGCGCGACTGGGCAATGCGGCCGATGCGGCGGATCTGGCCCAGGACACCTTCGTTCGCCTGCTGCAACGCACCGAACGTCTCGAACTCAACGCGCCTCGCGCGTTTCTGCGCACCATCGCTCGCGGCCTGGTCATCGACCATTGGCGACGCGAAGAAATCGAACGCGCGTATCTGGAAACCATCGCTCACTTGCCCGAGGCCGAGACACCCAGTGCCGAAGCCCGCGCCCTGGTGATCGAACTGTTGGAAAGCATTGCCCGCATGCTCGAAGGGCTGAAGCCCAAAGTGCGTCAGGCGTTTCTGCTGGCGCAGTGCGAAGGCTTGACCCACAAGCAGATCGCCGAGCAGATGGGCCTGTCCTTGCGCTCGGTGGAACGCTACGTCGCCGATGCGCTGTATCACTGCTACGTGCTGCGGTACGAAAGCTGATGCCGGTGGATAAACTGTCAATCGCCCGAAGCGCCGAGCCACAGCAGAAAGTGGTCAAACAGGCGATCCACTGGCTGCTGCGCCTGCGCAACAATCATGGCAATTCGCGCTTGAGCCACCAATGCGAACAATGGCGCGCCGAGCACCACGATCACGAACTGGCCTGGCAACGAGTCCAGTCGTTACAAAGTGAGCTGACCCAAAATCTGCGCTCCGTTCCGGGTGCGCAAGTGGCATTCAACACACTGGAAAACAGTGCGCATGGGCTCGGTCGTCGGCAGGCGTTGAAGCTGCTGTCCGGTGCGTTGTTGATGGGCTCCGCCACGTGGCTGGCCAAAGACACGTCTGCCTGGCAGCAATGGATCGCCGATTACGCTACCGCCACCGGCGAGCGCCGCGGATTCCAGTTGCCTGACGGCACGCGAATCGAACTGAACACGGCCAGCGCCGTGGACCTCGATTACACGGCGCAACAACGGCTGATCAAACTGACTCGGGGCGAGATCATCGTGACCTGTGGCGGCGCCGATGAAGGTACGACGATTGATCGACCGCTGCGGGTGCAAAGTCGTCATGGTACCTATGAGCCGTTCGACGCGCGCTTCATCCTGCGTCAGGAAGGTGATTGCACGCGGCTGACCGTCACCAGTGGTCGCGTCGCGATTCATTCGCCACGGGCGAGCGATGGCGCTTCCACTGAGGTGCTTGCCGGTCAGAGTTACTTGATCGATCACCATCTTGCGCATCCCGCTCCGCCGCTGGACATGGATGCCGGCGCCTGGATCGACGGGCTTATCGTGACCCGCAACATGCGTCTGGGAGATTTCCTCAATGAGGTTGGTCGCTATCGTCAGGGCTTCCTGAATTGCGCCCCGCAGGTTGCGGATCTGCGCTTGTCCGGCGTGTTCCGTCTCGATGACACCGACAAGTTGCTGGCGATTTTGCCGCAGACGCTGCCGGTGCAATTGCGCTATCGCACCCGCTGGTGGGTAACGCTGGAACGAGCCGTCTGAAATTTTTTTGGCGGGTTTTCGTGGCAAGGCCGGCTTAGTCAGTAAGCACTTCAATTCAGCCTTCGCGACTTGCCACGGAAACCTACAATGACTGCGCGTGTTACCTGTAAGAACCCTCTGAATTTCACTACCGAATCGAGCCTTCTGCGCCACGCCGTTCGGGCCGCGCTATTCTCCACGGCACTGGGCGTCGGCCTGCTGCCAAACTTGAGTGTCGCGGCGGGCGGCAGTGAGGTCAGCAGCCACCGCTACAACATCGCCGCTGGCCCATTGGGTGAGGCGCTGAATCAGTTCGCGCGCCAGGCCGGCATCACCTTGTCGATGACCCCGCAGCAGACTCAAGGCCGACAATCACCCGGCGTGCAGGGCGAGTATTCGACCGATCAGGCGTTGAGTCATCTGCTCGGCGGCTCGGGTCTGGAAGCCGTTAGCCAGGACGGCAGCAGCTACGTCTTGCGCTCCGTTGCTGAAACCGAAGCGCTGGCCCTGCCGACTACCGACATCAAAGGTTTTGCCCTCGGTAACGCGCTGGGCAGCATGGACGGCTACAACGCGACGCACAGTCAGATCGCCACCAAAACCAGTACCGCGCTGCTGGAAACTTCGCAAACAGTGTCCGTGGTCACCCGCGAGCAAATGGACGATCAGGGCTCGCAAACCGTGTCCCAGGCCATGCGCTACGCCCCTGGCGTGCTGACCAACCCCTATGGCGCCACGCACCGTTACGACTACGTGGCGATGCGCGGCTTCAACGATGGCTCGGTGGATAACATCTACCTCGACGGCCTCAAGTCCATGGGCGACAGCGGCACCTACAGCACTATGCAGGTCGATCCGTATTTCCTCGAGCGAGTGGACATTCTCAAAGGCCCGTCGTCGGTGTTGTACGGCCGCAGTTCACCGGGCGGGCTGGTGGCGTTGACCAGCAAGAAACCGCTGTACGAGGCCTATCACCAGGTTCAGGCCACCGTTGGCACTCAGGGTCAGCGTGGTGTCGGCTTTGACTTCAGCGGTCCGGTCGATGACGACAAGCGCGTCGCCTATCGTCTGATCGGTTTGACGGATCAGTCCGACACGCAATTCGACCACAACAAGGAAAAACGCTTCGCCCTCGCGCCGACGGTCAGCATCGATTTCAACGAAGACACTTCGCTGACCCTACAGGCGTATCTGCAGCATGACCCGGATGGCGGCTATCACGGTGGCGTGCCGGCCGACGGCACGATTCATCAGCGCAACGGCAACCGCATCTCGCCGCACTTCTTCGAGGGCGAACCGGGAGTCGATGGTTATTCCCGCGATCAGCAGTCGTTCGGTTATCAATTCGAACATCGCTTCAACGACGTCTTCACTGCGCGGCAGAATTTCCGTTACCTCGACTCCAAAGTGAACATGGATCAGGTGTACGCCTATGGCTGGACGTCGCCGACCAGCAACGAGCTGAATCGCTACTACACCGGCGGTGACGAGCGACTGCACGCGTTCATCGTCGACAACATGCTGCAGGCCGAATTTTTCACCGGCGTGACTAAACACACGGTGCTGATGGGGGCGGATTATCAGCGGCGCAAAACCGTGGTCGACTGGACCAGCGGAGGTCTGGCGCCGATCAATGCGTTCAATCCGGTGTACGGCAATGCCACCATCGATATGTACGGTGAGACCAGTTATCTGCGCCGTCTGGAGCAGACCGGGGTTTACCTGCAAGACTTGATTGAGATGGACAAGTGGCGCTTCTCTCTGGGTCTGCGGCAGGACTGGGTGGAGACGTCCGAGGAGAACCGGATTGCCGAGGCGAGCCGTCCGGTCGGCACCGAGATCAGCGACAAACGCACCAAACTGACTGGTCGTGTCGGCGCGCTGTATCTGTTCGATAACGGCCTGGCGCCGTACATCAGCTACTCGGAGTCGTTCAACCCCAATTCCTATGCCGACAGCGCCGGTAATCCGCTGGCGCCAACGGATGGCACGCAGTGGGAAGCAGGCCTGAAGTACCAGCCACCCGGCACCGACAATCTGTTCACGGCCTCGCTGTTCCGCATCGATCAGGAAAACCTCGCCACCAAACTCCCGCAAGAAAACTTCTACCGTGCTGTAGGTGCTGTCCGTTCCCAAGGTTTGGAGCTTGAAGCGCACATGCAGCTCACCGACAACCTGAAAGTGCTCGGTAGTTACACTTTCACTGACATCAAGTACTCGAAATCGATGGTCAGCACCCTGAGTACCCCGACGGACGTGATCCAGAACAAAGGCAACTCTCCGACGCAGGCGCCGCGATACATGGCATCGCTGTGGGCTGACTACAAGTTCGACAGCGCAGCGCTTGATGGCCTGCGATTGGGCGGCGGAGTGCGTTACGTCGGCTATAGCTGGGCTGATGCAGAGAACACCATGAAAGTGCCTTCCTACACGTTGTTCGACGCGTCGATCGGTTATGACCTGGGCAAGGTTGGTTTGAAGGGCGTCGATGTACGACTGAATGCGAACAACCTGACCAACGAATCATATGTGGCCTCCTGCGCCAGCCTGAACTTCTGCTACATGGGCGAAGAGCGGAACGTCGCCGCTACGGTCAGCTATCAGTTCTAAGCCTTTGTCTTGTGCATAAAAAAGCCAGTCCCTGAGATTCAGGGACCGGCTTTTTCGTATTCGTGGGGACAATTTCATGCGTTCGTTTCTGGTTTTACTGCACCGGTATATCGGGTTGGCCACGGCTGTGTTTCTGTTGCTGGCGGGAATCACCGGGAGCATTCTGGCGTTCAACCATGAGCTGGATGAGTGGCTGAACCCTGGGTTTTACGCGGCGTCGACAGAGGGGTCGCGTCTCGCGCCCGGTGAGCTGGTTGATGCGGTGCAATCTGCACATCCGAGGCTGCAGGTCTGGTACATGGAGTATCCGAATGAGGCAGGCCACACAGCCTTGCTGGCGGCGGTACCACGTAATGATCCGGCGACGGGCAAACCGTTCGATGAGCGTAATCAGGTGTTCTACCTCGACCCAGTCAGTCGCGAGCAAAAAGGCCAGCGTTACTGGGGTGAGTGCTGTTTCCAGCGTGAGAACTTCATTCCTTTCATTCTCGAGTTCCACTACAACCTGACGCTGCCCGGGAACTGGGGGTTGCTGTTGATGGGATTGGTGGCCATTGCCTGGGTGATCGATTGCTTCATCGCCCTCTGGCTGACGTTGCCGCGGGGTAAACCCTTTTGGAAGAAGTGGTCGAGCGCCTGGAAGATCAAGGGCGGACATGCCTATCGGCTCAACTTCGATCTGCATCGGGCGGGGGGCTTGTGGCTATGGTTGTTATTGCTGCCGATAGCCGTCAGCAGCGTGGCCATGAACTTGCCGAGCCAGGTCTTCAAACCGGTGGTGTCACTGTTGTCTCCAATTGAGCCGAGCGTGTATGAGGCCCGAGGGCGAATGACTGCCGATGAGCTGGGGATCACTCGATTGAGTTATCAACAGGCCTACGAAAGGGCACAGCAGGAAGGAAAAAGGTTGGGACTGACTGCAGCGATCGGTGAGTTGTATTACAGCTTGGAGTACAACTTCTACGGTGCGGGGTTTGGACAGCATGACACCGAGGCCCATGGTAAATCCTGGTTGTTTTTCCACGGTACGGACGGGCGATTACTCGGGCAGGAGATCGCAGGAGAAGGAACGTTGGGAGAGCGGTTTTATCGGTTGCAGTTGCCGATACATGGGGGGCGGATCATCGGTTTTACCGGGCAAGTAATGATCGCGGTATTGGGTGTTCTGATTGCGGGGTTGTCCGGGACTGGCGTCTACATCTGGTGGCGCAAATGGCAGGCTCGTCGAAGTAGCAAGGCACGCAGAGTAGTTTGAAGATTGGATTTTGGTGAGCCTGAAACGACAAAACCCCTGTTTGCATTAGCAAACAGGGGTTTCGGAATTTAATCTTGACGATGACCTACTCTCACATGGGGAAACCCCACACTACCATCGGCGATGCATCGTTTCACTTCTGAGTTCGGGATGGGATCAGGTGGTTCCAACGCTCTATGGTCGTCAAGAAATTCTGTGACCAGCCCGTTACCACGGTAACGGACCAGAAAAAACGGGAACTTCTACTAATACAAAACCCCAACTGCTTTCGCAATTGGGGTTTCGGAATTTAATCTTGACGATGACCTACTCTCACATGGGGAAACCCCACACTACCATCGGCGATGCATCGTTTCACTTCTGAGTTCGGGATGGGATCAGGTGGTTCCAACGCTCTATGGTCGTCAAGAAATTC
>NZ_NEHN01000011.1:0-198037 GCF_002112395.1 Pseudomonas sp. R38(2017)
TGCATCGCCGATGGTAGTGTGGGGTTTCCCCATGTGAGAGTAGGTCATCGTCAAGATTAAATTCCGAAACCCCAATTGCGAAAGCAGTTGGGGTTTTGTTTTGCCCGCAGGAAAGTACTCGACCGTCGTAACAGCAACCATTGGGGAAATCCCTCTGAAATGACCGCCCGGTTTTTGGTATGGTGCAGCTCGTTTTTTAATGGACTGATGTCACGCCCAAGGATCGGCGCTCATTTTTTGTCAAAGAGTGGCTGCAGAAATGCCCGAACCCATCCCTATCAAGGATCACGAAAAAGAGACACGACTGGTCAACAAACGCCTGATCGCCTGTGCCTTGTTCGTCTTCGCCGTCAGTTGCGCCTTGGTTGTGCGCCTGTACATCCTGCAAGTCGTCGAGTTCGACTATCACTCGACCATCTCCGAAAACAACCGCGTCCATGTCCTGCCGATCCCGCCGACACGTGGCCTGATCTACGATCGTAATGGCGTATTGCTGGCCGATAACCGTCCCAGCTATAACCTGACGATCACAAGAGAACGTGCGACTGACGTCAACCAGGAGCTGAACGAAGTCATCAGCCTCCTGCACCTGCCCGCCGAGGATCGCACGGTCTTCGACAAGGCGATGAAGCAGTCGCGCCATCCGTTTACTCCGGTAACCCTGTTCTATGAGCTGACCGAAGAACAGATCGCTGTACTCGCCGTCAACGAGTTTCGCCTGCCGGGCCTGGATGTCGAACCGCAGTTCGTCCGTAACTACCCGCTCGGGGCGCACTTCGCACACTCGATCGGCTACGTCGGACGCATCAACGAAAAAGAATCCAAGACCCTCGATTCGGTCGAATACCGTGGCACGCAGTCCATCGGCAAGACTGGCATCGAACGCTTCTACGAACCGCAACTGCACGGTCACGTCGGATACGAGGAAGTGGAAACCAACGCTCAGGGCCGCGTATTGCGGGTCCTGAAACATACCGATCCGATTCCCGGCAAAAACATTGTCCTGAGCCTCGACATCAAGCTCCAGGAAGCCGCCGAAGCCGCATTGGGTGATCGTCGTGGTTCGGTGGTTGCACTGGATCCATCGACCGGAGAAGTGCTGGCCATGGTCAGCAACCCGAGCTTCGACCCCAATCTGTTTGTGACCGGTATCAGCTCCAAGGAATACTCGGCGCTGCGTGACTCCATCGACCGGCCGCTGTTCAACCGCGTACTGCGCGGCCTGTACGCGCCCGGTTCGACGATCAAACCAGAGGTGGCGATTGCCGGACTCGACGCTGGCGTGGTCACGCCACAGACCCGCGTCTTCGATCCTGGCTATTACCAATTGCCGGATTTCGACCACAAGTACCGCAACTGGAACCACAGCGGTGACGGCTGGGTGGACATGGACGCAGCGATCATGCGCTCCAACGACACCTACTTCTACGACCTGGCGCACAAGCTCGGTATCGATCGCCTGCACGACTACATGGCAATGTTCGGTCTCGGCGAGAAAGTCTCGCTCGACATGTTCGAAGAGTCTCCAGGCCTGATGCCTTCCCAGGCCTGGAAGCGCGCCACGCGCCGGCAAGCCTGGTTCCCCGGTGAGACGGTGATCCTCGGCATCGGCCAGGGCTACATGCAGGTCACGCCGCTGCAACTGGCTCAGGCCACTGCACTGATTGCCAACAAGGGCGTATGGAATCGTCCACATCTGGCCAAGACTGTCGACGGTGTACCGCCGGTGGATGAGCACCCGATGCCGAACATCCTGCTCAAGGACCCGCGCGACTGGGATCAGGTCAACCACGGCATGCAAATGGTGATGCACGACGCCCGAGGTATCGCCCGCGCCGCTGCAGCCGGCGCGCAATACCGCATCGCCGGCAAGAGTGGTACGGCGCAGGTGGTGGCGATCAAGCAAGGTGAGCGCTACAACCGCGAGAAAACCCTCGAGCGTCATCGTGACAACGCCTTGTTCGTCGGCTTTGCCCCGGCCGAGCATCCGAAAATCGCGATTTCGGTGATGATCGAAAACGGCGAGGCAGGTGGCCGAGTCGCAGGCCCCGTGGTGCGGCAGATCATGGACGCCTGGCTACTCGATCAGGACGGTCACCTCAAACCTCAATACGCTGCGCCGACCAAGGCGCCGGGTGATCCACACGTGTAATTCACTGCAGCTTCACAGCACAGGCTCACGCAAGCTGAGCATGTGCTGGAAGCTGTCGAGGAACACCGTTTCAGCCTGAGTCATCTTCTGCTCGCGATTCCACAGCAGCTGGATATCGAAATCCACCACCCCGTCCTCCGGCGGCAAGCGCCACAGCAGACCCTGCTCGACATCCCGTCGCACCAGGTGCGTCGGCAGACAACCAATACCAAACCCCGCACAGATCAGGCGGTAAATTTCTTCGAAACTGGTAGATGAAGCAACGATCTTGCCGGTAAAACCCTGCTGGTCACGAAATAGTGTCAACGGCGAAAGATTGCCGCCAAGCTGATCGCTGGTAAAGCTGACGAAGTTCTCCGAAGCGAGCTGCTCAAGCGTCAGATTCTGCTGCCCGAACAGTCGATGCCGCTGCCCGCAAAAGTACGCATAGCGCTCACGAAACAGCACCCGTTGCTCTAGCCTTGGTTGAGGCAGACGACATAATCCGACACCGACCGTGGCGGTCTTTTGCAGCAGTGAACTGATGATGTTCGAGCTGCCCATCACTTCGACTTCCAGCTCGATTTTCGGGTGAGTTTCGTGGAAATCCGCAAGAAACTCGTCGTAATGCCGCGCCTGCACGCCACTGACAGTCAGGATGCGGATCTTGCCCACCACATCGTCGTGACGGTTCTCTAAAACGGTGCCCAATCGGGAAATGTCGCCGTAGATATCCGCCGCAATCCGCAGGACTTCCTCCCCGGTTTCCGTCAGATCAAAGCGCCGTCCGCTGCGCGCAATCAGCACACAATCCAGTTGTTCTTCGAGACGTTTCAATGCCTGACTGACCGCCGATTGGGTGATGTGCAATCGGGCGGCGGCGCGGCTCATGCTGCCTTCTTGCCCGATCACCAGATAGGTGCGAAGCAGGTTCCAGTCCAGCCGATCATTGAGAAAACGCCGTCCGACCCAGGGATTCGAGGAAGAACTCATGCAGTAGCCACGCTAATAGTAAAGATAAGTTTTTGAAAATTGACTAATCCTTTCACGGAAGCGATAAAGCCCACAAGCGCCACAGAGCGCGACCGTCAGCTGCCTCGACACCTGCCCAAAACTATAAATACACAGGGTTCTTGCATGCACACCACCGCTCAGCCGCGTCGCGCCGCGGCCGCTGCCTTCATTGGCACGACCATCGAATTCTACGATTTCTACATCTACGCCACCGCCGCCGCGCTTGTGCTCGGGCAAGTGTTCTTTCCCAGCAGCGACCCGGTGACCAGCACGCTCGCCGCGTTCGGCAGTTTCGCCGTTGGTTTCATCGCCCGCCCGATGGCCGGCATGGTGTTCGGCCATCTGGGCGATCGCCTCGGTCGCAAGAAAATGCTGCTGGTGACCATGGCGTTGATGGGCCTGGCCACTGCTGGCATCGGCCTGTTGCCGAGTTATGCCAGCGTCGGTATCTGGGCGCCAATCGGTCTGATAATCCTGCGCTTGATTCAGGGCATCTCCGTCGGGGGCGAGTGGGGCGGGGCGGTGTTGATGGCCAGCGAACATGCGCCGGTCAAGCGCAAGACCTTCTACGCCTCCTTTGCGCAACTCGGCAGCCCGGCGGGTTTGCTGCTGGCACTGATCGCGTTCCGTCTGGTGACGTCGCTGTCGCCGGAGGACTTCCTCGCCTGGGGCTGGCGTCTGCCGTTCCTCGCCAGCGGCGTACTGATGATGGTCGGCTTGATGATCCGTTCCGGTGTGCATGAATCGCCGGAGTTCGCCAAGGCCAAAGACAACAACGAAACCGCCCAGTATCCAGTGAAGGACGTTATCCGACAGTGCTGGCGGCAGATCCTGTTCGCTGCCGCCGCCGTGACCATCGGCTCGGCCGGATTTTTCTTCACCAATACCTTCATGATCACCTACGTCACCCAGTATCAGGGCATCCCACGAGCGACCATTCTCGACTGCCTGTTCCTGGTGACGGTCATTCAATTGCTCTCGCAACCGCTGTCGGCGCTGCTGGCCGAACGCATTGGCGAAGGGCGGTTCCTGATGCTGGTGGCATTGCTGTGCATGGTCACGCCGTACCCGATGTTCCTGCTCGTCGGCACTCAAAACATTCTGTTGATGACCCTCGGCATCGCCATCGCGGTGGTGATCCTCTCGGCGCTATATGCGGTGATCGCCGGGTACATGACCCAGGCCTTCCCGGTACACCTGCGCTACTCGGGCATTTCCATCGCTTACCAGTTGAGCTGTGCGGTTGCCGGCGGTACCACGCCGCTGATCGGCACGCTGCTGGCCAGCAAGTTTTCCGGGCAATGGTTGCCGCTGGCGATGTTCTTCACGCTGTTGTCGACCCTGTCGTTGATCGGTGTCTGCGGCCTCGCGCGTCTGCGGGCCAACCCGGCCGTCCTTCACACAAACAAAGAGGTGTATTCGTGAGTAAACCCGCCCACATCGACCCGATCGAATGGCAAGCCCGTTGTGAGCTCGCCGCGCTGTACCGATTGATCGCGCACTTTCGCATGACCGACCTGATCGACACTCATATCACCCTGCGGATTCCGGGGCCGGAGCATCATTTCCTGATCAACCGCTACGGCGTGATCTTTGACCGCATGCGCGCTTCCGATCTGGTGCGCATCGATCAGGACGGGCGCATCGTAGACCCTGAATACGCCGGGCATCGGGTCAACGCTGCCGGCTTCGTGATCCACTCGGCAATCCACATGGCGCGGCCGGATCTGAACTGCGTGATTCACACCCACACCGCTGCGGGCATGGCCGTCGCCGCGCAGAAGCAAGGCCTGCTGCCGATCAGTCAGCACGCGCTGAAGTTCTACGGAAAACTGGCTTACCACACCTACGAAGGCATCGCGCTGTCGCTGGATGAGCGCGAGCGGCTGATCGCCGATCTCGGCCCGCATCGCGCGATGATCCTGCGCAATCACGGCTTGCTGGTCGGTGGTTCCGGCGTGGCCCAGGCATTCCAGGAAATCCACTTCCTGGAGCGTGCCTGTCAGGCCCAGGTCCAAGCGCTGGCCGGCGGTTGCGAGCTGCATTTCCCGTCGCCGGAAGTCTGCGCCCACACCGCCGAACAGTTCGACCGCGCTGAACAGGACAACATCATCGACCTGGCCTGGGAGGCCGCACTGACCCTGATCGAATCCCAGCGCGAGTCCTATCTGTCATGAACACCGTTGCACTGATGTCCCGTGACACGCTGTTGCTCAAACAATTGCAGGAAGCCTTTGCCCGCCGCGCGCCGCAGCTGTCAGCGGTGCTGGCCGATGATCCACGGGCGGCGAATGCGCAGATCGCGGCGTGCTGGTTTCCGCTGCCAGGCAGTCTTGCCGCGTTACCCAATCTGCAAGTGATTCACTCGGTCGCCGCCGGCATCGATCATCTGGAGCACGATCCGTCGTGCCCGGACCTGCCGGTGTGCCGGGTGGTCGATCCCGGCCATCGTCAGGGCATGACCGAGTACGTGCGCTGGGCGGTGATCCACTTTCATCGTGGCTTCGATCAGGTGCTGGAGCAACAGCGCCAGCAGCATTGGGAGAGACCGCTGCAACGCCCGGCCCATGAGTTTCGGATCGGCGTGATGGGCCTCGGCTCGCTCGGGAGCGCAATCGCCCAAGACCTGGCAACCGCCGGTTACGGCGTACGTGGCTGGGCGCGCAGCAGCAAGGATCTGCCGGGCGTGCAGACCTTCGCCGGCACCGATGCCTTCAATCCATTTCTCGACGGTGTGGAATTGCTGATCAATCTGTTGCCACTCACTCACGAGACACGCGGCATCCTCAATCGCCAGACCTTCGAACGACTGGCCAACGGCGCGGCACTGATCAACGTCGGACGCGGCGGGCATCTGAACATCGAGGATCTGCAACAGGCGCTGGCCCGTGGAAAACTGCGCGGGGCGCTGCTCGATGTCTTCGAACAGGAACCGCTGCCCGCAAGCCATTCTCTGTGGAAAACCTCGGGAGTGACCATCACACCGCACATGGCTTCGGCGGCGTCTCATGACTGCATCGCCGAGCAGATCGCCGAGAACTTCCGCCGTCTGAATGCCGGCGAGCCTTTGCTCAACAGCGCGGATCGACTGCTCGGTTACTGATCCGCCAGACAGGCCTGCAAGCGCTCGATGAACAGCGTCTCGGCGCGGCTCATACGCTGATCGCGGTTCCACAGCAGATGAATGTCGACATCGGCAATCCCTTCGTGGGGCGGCAGGCGCCAGAGCAATCCGGCCTCGACGTCCGCCGCCACCACGTGCTCCGGCAGGCAGCCGATGCCGAACCCGGCAATCACCAGTCGCCGCACTTCCTCCAGGCTCGGCGATGAGGCAACGATACGTCCGCTGAAGCCTTGCTGATCACGAAAAATCGTCAACGGCGAAAGCATCCCGCCAATCTGGTCACTGGTGAAACTGACGAAATTCTCCCGCTGCAAGTCGCCTTCACCGATGTCCTGTCGGCCGAACAGCGCGTGGTGTTTGCCGCAGAAAAACGCATAACGCTGACGCAGGAACAGACGCTGTTCCAGACGCGGTTGCGGGCGGCGATTAAGGCTCAGGCCGAGGGTCGCGGTTTTCTCCAGAAGGGCGCTGACGATGTCCGAACTGCGCATCACATCGACCTCCAGATCCACCCGTGGGTACTGCCGATGAAAGTCTGCGAGAAAGTCATCGAAGCGCTCGGAAAAGATCCGGCTGATGATCAGCAGCCGCACCTTGCCGATCACTTCGTCGGCCGGCTGCTCCAGCAGGCTGCTGACCTGGGACATCTGCCCGTAGATCTCGCCGGCCAGCTCGAAGATCTGCTCGCCGACTTCGGTGAGGGCAAAGCGCGGACCGCGCCGGGCAATCAACTGGCGACCCAGTTGCTCCTCAAGACGCTTGAGCGCCTGGCTCACCGCCGGTTGGGTCAAGTGCAGACGCGCTGCGGCACGGCTGATGCTCAGCTCCTGGCCGATCACGCGGAAGGTGCGCAGCAGGTTCCAGTCGAGGCGGTCGTTGAGCAGGCGCTGGACATCGCGTTCGGCCATGGGATTTCTCGATTATAAGGCTGGGTAATAATTAGAATAATAAATAGAAAATTGACTAATCATAGCCCCGGAACGATAAATCACCTCCAGACAGGCGCCGTCAGAGCACCTCGGATTTGCCGTTTCCCTCCTGCCAGAAAAACAATCAAAGGAGCCCGACCCCATGAAGCCCCATGCTTCGAACCAGCCGCGCCGTGCGGCGGCCGCAGCCTTTATCGGCACCATGATCGAGTGGTACGACTTTTACATCTACGCCACCGCCGCCGCGCTGGTGTTCGGTGCGCTGTTCTTTCCCTCCGACGATCCGCTGTTCAGCACCATGGCCGCGTTCGGGACCTTCGCCGTGGGCTTCTTTGCCCGGCCATTGGGCGGGATCATTTTCGGCCACATCGGCGACCGCATCGGCCGCAAGAAATCGCTGATCATCACGCTGCTGATGATGGGCGTGGTCACGGTGTGCATCGGTCTATTGCCGACCTACGCGCAGATCGGCGCGGCGGCACCAGTGCTGCTGATTCTGCTGCGCATCGTCCAGGGCATCGCCGTCGGTGGCGAGTGGGGCGGGGCGGTGTTGATGGCCGGCGAGCATGCGCCGAAAGGCCGGCGCAACTTCTTCGCGTCGTTCGCGCAACTGGGCAGCCCGGCGGGTTTGATTCTGTCGCTGCTGGCCTTCAGCGCGGTGACCCGTTTGCCTGAAGAAGACCTGATGAGCTGGGGCTGGCGTCTGCCGTTCCTCGCCAGTGCGCTGTTGCTGCTGGTGGGCCTGGCAATTCGCCTGGGCGTGAACGAGTCGCCGGAATTCCTCGCCAGCCGCGAGCAGGCCAGCAAGCAAATCAAGAAAGAACAGGCGCCGGTGATGGAAGTGCTGCGTACCGCGTGGCGTCCGCTGCTGCTGTGCATTGGCGCCAACACGCTGGGCATCGCGGGGGTGTATTTCACCAACACCTTCATGATCGCCTACACCACTCAGCAACTGGCGCTGCCGCGTTCGCTGATTCTCGAATGCCTGTTCTTCGTCGCGATCATCCAGTTCTGCATTCAGCCGCTGGCCGCATGGACGGCGGAGAAGATCGGCGCGACGCGTTTCCTGTGCCTGGTGTCGCTGTTGGCGATGGCCTCGCCGTATCCGATGTTCGTGCTGGTCAGCTCGGCCCAGGCGCCGCTGATCATCCTCGGCATCGCCCTGGCGGTAGTGTGCATGGCGTCGTTCTATGCGGTGATCGCCGGTTACGTCAGCGGCATGTTCGAGACACGCGTGCGCTACACCGCGATCTCCCTGGCCTATCAGATTTGCGGTGCGGTGGCCGGCGGCCTGACGCCGCTGATCGGCACGATGCTGGCGCACAAGTTCACCGGGCAGTGGTGGCCGATGGCAGTGTTCTACAGCCTGATCGCCGGTATCTCGCTGGTCTGCGTGCTGTCCCTCGCCCGTCGTCACGCCAGTGCCCATCGCGCGGAAATTGCCCGTGCCTGACCCGGAATTTCAGGAGAACCTCATGTTGAAAATCAATGGCGAACGCCTGTGGGCGAGCCTGATGGCCATGGCCGAAATCGGTGCGACAGCCCGAGGCGGCAGCTGCCGTCTGGCATTGAGCGACGAAGACAAGGCCGGCCGCGAACTGTTCGCCCACTGGTGCCGCGAAGCCGGCATGACCTTGAGCGTGGATGCCATCGGCAACCTGTTCGCCCGCCGCGCCGGCACCGATCCGGATGCCGCCCCGGTGATGATGGGCAGCCACCTCGACACCCAGCCCGAAGGCGGGCGTTTCGACGGTGTCTACGGCGTGCTCGCCGGGCTGGAAGTGGTGCGTTGCTTCAACGACCTCAACATCCAGACCCGCAAACCGCTGGAAGTGGCGGTGTGGACCAACGAAGAAGGCGCACGCTTCACCCCGGCCATGTTCGGCTCGGCAGTGTTCACCGGGATCATGGATCTGAACGCCGCGCTGGCGGTGCGCGATGTCGATGGCATCAGCGTTGCCGAGGCTTTGCAGCGTACCGGTTACGCCGGAGAGCGTCCGTTGGGCGGCGCGGTGGATGCGTATTTTGAAGCACACATCGAGCAGGGCCCGATCCTTGAAGACAACGCCAAGAGTATCGGCGTGGTCACGGGCGGTCAGGCGATCCGCTGGCTCGACGTGCGCGTGGAAGGCATGGCCGCCCATGCCGGCACCACGCCGATGCCGCTGCGTAAAGACGCCTTGTACGGCGTGGCGCGGATGATCCAGGCAATCGAAGGTCTGGCCACGGATTTTGCGCCGGAGGGCCTGACCACCGTCGGTGAGTTGAGCATCAACAAGTCCTCGCGCAACACCATTCCGGGGCTGGTGAATTTCACCGTCGATCTGCGTCATCACCGCGACGACGCCATTGCCGCCATGGAGCAACAAGTCCGCGCCCGCCTGCAGGCCATCGCCGATGGCCGTGGCCTGAACCTGACGATCACCCCGCACTGGATCAGCCCGGCCACGCCGTTCGACGCCGAATGCGTCGCGGCGGTGCAGGAGGCGGTGGATGCGCTGGGCTACGCTCAGCAGTCGATTGTCAGCGGCGCCGGGCATGACGCGATTCATCTGGCGCGCTACTGCCCGACGGCGATGGTGTTCATCCCGTGCGTGGATGGCCTGAGCCACAACGAAGCCGAAGATGTGTTGCCCGAAGACGTGAAGCAGGGCACTGATGTATTGCTCAACGCCGTGCTGGCCCGCGCCGGACGAATCGAACAGGGAGCCTGAACCATGCGCAGTTTTTTCCACCCCGAACAATTGCTCCACCATCCACGTAGCTATTACTCGCGCGGACAGATGCGTACGCCGCAGGAAGTCCCCGAGCGTGCGCAACGCCTGGTGCAGGCCGCCCACGGTCTGGGCTTCAGTGTCGAGCAACCTGCCGATGCAGGCCTTGCGCCGTTGCTGGCGGTACACGGCGCCCCGTATTTGACCTTTCTTCAGGAAGCCCACGCACGCTGGAAGGAAATCCCCGAAGACTGGGGCGACGAGGTGATGTCGAACATTTTCGTCCGTGAGCCCAACGCATTGCGCGGCATCCTCGCCCAGGCGGCGCGCTATCTGGCGGACGGCAGTTGCCCGGTCGGCGAACAGACCTGGCGCTCGGCCTACTGGTCGGCGCAAAGCGCAGTGGCGGGGGCTCAGGCATTGATCGATGGCGAGCCGGCGGCTTATGCGCTGTGCCGTCCACCGGGACATCACGCACGGGCCGCAGCGGCGGGCGGTTTTTGCTACGTGAACAACGCGGCGGTGGCGGCGCAGGTGTTGCGCGACAAGTTCGATAAAGTCGCCGTGCTCGACACCGACATGCACCACGGCCAAGGCATCCAGGAAATTTTCTACGACCGCGATGACGTTCTTTACGTCTCGGTGCATGGCGATCCGACCAACTTCTATCCGGGCGTCGCCGGGTTCGCCGACGAACGCGGCAGCGGCGCAGGGGAGGGCTTTAACCTCAACCTGCCGATGGCTCATGGATCAAGCGAAGCGGATTTCCTTGGGCAACTTGAAGTCGCATCGACGGCGGTGCGGGAGTTCGGCGCCGAGGTGCTGGTGCTGTCGCTGGGCTTCGATATCTATGAACTGGACCCACAAAGCAAAGTCGCCGTGACCCGTGACGGCTTTGCAGCATTGGGTGAGCGAATCCGCAGCCTGGGCCTGCCATGCCTGATCGTGCAGGAAGGCGGCTATCACCTGGAAAGTCTCGAAGACAACGCCCGGGCGTTTTTCGTGAATACCGAGGTGTGGCAGCGCTGAGACGATCCACCTGACGAAGCGCCCTGCGGTGCTTGCCATCGCCCTGACGTTAACGTAAACATTGGCGTCAGGGCGCTGAAGTAAAGAAGCGCAAAGCGGACCGCTCCGGAGCGCTTGATGACTCTAATAAAAACAACCGATCCCAAGTCTCACCACGAAGCCCGGCTGGCCCGGGAAAAACTCCATCTCGAAGGGCAAGTCCCGGATGGCGTGTTGCGTGCGGAGATCGATGCTTCGTGGCGGCGCAGCCTGAGCCACGGCGTGCATTTCAATGGCAAGCATGAGCTGGCACTGGAATCGAACGCCAGTCTCGATGTATTGCTGGCAAGCAATCGCCTGCTGATCGATGCGGCAATACCGGCCATCGATTACCTGGCCGAACGTCAGGGCAAGGAAGGCCTGATCATCCTCGCCAATTCCGACGCCACCATCCTCGCCGTCGAGGGACGGGCCGACCGGCTCAAGGGTAGCGGTCTGCAGGACATCACCCTCGGCGCCTGCTGGAGCGAAGCTGCCCGTGGCACCAACGCCCTCGGCACGGCGCTGGTCGAAGCTCGGCCCACTCTGATCGATTGCGGCGAGCATTACCTCGACCGCCTGAGCGATTTTTCCTGCACCTCAGTGCCGATCCATTGCCCCCAGGGTGAGATTCTCGGCGTCCTCGACCTGACCCGCGAAGGCCCTCTCGGCCGCGTTCATGACAGCACCGCGCTGCTGAGCATGGCGGTCAGTCAGATCGAGAGCCGGGTCTTCAATAACAGCTTTCCCGATCAGATCGTCCTCGCCTTCCACAGTCGCCGTCAGTATCTGGAATCGCCGTGGCAAGGCCTGCTGGCGGTCAGTCTTGGCGGGCAGATTCTGGCGGTCAGCGCCCAGGCCTGTCAGTTGCTGCGAGCCGAGCGTTCGGCATTGGTCGGCAAGCGCTGCGAGGAATTCCTCGGGGTCGATGGCGTGCAGTTGCTGACCCGTCTGCAACAGGGTGGTGTCGGCAGTGTGCAGACCGCCAAGGGCGAATTTTTCTACAAGACCCTGCGAGCCCCGGCGCGTTCGGTCAACCTCGGCGGCCCGCCGCGCAGCGTGGCGAAAACCGCCAAGGCGCAACCTGATCTGGAAGCACTGGCCGGCAACAACGACCGTTATGCCCGAGCCTTGCGCATGGCCCGACAAGGACTGGCCAATGCGTTGCCGGTGTTGCTGCTCGGCGAAACCGGCACGGGTAAAGAAGTGATCGCCCGCGCCCTGCACCTGGCCGGCAGCCGCAGCGACAAACCTTTTGTGGCTGTGAACTGCGCGGCGATTCCCGAAGGCCTGATCGAGTCGGAACTGTTCGGCTATCGCGAAGGTGCGTTCACCGGATCGCGCCGTGGCGGCATGATCGGGCGTCTACAGCAGGCACACGGCGGCACGCTGTTCCTCGATGAAATCGGTGACATGCCGCTGGCCCTGCAAGCGCGGCTGCTGCGTGTTCTGCAGGATCGCAAAGTCGCGCCGCTGGGGGCCGGGGAAGAGCAGGACATCGACGTCGCGCTGATCTGCGCCACCCACCGCGACCTCAAGCGTCAGGTCGAGGACAAGCTATTCCGGGAAGACCTGTTCTACCGGGTCAACGGCATCAGCGTGATGCTTCCGGCCCTGCGTGAGCGCGATGACTTCGCCGCGCTGGTCACTCGTCTGTTGGGCAAACTCGACGCACCGAACGCCGTGTTGCACGACGACCTCAATCGCTTGCTCGCGGGTTATCACTGGCCGGGTAACATCCGCCAACTGGAAATGGTCTTGCGCACCGCGCTGGCCATGCGCGAACCCGGTGAAACGGTGCTGACCCTCGATCACCTGCCCGACAGCATGCTCGATGAACTCTCTGCCACCGAGAAACCCCAGACCGGCAGCATTCGCGAGAACGAACTGGAGATGATCCGCCAGTCCCTCGACACCCATCAGGGCAATGTCTCGGCTGCGGCCGACGCTCTGGGCATCAGCCGCGCGACCCTGTACCGCAAACTCAAACAGTTGCGCTCGTGATGCAGCGCCTGTTCGTGCGGCTGATCGACAGCCAGAACCCCGCCGCGCTGCAAGCGGCATTGCGTTGGTTGTATGGGTTCGTGCGGCCGCAGCGGCTTGCGATTGCCGGACTGCTCGGTCTGTCGGTGTGCGCGTCGCTGCTGGTGCTGGTGCAGCCGTGGCTGGTCAAGCTGCTGATCGACGACGGCCTGCTGGCACGCAACTTCCCGATGCTGGTAATGATCGCGGTGCTGATGATCATCGCGGGACTGCTCGGCACGGCGTTGTCGGGGATCAACCGTTATCTGCACACGCGGCTGTCCGGGCGGATTCTGTTTGCTCTGCGCGATGATCTTTACCGGCATTTGCAGAAGCTGTCGCCGAGCTTCTACGGCCATCGGCGGATCGGTGATCTCATGTCGCGGCTGGACGGCGATGTGGCGGAGATTCAGCGCTTCGCCGTGGACTCGTTGTTCTCGGCGGTGTCGAGTGTGATTGGCCTGGTAGTGGCGATAGCGATGTTGTTCACCCTGTCGTGGAAACTCTCGTTGCTGGCGCTGGTGCTGATCCCGCTCGACGTGCTGTGGCTGCGCTGGATGCGGCGCAAGGTCGAGCGCGACGTGCGGCAGTTGCGCGAGCGTTCGGCGGACATGTCGTCGTTCATGGTCGAGACCCTTCCGGTGATGAAATTCATCCAGTCCGCCGGCCAGCAACAGCGTGAAGCACGGCGTCTGGAAAACCTCGGGCAAGGCTACATGAACCAGTTGCTGCGGCTGCAAGTCACCGAGTTTTTCACCCAGGCCGTGCCTGGCACCTTGACCTCGCTGTCCCGCGCCTGCGCTTTTTTGATCGGTGGCTATTGGGTGGTACAGGGCACCTGGCAGCTCGGCGCGCTGATCGCGTTTTCCACCTATCTTGGGATGGCGGTCGGGCCGGTGCAGAGCCTGTTGGGATTGTACGTGGCAATCCAGCGCATGACCGTCAGTCTGGGGCGAGTCATGGAGTTGCGCGGCGAAGAGCCCACCGTGTTTTCACCGGTCACGCCGAAACCGTTTCCGACTTCGGGGGAGCTGCGTTTCGACACGGTGCACTTCAGCCATCCGGGTCGCCCAAGCACATTGAGCGGCATCGAGGCGACGATTCCCTACGGTCTGAAAGTCGCCTTGAGCGGCGGCTCCGGTGTCGGCAAATCGACGCTGATCGATCTGCTGCAACGGCATCATGATCCGCAGTCCGGGCGAGTGTTGCTCGGCGAGGTGGATTTGCGTGAACTTGAACTGTTCGAACTGCGCCGGCGCATTGCCGTGGTCAGTCAGGACATCGTGCTGTTTCGCGGCAGCCTCGCCGACAACCTGGCCTACGCGGTGCCGGACGCCAGCCGCGAGGCCATCGCCGAGGTCGCACGGCTGGCGCAACTCGACAGCCTGATCGCGTCGCTGCCCGAAGGCCTCGACAGCCCGCTGGGCGAGCGCGGTCAGCAGTTGTCCGGCGGGCAGAAACAGCGCATCGCGATTGCCCGGGCGCTGTTGCAGGATCCGCTGATTCTGGTGCTCGACGAAGCCACATCGGCAGTCGATGAAGCCACCGAGCGCGAGGTGATCGAAGCCATCGACCGGTTATTTGCCGGGCGCACACGAATCCTTATCAGCCACCGCCCCTCGACCCTGGCCGATGCTGACCTGCGTTTCGAGTTGCTCGACGGTGTACTCATTTCGAAAACGGTGCTGCATGAAGCCTGAATTGCGTATCGGTGTGGTCGACAGCGGACACTCGGCTGCGCAACGGGTGCAGGTGGTTGCCGGGCGACGGTTCTCATTGCTGGAGGACGGTCTGGCCGAATCGGATCTGCGCGACGATCCGCTTGGTCATGGCAGCGCGGTGATCGAGGCGATCAGCCGTCGCGCACCGGCCGCGCAGATTTGTGTGGCTCAGGTGTTCGATCAACGCGGTGTCACCAGCGCCTTGCAGATTTCTGCGGCCATCGATTGGCTGGTGGCGCAGGACGTGCGGCTGATCAATCTGAGCCTTGGCCTGCGTCAGGATCGCAGTCTGTTGCGCCAAGCCTGCGCGGCGGCGGTGGCTCGTGGAGTGTTGCTGTGTGCATCGAGCCCGGCGCAGGGCGCGGCGGTGTTTCCGGCCAGTTATCCGCAAGTATTGCGGGTGACCGGTGACGCCCGTTGCACCGATGAACAGTGGTCCTGGCTCGACAGTGCACAGGCGGATTTTGCCGCGTGTGTTCGTGGCACCTATCCGGGGCAGTCCGGGGCCAGTCTGGGGTGTGCCGCGTTGAGCGGTCACATTGCCCGCTATTTGCTGGAGCATCCTCAGGCGAGCAATGCCGAGGTCATTGATTGGCTGAAACAGCACGCTCGTTATCGCGGCCCTGAACGGCGTTTCGGCCCATGACGCCGATCCTGATTCTCGGTGCCGGGCCGGCTGGTGCAGCGGTTGCGTTGGGGCTTCGACGCTTGGGTTACACGGTGACACTGGTCAGCGAATGGCGCCGCTTTGCGGCGCTCGAAGGCGTGTCGCAACGGGTGCTGGAGGCGTTGCGCGGTGCCGGGTTGAATCATGCGCTGGCGGACGCCACGTTGCCGTCCCGGCGACAGGTTTCGTGGAATGGCCAGCAGCATGCGCAGAACATCGAGTTTCTGCTGGATCGTCCGACCTTCGATCGTGGTTTGCGTGAAGACTTGCGGCTGGCCGGCGTCGAGGTGATTGAAGGGCGAATCCTGACTGTGCAGTCCTCGGGGGACGGTCATCGAGTCGAGCTCGACCGTGGTGAGACACTGACGGCGGATTTCCTGGTGGAGGCCCGGGGGCGACAGGCACCGGCATCCGGCAAAGGCCTGCGCGGACCGGAGACGGTCAGCCTGCTCAATCGTTGGCAAGGGGCGCCGGGTGTGACCGCCAGTGCCGTGGAAAGCCTTGAAGATGGTTGGGCGTGGATGGCGCGGCGGGATGACGGCCAATGTTATTGGCAATGGACCATGGACGTGGCGAGCGCCGGGTTGCCGGGCAAGGCGCAGTTGCTCGATTACTGCCGCACGCGGCGTCAGGCTTCGGATTTTGCTCAAGCGTTCTTTGCTAGTGGCGTGGAGTCGGAGTTGCAACTGCACGCTCGCAGCAGCACGGCGATTCTTGCGCCGCAGGTCTGCGGTGAAAACTGGATTCGTGTCGGCGATGCGGCGATGGCAGTGGACCCGCTGTCCGGCAACGGGATTTTTCAGTCGCTGTCCTCGGCGTTGCAGGCGCCGGTGGTGATCAATACGTTGCTGCGCAAACCGGAACGAGCAGCCTTGGCGCAACGTTTTCATCGGCAACGGGTGGAGCAATTGTTCCTGCGCTTTGCGCGCATCGGCCGGGACTTTTATGCCGATGAACAGCGTTGGCTTGATCAGCCATTCTGGCAGGCGCGGCGGCATTGGCCCGACGCGGAAGTAGCCCATGCAGCGGCGGATTTTGCCGCGTTACGCATCGAGCGGATGCCGGTGTTGCGTGACGGGTTTGTCGATGAAACCGAGGTGGTGATTACGGCGGAACAGCCGCTGGGGATCTGGCATGTGCAAGGCGTGGAGCTGGCGCCGCTGGTAAGGCGCTTGCGCGATGAGCCGGCGGATCGGGCGCTGGCGGGGTTGACGCGTGAGCAGGGACGAGCCGTTCGCGGGTGGCTGTTGGCTCAGGGTTTCAAACCCTGAGCCAAGAGCCCAGTTATTACAATTTGATCAACACCGACTTCAACTCGGTGTAATGCTCGATCGCCGCATACCCCATCTCGCGCCCGACCCCGGACATCTTGTAGCCGCCAAACGGCAGCGCCGGATCCAGCGCACTGTGGCAGTTGACCCACACCGATCCCGACTTGATCCGTGGAATCATCCGGTGCACTGCCGCCAGGTCGTTCGACCAGATGCTGGCGCCCAGACCGTAAGGACTGTCGTTGGCCATGCGCAGTGCATCCGCCTCGTCATCGAATGGAATCGCCACCAGCACCGGCCCGAAGATCTCTTCCTGCACCAGCGAATGCTGCTGGTCTACATCGACAATCACCGTCGGTTTGACGAAGAACCCCGGCCCGAATTGCTCGCCGCCGCAGGCGATGGTTGCGCCGCTTTCCCGGCCCATTTCGATGTAGTTGTAGACCCGCTCCTGCTGGCGCGCGGAAATCAGCGGGCCCATTTCCACGCTCGGGTCGAGGCCGTTGCCGAGTTTCATCGCATTGGCGATGTCGCTGATGTCGGCCACCACATTGTCGAAATGCTTGCGCTGCACATACAGCCTGGAGCCTGCACAGCAGACCTGGCCCTGGTTGAAAAATATCGCACTGGCCGCACCCGCTGCGGCGGTTTTCAGGTCGGCGTCGGCCATGACGATGGTCGGTGATTTACCGCCCAGTTCCAGGGTGACCCGGGTCATCGAATCCATGGCAATCTTGCCGATCTGCTTGCCGACGGCGGTGGAGCCGGTGAAGGTCAGTTTGTCGACCAGCGGGTTGTGGGTCAGGGCGGAACCGGCGGTGATGCCGGTGCCGGTGACCACGTTGAACACGCCTTCCGGATAACCCGCCTCCAGTACCAGTTCCGCCAGTTTCAGCGCGGTCAGCGGGGTTTCGTCGGCCGGTTTGAGCACCACGGTGCAACCGGTGGCCAGCGCCGGGCCGAGTTTCCAGCAGGCCAGCAGCAGCGGAAAATTCCAGGCGACGATGGCGCCGACCACGCCCACGGCTTCGCGGCGGATGAAACTGTGGAACTGATCGCCGGGCATCAACGGCAGTGAAACGTCGACACTGGAACCTTCGATCTTGGTGGCCCAGCCAGCCATGTAACGCAGGAAGTCGATGGCCAGTTGCACGTCCATCACTTGCGCCACGGCAGCGCTCTTGCCGTTGTTCAGGCATTCCAGTTGTGCCAGCAGTTCGGCGTCGCGCTGCATAAGGTCGGCGAGTTTCCACAACAGGTTCTGCCGTTCACGCGGGCGGGTGCGGCTCCACGCTGAATCATCGAAGGCTTGTCGGGCGGCGAGCACCGCACGGTCGACATCTTCCGGTGTGGCGCGTGGCACCACACACAACGCTTCGCCAGTGGCTGGGTTGTGCAGCGGCATGGTCTGGCCGTCGGCGGCTTCGACCCAGTCGCCGCCGATCAGCATGCGCGGCGGGCGCTGGATGAAGGCCGAGGTGGCAGGAAGCAGATAGGGCAGGGGCATGGTGAAGACCTCTTGTTGTTTGTAGACGTGAGGAGGGCTTCGCAACGGCTGTGCCAAAGGCGTGAAGTTGCTGCGCGGGCCGCGCCGCGCCGGGCTTGTGGCAGTGCAGCGATAACACGGCGGCAAGGTTTTATTCTCAAAAAGCGACAACCGGTGAGACGTGGTGCCACCGGTCGGAGGTTCTGCCACTTGCTCTGGGTGCGGATAAACTTTCCCGTTGGGAGGATGCATGCATTCAGGTCTGGATCACCCGACCGGGAGGTGGCGACGATGATTTCAACCCTGGAAATCCAAAACATTATCGAACACAGTTTTCAACCGCTGGTCTGCACCTGCAGTGTGGCAGCGGATCAGTCGCTGACGATCCGTGTCTGCGATTGCATGACCGGCAAGGTCGAATTGCTGGCCAGCCATGTCCCGCTGTGGACGCTGGACAGCACCCACGCGCTGGCCACGCTGATTGCCGATATGCGCCTGGAAATCGAGGCGCACAAAAGCCGGGAACCCATGTACTACATCTGAATCAACCCGCCCGCGAGAGGCGGGCGGGGGGGGGGGCGAAAACGTCAACAGGCGACCTTGCGGGATATTTCCTGAAAGGTGTGGCTGTCGGCGGCGATCAGCATCCGGCGCTGATCCTTGAGGGTGGCCAGGAACGTCACTTCGGTTTCGTGACCGGCCAGCATGAACCCGGCAATGGCACCGATGGGCCCCAGCAGCATCGCACCGGCCACGCCATAGCCGATGACATCCTTGAAGTTGTTGATCGACTCTTCGTTGGCTACTTCCAGCGTCTTGATCGATGACAGCGGGAGGGTAAGACCCGGCCAGGGATGCAGCGATGTTCTCAGCGTAAAGTTGCCGTCCCTGTACTCTCCGTCACCCTGCAGAAAGTCCCCCGCCAGGACTGTGATGTTGGCCATTACAGATCTCCTTTTCGGCATTCGGTGAACCACCATTTCGCGCCTGGGCACGGGTGTCGTCAATCGTCGGGCGATGAGCTGCGCTGTGGCACAACAGCCGCTGCTGTCGCCCGTGGCTATGCTTGTCTCACACTGCAACAACTGTCGCGAAATTGGACGCCGGGCCATACCCCGGACGCTGGCGCGACGCAGTGATCTTCACGTAACTGCTTGATTGAAAAGCTTATCGGCAAGCTGGCACGCTCCGTGTATTGCTCACAACAGACGTTTCGCTTGCCTCCGTTCGTGCATCGCCGCGAACGGCAGAAACCATAAAAACGATAAGCCACAACAATAAGAAAGCACCGTGCGAGGTTCGACGTTGATGAAGAGAAAACTCCGATCAGGCATGAGCGCCAGTTTGCTGGCCGTGGCCGCTTGTGTGGCCCTGCATTCGCCCCACAGCCTGGCAGCCCGCGACGCCCAGACCATCCTCAAGGAGACCTGCCAGGGTTGTCACACCCCTGAAGCCGGCGACCAGTTGAGCCGCATCAGCCACCAGCGCAAGACCCCGGAAGGCTGGCTGATGAGCATCGCCCGCATGCAGACCATGCACGGTTTGCAGATCAGCGATGAAGACCGTCGCACACTGGTCAAATACCTGGCCGACACCCAGGGCCTGGCGCCGAGCGAAACCGATGGCGTGCGTTATGCGCTGGAACGCCGGTTGAACACCGTCGAGCAGTTCGACGAGAAAACCGCGCAGATGTGCGGTCGCTGCCACTCCGGTGCGCGGATCGCCCTGCAACGGCGTCCGGCTCAGGAATGGGAGCGCCTGGTGAACTTCCACCTCGGCCAGTGGCCGTCGCTGGAGTATCAGGCGCTGGCCCGTGATCGCGACTGGTTCGATATCGCCCGCAAGGAAATGGTCCCGCTGCTGGCCAAACGTTATCCGCTGGACAACCCGGCGTGGCAGGCCTGGGTCAAAGCCAAACCGAAGGCCGAAGCGCTGGTGGGCGACTGGAGCTTCAGCGGCCACCTGCCGGGCAAGGGTGAACTGGCCGGCATCATGAGCGTTACCGCCGATGGTAGCGACACCTTCAAGGTTGCCGTCAAAGGTCAATATGCCGATGGAAGCCCGTTCAACGGCGATGGCAGTGCGATCCTCTACAGCGGCTACGAATGGCGCGGCAACGTGACCGTCGATGGCGTGACCATGCGCCAGGTGTTCGCCGCACAAGGCAACGCCATGCAAGGCCGGATGTTCGAGGCCGAGCACGATGAGCGCGGTCTGGACTTTGTCGCGGCCAAACAGGGCTCCCAGCGCTTGCTGGCGGTGCAGCCGGGTTACATGAAGGCCGGCAGCGAAACCGAAGTGACCCTGATCGGCAGCGGTTTGAGCGGCAAGCCGAATTTCGGCAAAGGTGTGGATGTAGTCGAAGTGGTCGAGCAGAACGCCGAGCGGATCAAGGTCAAAGTCAAAGCCGTAGCCAATGCCCAGCCGGGCCTGCGCGCCGTCAGCGTCGGGAGGCTGAAAGGCCCGAGCCTGTCGGTGTACAGCACGATCGCTTCGGTCAAAGTGGTGCCGGAATTCTCGGTGGCGCGGATCGGCGAGGGCGGTGGTTCGACGCCGAAAGTCCAGGGCCGCTTCGACGCCGAAGCCTGGGGCAAGGGCGCCGACGGCAAGCCGTATCGCATCGGCGTGTTCCCGGCGCAATGGAAAGTCGAAGCCTTCGACGAGCGCGCCAAAGAGGACGAAGACGTCAAGTTCGCCGGTACCATGCAGGCCGACGCAGGCGTGTTCACCCCGGGCGATGCCGGGCCGAATCCGGCACGCAAGATGTCCACCAACAATGCCGGCAACCTCGAGGTGATCGCCGCCGTCGACGATGCAGGGAAATCCCTGACCGGCGAAGGCCACCTGATCGTCACCGTGCAACGCTGGAACAATCCACCCATTCCCTGATGTTGAAACGTGAGTTGAGCTGATCGCCAGCGACAGACACTTTTCGGAATGACCGCAAGTCCCGCCAGGCGGGGCTTGCACAGGAGGTTTGCAATGGGCGCTATCTTGAATCTGGTCGAACGTAATCTGCATGAAGTGCACGTCGACGCCGACCGCATGCTGTTTCACATCCCCAGCAGTTCGCTGTTTGCCAGCGATGAACTGACTGGCACCATCATCGATGCGTTGCGCGGCCCCGGCTGCTCCTCGGAAGACCTGATCCAGCGCCTCGGCGCGCGGTTCAACGGCGAGGAAATCAACGAGACCCTGCGCGAGCTGATCTCGCTGGAGCTGGTCAGCGACGGCTCGCCGCTGACGCCGGACATCGCCGTAAAACGTGTCGAGCGCACGGCGATCAATACCGTGGTGCTCAACGTCAATACCGGCTGCAACCTGAGCTGCACCTACTGCTACAAGGAAGACCTCGACAAGCCGTCCGCCGGCAAGAAGATGGACGTCGAAACCGCCATCGCGTCAGTGGAAATGCTGCTGCGTGAATCCCCTGACGAAGAGCGCTTCACCGTGGTGTTTTTCGGCGGCGAGCCGCTGAGCAATCGCAAGCTGATCGAGTACATGGTCGATTACTGCGAGAAGCGTTTTGCCGAGGCCGGCAAGTTCGTCGAATTCGTCATGACCACCAACGCCACGCTGCTCACCGAAGAAACCGTGGACTACCTGAATGCCCACCGCTTCGGGCTGTCAGTGAGCATCGACGGGCCGAAAACCGTGCACGACCGCAACCGCATCACCGTGGGCGGGCAGGGTACTTACGACGTGGTGCGGCGCAAGGCCGAAATGCTGTTGTCGCGCTACAACAGTCGCCCGGTCGGCGCGCGGGTGACCCTGACCACCGGCGTCACCGACGTTGAAACCATCTGGGATCACCTGTTCAACGAACTTGGTTTTGCCGAAGTCGGGTTTGCTCCGGTGACTTCCGGCGATATCAGCAGTTTCAACCTGACTACTGACGAGTTGATCGAAGTGTTCGCCAGCATGAAACGCCTCGGCCGGCGTTATCTGGAGGCTGCGCTGGAGCACCGCAATATCGGTTTCTCCAACCTGCATCAGTTGATCACCGATATCCACGAAGGCCACAAAAAGGCCCTGCCATGCGGGGCCGGGCTGAAGATGCTGGCGGTCGATCACAAGGGCGAACTGAACCTGTGCCATCGCTTCACCGGCTCGTCGCTGCCGACTTTCGGCAACGTCCACAGCGGCGTTAAACAGGTCGAACTGAACGACTTTCTGTCCCAGCGCCTGGATCGCACCAACACCGGTTGCCACGACTGTCAGATCCGCAACCTGTGCTCCGGCGGTTGCTACCACGAGAGCTACGCCCGCTACGGCGATCCGGCACACCCGACGTATCACTACTGCGAACTGATGCGTGACTGGGTCGACTTCGGCATCGAGGTCTACACCCGGATCATGGCCGCCAACCCTGCGTTCATCAGCAGCTACATCACTCCGCGCAAGGCTCACTGATATGAAACATCTCAAGGCAATCAATAACAAAGCGTTGAAGCTGGATCAGGCTGCGGACGAGAACCGCATCGAGGAAGTGGTGGCGATGAGTTCCGTCGCCGGCTGTGCCTCGACCACCGACCCGGGCTGGGAAATCGATGCGTTCGGCGGGGTGTCGTCGCTGTGTCAGCCGATGGAAGCTGACCTGTATGGCTGCTCCGATCCGTGCTGGTGGCCGGCCCAGGTGCCGGACATGATGAGCACCTACCCGGACTGGAACAAGGATGCCCAGGCGTCCAACGACAACTGGCGCAACCTGGGCACTGTCTTCCCGAAAGACAAGTGATCCATAAGAAGAAGGATTCCAGCATGCATAACATCAAAGCCTGCGGCCTTGCCGCACTCGCGGTTCTGAGCGTCTGTTCGCTACCGGTTCTGGCCGATGAAAACGCCGCGCTGCAAGACGGTCACGAGTACATGTTGACCACCAATTACCCGAACAACCTGCACGTCATCGACCTGTCGACCGACAGCTTGTACAAGACCTGCAAGATGCCCGATGCCTTCGGCCCCGGCACCGTGCAGCTGTCGCCGGATCGCAAGACTGCCTATGTGCTGAACAACCATTACGCCGACGTTTACGGTGTCGAGCTGGACAGCTGCAAGCAGGTGTTCCACGCCAGCATCACTCAGCAGCCGGGCGAGAAGGCACGGTCGATGTTTGCGTTCACCGTCAGCCATGACGGCAAAGAGCTGTACACCATCGCCAACCCGACGCTGATGCTCAACGATCATTACGAGGTCAAGCAGCCGCGTCTGGACGTCTACGCCACCGACGCCGGAATGAACGCCAAACCGGTGCGCAGCTTTCCGGCGCCACGGCAGTTGACGATCATGCAGAGCGGCGATGACGGCACGCTGTATGTCGCTGGCGCCGATGTGTACAAGGTCGATGTGAAGAGCGGCAAGTTCGACGTGCTGATCCCCAGCCGTCACTGGAAGCGCCCGAACTACAGCGCGCCGGACGTGCTCTACGTGTGGAACCAGCAGACCTACCGCCACGACTTCTCGCTGCTGTACACGGCAGCCAAGTTCAAGGACAAGAAACAGGATCCGGCCACCGCTGAATACCTGTACGGCTTGTTCAGCGTCGACCTGAAAACCGGCAAGACCGAAACCACCGACTTCGGCCCGCTGACCGAAATCTACTTCAGCGGCATGCGCTCACCGAAGGATCCGAACCTGATGTTCGGTGTGCTCAACCGTCTGGCCAAGTACGACATCAAGCAGAAGAAACTGATCCAGGCAGCCACGCTGGACCATTCCTACTACTGCATTTCGTTCAACAAGGATGGCAGCAAGATCTACCTGGCCGGGACGTTCAATGACGTGGCGATTTTTGATGCCGAGACCATGAAACAGACCGGCAGCATCAAGTTGCCGGGTGGGGATATGGCGATTACCACGGCGCAGATATTTGTCCGGTAACAAGCGGCGTCAGGGATGACGCCTTCGTGAGCAAGCCCCCTCCCACATTTGAAATGCGGTTCAAATGTGGGAGGGGGCTTGCTCACGAAGGGACTCTCTAAACCGCTACAAAAATCAGGCCCCTGGCACCGGGCAACCCACATCCCCTTCTTCACACTTCAAATATTGCTTGAGCGCCTCGGTTCGATCCTTGGTCACGCGCGTAATGCATGAGCTGTAGATCATCGGGTACATACTCCCGCCCTTTACCCCGGATGCCGAAAATTCGCATTCGGCATCGCGAAATCCAATCCACGCCCGCTGGGCACTGACCAGCAGTTTTTTGCTGGCAGGCTCGCCTTTCAGGCGCGCGGTAATTTGCTGATACACCGCGTTCAGCTCTTTATCCGCCGCTTTGTTCTCTTGCCCGGCACACTGATTCATCGTCGCCTGATCGCTGGCATTGGCGCAGTCGACGGCAGCGTGGGCAACGGAAGTGAAAAGAAAAGGCGTCAGAGCCAGGAGCTGGCGTGGGGACATGGGGCATCTCGCTTTGAAGAGTGAATGTGCCGGGCAGTTTAGCGACTTCATGGCGCCATCAGGATTTGTGCTGTCTCGATGCGTTGAGCAAGCGCTCCGCTGTCGCGGCAATTTCCTCTCCGTCATGCAGCTTCTCCAGCCACCCGAACGGGATTCCCTGCACGCCGTAATGGGCGCCAGCCAACTGGCCGACGATGGCGGCAGTAGTGTCCGCATCATCGCCCAGATTCGCCGCCTGCAGGACGGCCGCGGCAAAACTGTCGGTATGCTGGAAGCACCATAGCGCCGCTTCCAGGGACTCAACGCAGTAGCCACTTCCGCGAATGTCGCGCTCGGTCTTGTGCAGGTAGTCGCCCCGGGCAATCGCCGCCACCTTCGGTTGGTTGAAGGCAGTTTGCGACAGGCTGCGCAGTTCAGTTTTCGATGCGCCTTCCAGGGCTTTGCCGAGCAGTTCGGCAAACAACTGGCAGCATTCGATGGCCTCGGGCGCCGCGTGAGTGGTACGTGAACTGTCGGCAGTGAATCGCCTGATTTGTCGGGTGTCGGGGAAATAAAACAGAACAACGGGCACCAGACGCATCAGCGAGCCATTGCCTGCGCTGTAGGGATCAGTGGAGCCGGCAAATGGTTCTCCGGTGTGCTGATAGCGATCCAGCGCCTGACTCACGGTCATGCCGATATCGAAACATTCGCCGGTTGAGCTCAGATAACCCCATTGCCACCAGTTCAGATAGCGGCCCATCTGATCGGCGGCATCGAATGCGTTCTTGTTCAGCAGGCTTTCTGCCAGACACAGCGCCATCGAGGTGTCGTCGGTCCATTGGCCCGGTTTCAGCTGGAACGGCCCGCCACCGACCATGTCCGTCAGGGGCTGGAAGCTGCCTCGAGGCTGGAATTCGACGGTTGTTCCCACCGCATCGCCGCAGGCCAGGCCGAGGAGGGCGCCACGGTAACGTTCAGGGAGGGAGGGCTGCATGATGACGTCCTTGTGTCGTTCAATTCGCTGGGAACATTATCAGTTCCACAGTGTTGATCCGCCCGTATTCTGACGAACCGGCGCCTCAAAATACTGCCAGTTATTTCCATCAGCTCAGACAGTTGCACTGGATTGATACAACTTCGCATTGGACATGTGGTCATACAAGCCTACTGTTCAAAACAGGAGGTGACGTATGAAACCAGTACCCAACAGCTTTGAACGTAAAATCATGCTCCGCTCGCCGCGCTCTCATGTCTGGCGTGCGCTGGTCGATGCCGAGGCGTTTGGCCAGTGGTTTGGCGTGGCTCTGGAAGGGCGGCGGTTTATCGCAGGCGAGTGGACGCAAGGGCAGGTCACGTATCCCGGTTATGAACATGTGCTCTGGAACGTGCTGGTGGAGCGGGTCGAGCCCCAGCAGTTGTTTTCCTTCCGCTGGCACCCGTATGCGGTGAACCCGAATATCGACTACTCCCAGGAGCCGACCACGCTGGTCAAATTCGAGCTGCAGGACTATGAAAACGGCACGCTGCTGAAGGTTTCCGAGTCAGGTTTCGCGCATATTCCCGATGTGCGTCAGAAAGAGGCGTATTACATGGACAGCCGTGGCTGGGAAGAGCAGTTGAGCAGGCTCGAACACTTTCTCGCCGAAACCGACAGGGCACGCGAGCGTGAGGGTGGCTGACAGCGAGTGGTTTGATCCGTGGTTGAAGCGTTGGGCACTGGTGCCCGACGGTGTTCCGGTCATCACGCTGGGCAGCAAGCTGTTGCCGGTGCGTCAGGGCGACGTACCGGCGATGCTGAAAATCGCGATGGACGACGAGGAAAAGTACGCCGGACAGCTGAAAGTCGCGGATCTGGCGGCTGCTGCACTCAATGCCCGACATGCCTAAGGGTTTTCGGAAGGGGTGCTATGGCGAATGTCTTACACGCGCTGGTAGCTTTTTCGACTATTGCCGATTGGATCCACAGCGTAATCTAGCCTCATCAACTGAAGCACAGGGAGTGTTTCAGGATCATGGATGATCGACCATATGCAAGGATCGCTGCCGACAGGGAGTCGATAATGGTCTTGGGAAAAACCCGCTTCGGCGGGTTTTTTTTCGTCTGTAGAAAAGTGTCGCCCCTAAGCAGAAACACCGCCGATTGGCGGTGTTTCTGCATCTGCAGGTCTTACGAGGCGATCAGCTGTCGCAACACGTAATGCAGGATCCCGCCGGACTTGAAGTACTCCACCTCATTCAGGGTATCGATGCGGCACAGCACTTCGATCTTCTCCTGACGTCCGTCTTCCCGGGTGATTACCAACGTCAGGTTCATGCGTGGCGTCAGCTCGACACCGGTCAGGCCCTGAATCTCCAGGGTTTCCTTGCCGGTGAGGTTCAGGCTCTTGCGGTTCTGATCCAACTTGAACTGCAACGGCAGCACGCCCATGCCTACCAGGTTGGAACGGTGGATTCGCTCGAAGCTTTCGGCGATTACCGCTTTCACGCCCAGTAGATTGGTGCCCTTGGCCGCCCAGTCGCGGCTGGAGCCGGTGCCGTATTCTTGCCCGGCAATCACCACCAACGGCGTTCCCGAGGCCTGATAACGCATGGCTGCGTCATAGATCGCGAGTTTTTCGCCGGTCGGAATGTAGATCGTGTTGCCACCTTCTTCGCCGCCGAGCATTTCATTGCGGATACGGATGTTGGCAAAGGTGCCGCGCATCATCACTTCGTGGTTGCCCCGGCGTGAACCGTAGGAGTTGAAGTCCCGCGGCTCCACACCTTTTTCCCGCAGATAACGCCCGGCCGGACTTTCGGCTTTGATGTTGCCGGCGGGGGAGATGTGGTCAGTGGTCACCGAATCGCCCAGCAACGCCAGCACCCGCGCACCTTTCACGTCGGTGATCACCGGCAGGGGGCCTGCGATGTCATCGAAAAACGGTGGGTGCTGGATGTAGGTCGAGTCATCCTGCCAGACATAGGTGGCGGCTTGCGGCACTTCGATGGCTTGCCACTGTTCGTCACCGGCGAACACCTCGGCGTACTCCTTGTGGAACATCGCCGTGTTGACCTGATTCACCGCGTCGGCGATTTCCTTGCTGCTCGGCCAGATATCGCGCAGGTAAACCGGATTGCCTTGCTTGTCTTCTCCCAGCGGTTCGCTGCTGATGTCCGTGCGCACCGTGCCGGCCAGGGCGTAGGCGACGACCAGCGGTGGCGAGGCCAGCCAGTTGGTTTTCACCAGCGGATGCACCCGGCCTTCGAAGTTGCGGTTGCCGGACAGCACCGACGCCACGGTCAGGTCAGCTTTCTGGATGGCTTTTTCGATCGGTTCCGGCAGAGGCCCGGAGTTACCGATGCAGGTGGTGCAGCCGTAGCCCACCAATGAAAAGCCGAGCTGATCGAGGTACTGCGTCAGTCCTGCAGCCTTGTAATAGTCAGTGACCACTTTTGAGCCCGGTGCCAACGAGCTCTTCACCCACGGCTTGCGGGTCAGGCCTTTTTCCACGGCTTTTTTCGCCAGCAGGCCGGCAGCCATCATCACGCTCGGGTTGGAGGTGTTGGTGCAGGAGGTGATCGCGGCAATCACCACCGCGCCGTTTTTCAGGCGATAGGTGTGGCCGTCGTACTCGTAATCCGTTTCGCCGACCAGATCGGCATTGCCCACCGCCACGCCACCGCCGCCTTCGCTTTCCAGACGTCCTTCTTCCTTGCTGGTGGGTTTGAATTGCAGGTCGAGGAAATCGCTGAACGCCTGACCGACATTCGGCAGGGAAACCCGGTCTTGCGGACGTTTCGGCCCGGCGAGGCTGGCTTCGACGCTGCCCATGTCCAGCGCCAGGCTGTCGGTGAACACCGGTTCCTGACCGGGCAGGCGCCACAGGCCCTGGGCCTTGGTATAGGCCTCGACCAGTTTCACCACTTCGGTGGGGCGACCGGAAAGGCGCAGGTATTCGAGAGTCACGTCATCGACCGGGAAGAAGCCGCAGGTCGCGCCATATTCCGGGGCCATGTTGGCGATGGTCGCGCGATCGGCCAGCGGCAGGTCAGCGAGGCCATCGCCGTAGAACTCGACGAATTTGCCGACCACGCCTTTCTTGCGCAGCATCTGGGTCACGGTCAGCACCAGGTCGGTGGCGGTGATGCCTTCCTTGAGCTTGCCGGTGAGTTTGAAACCGATCACCTCGGGAATCAGCATCGACACCGGTTGCCCGAGCATCGCGGCTTCCGCCTCGATCCCGCCGACGCCCCAGCCGAGTACGCCGAGGCCGTTGATCATGGTGGTGTGGGAGTCGGTGCCGACCAGCGTGTCGGGGAAGGCATAGGTGCGGCCGTCCTCGTCCTTGGTCCACACCGTGCGTCCGAGGTATTCGAGGTTGACCTGGTGGCAGATCCCGGTGCCCGGTGGCACCACGCTGAAGTTGTCGAAAGCGCTCTGGCCCCAGCGCAGGAAGGCGTAGCGTTCGCCGTTGCGCTGCATTTCGATGTCGACGTTCTGTTCGAATGCACTGGCGCTGGCGAATTTATCGACCATCACTGAGTGGTCGATCACCAGATCCACCGGTGAAAGCGGGTTGATTCGCTGCGGATCGCCGCCGGCCTTGGCCATGGCGGCGCGCATCGCGGCCAGATCGACCACGGCGGGGACGCCGGTAAAGTCCTGCATCAGCACGCGGGCAGGGCGGTACTGGATTTCCCGGTCGGAGCGACGCTCCTTGAGCCACGCGGCAATCGCCTTGAGGTCGGCGCCGGTGACAGTTTTTTCATCTTCCCAGCGCAGCAGGTTTTCCAGCAGGACTTTCAACGACATCGGCAGCTTGTCGAGATCGCCCAAGGTTTTGGCGGCATCCGGCAGGCTGAAATAGTGGTAAGTCTTGTCATCGACTTTCAGGGTCTTAAGGGTGTGCAGGCTATCGAGGGACGGCATTACGATCACTCCTTTGAATCCGCACGGCTACGGATTGAGGGGACGAATAGAGCTTAAAACTTAGCCCTGTTTTAGGTAGCTGGCTAATAACTGGACTCTATGACAGGAACCAAGGTTCCGACATCGGCTATCATGCGCCGGTTTTCGTGACAGGCTTTGCTTTGACGCAAGCCTGGACATCGCGCAGGGGATGAATGATCGCCCTCTGCCCAGGAGTAAGAATGAACACCCTATTCATGCATTGCCGGCCGGGCTTCGAAGGCGAAGTCTGTTCGGAAATTTCCGACCTCGCCGCCCAACTGAACGTGGCCGGCTACGCCAAGGCCAAACCGGCGACCGCTTGCGCCGAGTTCGTCTGCACCGAAGAAGACGGCGCCGAGCGCCTGATGCGTGGCCAGCGTTTCGCTGAGCTGATCTTCCCGCGCCAATGGGCCCGCGGGGTTTTCATCGATCTGCCGGAAACCGACCGCATCAGCGTGATCCTCGCGCATATGGCCGAATTCCCGGTGTGCGGCAGCCTGTGGCTGGAAGTCGTCGACACCAATGACGGCAAGGAACTGTCGAATTTCTGCAAGAAGTTCGAAGGCCCGCTGCGCAAGGCGCTGACCGGCGCCGGCAAACTGGTGGACGATGCCAGCAAACCGCGCCTGTTGCTGACCTTCAAGAGTGGCCGTGAGGTGTTCCTCGGTCTGGCCGATGCCGGAAACTCGGCGATGTGGCCGATGGGTATTCCGCGTTTGAAGTTTCCGCGTGAGGCGCCGAGCCGTTCCACGTTGAAGCTGGAAGAAGCCTGGCACCACTTTATCCCCCGGGATCAGTGGGACGAGCGCCTGCACAGCGACATGACCGGTGTCGACCTCGGTGCGGCGCCGGGTGGCTGGACCTGGCAACTGGTCAATCGCGGCATGCTGGTGACGGCCATCGATAACGGCCCGATGGCCGAAAGCCTGATGGACACCGGTCTGGTGCAGCATTTGATGGCCGACGGTTTCACCTTCAAGCCCAAGCAGCCGGTGGACTGGATGGTCTGCGACATCGTCGAGAAACCGGCGCGCAACGCCGCGATGCTCGAAGAATGGATCGGCGAGGGGCATTGCCGGGAAGCGGTGGTCAACCTCAAGTTGCCGATGAAGCAGCGTTACGCCGAAGTGAAGCGTCTGCTCGAACGCATCGCCGATGGTTTCAAGGCCCGCGGGATCAAAGTCGATATCGGCTGCAAGCAGCTGTACCACGACCGTGAGGAAGTGACCTGCCATTTGCGCCGCCATGACGTGAAAAAAGCCAAGGCCCGCTGAGCGCGCGACAGGTGACCGAACACCCGGCATTGGGCGACAATGCCGGCCAGTTTCAGGAGTGAATCATGAGTGAAATGATCAATACGCCGGTCGACGGTACCCTCGACGCTACGGGCCTCAACTGCCCGGAGCCGGTGATGATGCTGCACCAGCACATCCGTGACCTGGTGCCCGGCGGCCTGCTCAAGGTGATCGCCACCGACCCGTCGACCCGCCGCGACATCCCCAAGTTCTGTGTGTTTCTCGACCATGAACTGGTGGGGCAGCACGAAGAGGCCGGGACCTATCTGTACTGGATTCGCAAGAAGTCCGGTTGATCGGAAGGCAAAAAAAAGACCTGCATGTGCAGGTCTTTTTTTATGGCCGGTCACCCCATCGAGCGGCTGATGCGAATGCGTTTGCGTGCGCTGCGTGTCAGGCGGATCGACAGCATCAGCGCCGCGCAGCTCAAGCCTACGATCAGGCCTTCCCACAAGCCGCTCGGGCCGCGTGGCTCGCCGAACCAGTCGGTCAGGCCGAGGGCGTAACCCACCGGCAGGCCGATGCCCCAGTAGGCGAACAGGGTCAGGATCATCGTCACCCGCGTGTCCTGATAACCGCGCAGGGCGCCAGCGGCGGTTACCTGGATCGCGTCGGAGAACTGGAACAGCGCCGAATACACGATCAGCATCGCGGCGATGTGAATCACCATCGGATCCGAGGTGTAGATCGCTGCAATGTGTTCGCGCATCAGCAACATCATGCTCGCCGACAGGCAGGCGTAGGCCAGCGCGGTGCCCATGCCGACACCTGCCGCAAAACGCGCTTCGCGAGGTTCTTCACGGCCCAAAGCCTGGCCGACCCGTACGGTCACGGCCATACCCAATGAATACGGAATCATGAACACCAGCGAGCTGACGTTCAGCGCGATCTGATGCCCGGCCACCACCGTGGCGCCGAGGCTGCCGATCAGCAGCGCGATCACCGCGAAAATGCTCGACTCGGCAAACACCGCGATGCCAATCGGCAGACCGATGGCCAGCAGACGCTTGATCACCGCCCATTGCGGCCAGTCGAAACGGCTGAACAGTTCGCTCGACTTGTAGGCTGGCGCCCAGCGCTCATAACCGGCCAGGCCCAGCGCCATCACCCACATCACGATCGCCGTGGCCCAGCCGCAACCGACGCCGCCCATGGCCGGCACGCCGAAGTGACCGTAAATGAACACGTAGTTCAGCGGAATGTTCAGCGCCAGGCCACACAGGCCCAGCACCATCGCCGGCCGGGTGCGGCCGAGGCCGTCACTGGTGCAGCGCAGCACATGGTAGAAGGCCACTGCTGGCAGACCGCTGGCGATGCCGTGCAGGTATTGCATGCACGGGCCGATCAGTTCCGGATCGACTTTCATCAGGTGCAGGATCGGTTCGGCGCAGAACAGCAGGGTGGTTGCCATCAGTCCGACCACCAGCGCCAGCCACAGGGCCTGACGCACGATCGGGCCGATCTCGCTGTGGGTGCCGGCGCCGAAGCGCTGGGCGACTTTCGGCGTGGTGGCCAGCAGGGTGCCGGTCATCAGCAGAAACACCGGTACCCAGATCGAGTTGCCCAGTGCCACGGCCGCCAGATCCTTTGGCCCGACGCGCCCGGCCATCACCGCATCGACGAAGCCCATGGCGGTGGTTGCCAGCTGCGCGATCATGATCGGCAGTGCAAGGCCGAGCAGATTTTTCAGCTCCAGGCGAACCCGGGCAGGGCGGTTGAGGGAAACGGCGTCAGGGCGTTCGGTTACGGAGTTCACAGGCAAAGCGTCCACAGGGGTTGATGCGCAAGGCCGGGCATTCTACGCCGCTGACGTTACGGTCAGGAAAAATCCTCTGTTGCGGATTTGTAATCAACAGCCTGCTGGCTCATCGCAGTCTCAGCGCCTACACTGCCGATCCGCCCAAGGAGCCCCGCCATGCTGATTGTTGCCGACGAAAATATCCCGCTGCTCGATGCCTTTTTTGCCGGTTTCGGCGAGATCCGCCGGGTGCCGGGCCGTTCCATTGACCGGGCCACGGTCGAACAGGCCGACGTGTTGCTGGTGCGCTCGGTGACCAACGTCAACCGCGCGTTGCTCGAAGGCAGCAAGGTGCGTTTTGTCGGCACCTGCACCATCGGCACCGATCATCTGGATCTCGAATACTTCAACGAGGCCGGCATCACCTGGTCCAGCGCGCCGGGCTGCAATGCTCGTGGTGTGGTGGATTATGTGCTGGGCAGCCTGATGACCCTGGCTGAAATCGAAGGTGTCGATTTGAGTGAACGTACCTATGGCGTGATCGGCGCCGGTGAAGTGGGCGGTCGCTTGATCAAGGTGCTGAAAGGGCTGGGCTGGAACGTGAAAGTCTGCGATCCGCCGCGTCAGGCGGCCGAGGGCGGCGACTATGTCAGCCTGGAGCAGATCATCGCGCAGTGCGACGTGATCAGTCTGCACACCCCGCTGACCCGCAGTGGTGAAGGCGCGACCTGGCACTTGTTCGACGAGCAACGTTTGCAGCAACTCAAGCCCGGCGCCTGGCTGATCAATGCCGCCCGTGGTCCGGTGGTGGATAACGCCGCGTTGCGCGAAGTGCTGCTGGAGCGTGAAGACCTGCAAGCGGTCCTCGATGTGTGGGAAGCCGAGCCTGAAGTCGATGTGGCGCTGGCCGAACTCTGTGTGCTGGCGACCCCGCATATCGCCGGTTACAGCCTCGATGGCAAGCAACGCGGCACGGCGCAGATCTATCAGGCGTACTGTGACTTCATCGGCCAACCGGCCAGCATTCAGCTCGGCGATCTGTTGCCCGCACCGTGGTTGTCGGAAGTTTCGCTGCATGCCGACAGCGATCCGGCCTGGGTATTGGCGATGTTGTGCCGTGGCGTGTACGACCCGCGCCGGGATGATGCAGATTTCCGTCGCACCCTGTTGGGTAGCGTCGGTGAGCAACGTGCGGCTTTCGATGTATTGCGCAAACAATATCCGGCACGTCGCGAGATCGAAGGGCTGAAAGTGCGGATCGACGGTGATTCGCCAGCGTTGCAGCAGATCGTGACGGCACTGGGCGCTTTGGCCGTATAAACCGCGGGCAGAAAAAACCCGGCCTACAGGGGCCGGGTCAGGAAGACGGTGGCTACATCACTTTTGTTCGGCAGGCTTGACCAATCGCTTCTCCAGTTCGCGGCAAGCGTCCTGGATCATGTCTTCAGTGATTGGCACTTCGCGCCCATCCTTATCGATAATCGAGCAACCCAGAGGTTGGCCGGGCTTGGTGCGGATCACTTGAATCTTGTCGTCGCTGCTGTGTTGCAAGGACATGGCCTGTCTCCTCATCAGGTTGTGTAAGCACAATAAAACCGTCAGGTGACCAGGCTGTGACAACTCCCTTCGATCTTTCCGGAACGGTATCTTCACTCAAGCAGAATTGACCGTTCGTCTCAACCCGGACATTAGACCGATAGCATCTAGGGGGTAGTCTGGCCGGTCATAATTAACCTGACTCATTGTGATTTGCAGAGTTCCACCCCATTGAGTGTCCAGGCTGGCCCCATTAATCAGCACACGACGTGAATTTGAATGATCCCGATGCTTTCCTCGCGACATCGCCGGGCCCTGCGCCTGACCAGTCATTTTCTTGCGCCCTATCGCTGGCCGGCCTTCGGTGCGTTGCTCGCGCTGATCGTCACGGCCGGCATCACCTTGTCGATGGGGCAGGGCATCAAGCTGCTGGTCGATCAGGGCTTCATGACCCAGTCGCCGCATCTGCTCAACCAGTCCATTGGCCTGTTCATGCTCTTGGTGCTGGGGCTCGCGGTCGGCACTTTTGCCCGGTTCTATCTGGTGTCATGGATCGGCGAGCGGGTGGTGGCTGACATCCGTCGGCAGGTGTTCAACCATCTGGTGTACCTGCATCCCGGGTTCTACGAGGACAATCGCAGTTCGGAAATCCAGTCGCGCCTGACCGCTGACACGACGTTGCTGCAATCGGTGATCGGTTCGTCGCTGTCTCTGTTCCTGCGCAATCTGCTGATGGTCATCGGCGGCGTCGTGCTGCTGTTCATCACCAATGCCAAGCTCACCAGTATCGTGGTGATTGCGCTGCCACTGGTGATTGCGCCGATCCTGATTTTTGGACGCCGCGTGCGTAATCTCTCGCGGCTGAGTCAGGACCGGATCGCCGACATTGGCAGCTATGTCTCGGAAACCCTCGGTCAGATCAAGACCGTTCAGGCCTATAACCATCAGGTGCAGGACGAACAGCGATTTGCCTCGACGGTCGAGCAGGCGTTCGAGACTGCGCGAAAAAGAATTTTCCAACGGGCCTGGCTGATTACGCTGGTGATCGTGCTGGTGCTCGGTGCTGTCGCGGTAATGTTGTGGGTCGGCGGCATGGACGTGATTGCCGGGCGGATTTCTGCCGGTGAGCTGGCGGCGTTCGTGTTCTACAGCCTGATCGTCGGCAGTGCCTTTGGCACGTTGAGCGAAGTGATCGGAGAATTGCAGCGTGCTGCCGGTGCCGCCGAGCGCATCGCCGAACTACTGCGTTCGGAGAACATTATCCAGCCGCCGAAAGACGGATTGGTGACCTTGCCGGAGCGGATCAAAGGCGAGCTGGCGTTGCAGGACGTGCGCTTTTCCTACCCTTCGCGTCCCCAAAGCTTTGCCGTTGACGGCTTGAGTCTGACAGTCAACGCGGGCGAAACCCTCGCGCTTGTAGGTCCGTCCGGTGCGGGCAAGTCCACGGTGTATGACTTGCTGCTGCGCTTCTACGATCCGCGCGAAGGGCAAATCCTGATTGATGGCGTGCCGCTTACAAGCCTTGATCCGCTTGACCTGCGCCGCTGCTTTGCACTGGTTTCGCAGACTCCGGCGCTGTTCTTCGGCAGCGTTGAAGAAAACATTCGCTACGGCTGCCCGACCGCCACCCTGGAGCAGGTGCAGGAAGCCGCGAAAATCGCCCACGCCCACGACTTCATCGAGCAAATGCCCGACGGCTACCAGACCCACTTGGGCGATGGCGGTCTTGGCCTGTCAGGCGGACAACGCCAGCGTCTGGCCATCGCCCGGGCGTTGTTGGTCGACGCGCCGATCCTGCTGCTGGACGAAGCCACCAGCGCCCTCGACGCCCAGAGCGAACACCTGATCCAGCAAGCCCTGCCCAGCCTGATGCAAAACCGCACCACGCTGGTAATCGCCCACCGCTTGGCCACGGTGAAAAACGCCGACCGGATTGCGGTGATGGACCAGGGCAAACTGGTGGCGATCGGTACGCATCAGGAACTGATCGCGAGCAATCCGCTGTATGCGCGGTTGGCGGCGTTGCAGTTCAGTGATGGGCATCTGGTTTCGACCGACCAAGTAACCGACTAAGTAACTGACCTAGTAGAACGCCAAAAAAAATGCCCGCATCTTTCGATGCGGGCATTTTTGTTTACGTCGATCCTTGTACGATCACTGATCGTCAAAGTACCGCTCATGCCAATCCACCAGCGGTTGCGGCGAGTTGAGTTTCTGGCCGTAGATCACCGAGTAGGACAGCACGTTCTGCACGTACTGACGGGTTTCGTCGAACGGAATGCTTTCAACCCACACGTCGAAGCTCAGGTGATCGGCGCCGCGCAGCCACTGGCGCACGCGGCCGGGGCCGGCGTTGTAGGCGGCGGAGGCGAGTACGCGGTTGCCGTTGAACTGGCTGTGCACCTGGCTCAGGTAGGCGGCGCCGAGCTGGATGTTTTTGTCCGGATCGAGCACCTGCTGCGGCGAGGCCAGAGGGATGCTGAACTTGCGCGCTGTTTCCTTGGCGGTGCCGGGCATCAGTTGCATAAGGCCGCTGGCGCCGACGCCGGAGCGGGCGTCGTCCATGAAGGCACTTTCCTGACGGGTGATGGCGAATACCCAGCTCGAATGGAGGCCGCGGACCTTGGCTTCACGCACGAGGGTGTCGCGGTGGGCCATTGGGAAGCGGATGTCCAGGTCGTCCCAGTATTGCGCCTGGCTGATGGTGCGGATTGCCGGGAAATACCATTTCAGGTCGTAAGCCAGTTTGGCCTGGGCGACCATCTCGTCGCGGTTGAAGTGACGGCTGACGTGGTACCACTCGCGGCGGCCATCGACGATCTGCCCGCGGGCGTGGAATTCCAGCGCGCGGCGAACGCCGGGGGTGTTGCGCACCTTGTTGATGGTGGCCTGGCTGAGTACCAGCGGTTTGTTGACCAGCGAATAGGGCAGCTGTGAACGATCGGCAGCCAGGAAACCGTAGAAATCCCGCTCCCGTGCGAGGCTCTTGTACAACGTCTGTGCTTCAGGGTTCTGCGGTTGTGCCAGTTCCAGGCTGCGGGCCTGCCAGTAACGCCAGCGATTGGTGGTGGCCAGATCCTGCGGCAGGCGGCGGGTCAACTGATAGGCATCGTCCCAGCGCGCCAGACGCAGCAACAGGCGCAGACGCCATTCGGACACAGTGTTGTCGCGCAATTCCGGGTCATATTTGGTCATCACGTCCAGCGCGCGGCTGTCGAAGCGACGGGCGAGGGTCAGGCCGATTTCCCGGGCGATCGCGACTTTTTCATCGCGGGAGAAATGCATGCTGCTGGCGTACCCGTCGAGCAAGTCCATGGCCTTGTCCGGATCCTGACGGGCAAGACGGCGCAGGCCGAGGCTGACAATATCCGACATTGGCTCGTCGGCCGGGGTGAAGCGCGACGGCTGGTTGAGCAGTTCAGGTTTCTGCGCCACGTCCACCAGCAGACGCCCGCGCGGGGCCAAGGTGGTCAGGCCGTTGACCAGACTGTTGGCCAGCGGATAGTTGCGTGTCTGAGCGGCGAGCTTGGTGCGCTCCCAGCGTTTTTGCTCGGTCAACTGGCCGTCGGCGGCCCAGATCCCGAACAGCGCATCACACGCCGCCGGTTGGGATTTGCCGGTCAGCCACAGTTTGTCGGCATTGGCGTAACCCTCGGCCTTGTGGCCGCTGCTGATCTGGTACTGGGCATTCAGGCAGTCCAGTTCGGTGAAGTTGAGTTTCGGGTCGTAATACTTGACGAAGGTCGCCCATTCGCCACGGTCGGCCAGCCAACGCAACCAGCGCAGCTTCATCCAGTTGGCCTGGGGCAGGTCACCGTGTTCGGCGAGGAATTTCTCGATTTCCGCGTTGCTGGCAGTCTTCAGGCGGGCGGTCAACTCGTCGTAGGCCAGATACGGCTCCAGCGGATAATCGGCGAGGGCCTGGCTGTAGCGAAAATAAGGGCCGGTGTCACCCTTGGCCAGGGCACGTTTGGCCTCATCGTAATACTGGCGCTGGGTGGACAGATCCACCGCCTGGGCGGATTGGGCAGCAGCGGCGGTGAGTAGCAAACAGGACAAAACACTGAAAAGGCGACTGCGCATGAGACATCCGGGCAGAGAAATCATGACAAGTGCCGACAGTGGCGGCACTGAATTGTCTGTAGCTTAGCCTTTTGCCAGCAGCCGGCGAAAGCTTTGCGGGCCTTGCGGCACAAGTTCGCAACAATTGTTGTGCAGAGTGCGTCAGCGGCGAAATTGCCGGCCTGCTCGGGTCCCGATTCAGGTAGAATGCGCGCCCGGTTTTTGGAGAAGCTCATGACCCTGCTCAAATTCAGCGATGTGTCCCTTGCATTCGGCGCGATGCCGTTGTTGGACAAGGTGTCCTGGCAGATCGCCCGTGGTGAGCGGGTGTGCATCATCGGCCGCAACGGCACTGGCAAGTCCAGCATGATGAAACTGGTCAAGGGCGACCAGAAGCCTGACGACGGCGCCGTGTGGCGTGCCCCCGGTCTGAAAATCGGTGAATTGCCGCAGGAATTGCCGGTGGCCGACGAGCGGACAGTGTTCGACGTGGTGGCTGAAGGCCTCGACGGCGTTGGCGCCTTGCTCGCCGAGTATCATCACTTGAGCCAGAACATCGTCACCGATGCCGATCTGGACAAGTTGATGCACGTTCAGCACGACCTTGAAGCTCGTGATGGCTGGCGCTTGCAGACCCTGGTCGACAGCACCCTGAGCCGCCTGCAATTGCCGGCCGACAAGACCCTCGCCGAGTTGTCCGGCGGCTGGCGTCGTCGTGTGTTGCTGGCGCAGGCGCTGGTGTCCGAGCCGGATCTGCTGCTGCTCGACGAACCGACCAACCATCTGGACATCGGTGCGATTGCCTGGCTCGAAGAAGCACTGAAGGATTTCCAGGGCGCCGTGCTGTTCATCACGCACGACCGTTCCTTCCTGCAGAATCTCGCCACCCGCATCCTCGAACTGGATCGCGGTGGTCTGATCGACTGGAACGGCGACTACGCCAGTTTCCTGGTCCACAAAGAAGCCGAGCTGGCCGCTGAAGAAACCGCCAACGCTCTGTTCGACAAGCGTCTGGCTCAGGAAGAAGTGTGGATTCGTCAGGGCATCAAGGCCCGTCGTACCCGTAACGAAGGCCGCGTGCGTGCTTTGAAGGCCCTGCGTGTCGAGCGCAGCGAACGTCGTGAGCGCACCGGCAAGGCCAACATCCAGCTGGAAACAGCGGAGAAGTCCGGCAAGCAGGTAATGGTGCTGGATAACGTGAGTTTCGCGCACCCGGGCGGTCCGTTCCTGATCCGCGATTTCTCCATGGTGCTGCAGCGCGGCGATCGTATCGGCCTGCTCGGCGCCAACGGTACCGGCAAGACGACCCTGCTGAAACTGATGCTCAGCGGTCTACAACCGACCAGCGGCAAGGTGGAAGAGGGCACCAAGATCGACGTGGCCTATTTCGACCAGTTGCGCCATCAGCTGGATCTGGAAAAGACCGTGGTCGACAACGTCGCCGAAGGTCGCGATTTCATCGATATCAATGGCCAGAGCCGCCACGTGCTGAGCTACCTCGGCGATTTCCTGTTCAGCCCGCAGCGTGCCCGCACGCCGGTTAAGGCGCTGTCCGGTGGTGAGCGTGCACGTCTGCTGCTGGCCAAACTGTTCAGCAAGCCTGCGAACCTGCTGGTGCTCGACGAACCGACCAACGACCTCGACGTGGAAACCCTCGAACTGCTCGAAGAAGTGCTGTTGACCTTCAACGGCACAGTGTTGATGGTCAGCCACGACCGGGCATTCCTCGACAACGTGGTCACCAGCACCCTGGTCTTCGAAGGTGAAGGCAAGGTTCGCGAATACGTCGGCGGCTATCAGGACTGGATCCGCCAGGGCGGTTCGCCACGTCTGTTGGGCGTGACTGAAAGCAAATCCGGCAAGGCTGACCTGAATTCGGCGGTGGTTACTGCCGAGCCGGCTCCGGTCGCCGCACCTGTTGCTGCGGCCCCGGCTGCGAAGAAGAAACTGAGCTACAAGCTTCAGCGCGAGCTGGAAGCGTTGCCGGGCGACATCGACGCAAAGGAACAGCAGATCGCTGCTGTCGAGGCTGAAATGGCAGAGGCCGGTTTCTACCAGCGTCCGCCGGCCGAGACGGCCAAAGTCATTGCTTCGCTGGAGCAATTGCAGGCTGAGCTGGACACCTTGGTAGAGCGTTGGGCCGAACTGGACGCCTGATAGCTTCCGGTCATGAAAAAGCCCGGCGTCCAGTGATGGACGCCGGGCTTTTCACAGGTGGAATCAGCGTTTGACCAAGTGCACCGCCAGCACATCGCAAGGTGCGCCATGCAGGACATCGTTGGCGGTCGAGCCCAATAGCAGCGCCAGACCATGTCGGCCATGGCTGCCGACCACGATCAGGTCGCATTCCTGATCCTTGGCGAAGTGGTGGATTTCCTGGCGTGGTTGACCATAGGTCAGGTGGCAGTTGGAGCCTTCCAGTTCGGTGTATTTGTGCTTCAGGCGCTCGAGGCGCTCCTTGGCCTGATCGAACTGCTGTTGTTGCAGTTGTGACAGATCCATCGGCACGTCACCCCCGAAGGCCATGGCCATCGGTTCGACGATATGCACCAGCGACAGCTTGGCGCCATTGCTCACCGACAGCTCTCGGGCGCGGTGGATCACAGGGTCGCACTCTTCGGTCAGATCTACGGCGACCAGGATATGGTGGTAGGGCATGAGGTGCTCCTCGTGAGGGATCAATATTGTTAAGTATGGCTGGTTTCAAGCGCATTGGTTCCAAAGTGACGCAATGGGCTTATTCAAAATGGGCGCATTTAAAAACGGGAGTAGAGATATGACGGTCTGGCTGGTGGTGTCAATCCTGCTGGTGGTGTTGAGCCCCCTGGCGTGGCTGCGCCCGTCCCGTGCACAGAGTGGCCGCATAGCCTTGCGCACCGAGGCCCGGCGCATCGGACTGGCCATGCAGTTGGCACCTCAGGAGTGGCCGCACTGGTTGTCTCAGGAGCCGCCAAACCCATGTGCGCAATACCATCGGCCACGGCGCAGCAAGCAGCCTGTGTGCTGGACGTACTGGCAGAAATCCCCGGGCGTGTGGGTCAATCAGTGGCAGGAAGCCTGTGAGGATCCGCTTCTGTTGAATCATTTCGAGAAATTGCCGGGCAACGTTTTCAAGGTTGAAGCCGACAAGCAGATGATCGCGCTCTATTGGGGCGAGAAGGGCGAAGCGACGGTTTTGCTGGAAATTGATGCCACGCTGAAAGCGCTGGCATGACTCTCGGACTTTTCGCGCTGCAATGGTGCGAAACGTCCGGCAGACGAGCAATAAAAAGCCCGACATGATTCATCGGGCGGGGTTGGCCAGGCAGGCCGGAAATTCTTTTTGGCGTTGAACCGGAGTGATTCGGTCAGCAAAAGTGCGCCTGTTTTCCTTCGTAGTCCAGCCAGCGTAGCCTGTTAAACAAGGCTTGCGGTGAATTAGGGCGACTTTTCTAACTATTAATCTTATGAATGCCCTGACATGCAAGCATGTGTGGACGGGCTGCGTCTTACAGAAATGACCGCAAAGTCGCATTTCAACCCGTATTTAGGGCGATTGACAATTGTCGGAAATTCCGTGAAGGTGGCGTACCCAAATCAAACGGGCGTATGAATTGAGCGTTTGTATTGCAGACTGCTCCTACAGAATCCCGACTATCGCGTTGGCGGGTGTGCCGGGTGGATTGGTGTCAGCATTGACGAAAAAGCGTCCTGCCGAGCCATTCGCCTGCGTCCGACGTGTACTGTTCAGCTTCCATATCGTGGAGATCAGTTGATGATTTACGAAGGTAAAGCCATCACGGTTAAAGCTCTTGAAAGTGGCATCGTCGAATTGAAATTCGACCTCAAGGGTGAGTCCGTCAACAAGTTCAACCGTCTTACCCTGAACGAACTGCGTCAGGCCGTAGACACCATCAAGGCAGATGCTTCGATCAAGGGCGTGATCGTCAGCAGTGGCAAGGACGTGTTCATCGTCGGCGCCGACATCACCGAATTTGTCGACAACTTCAAGCTGCCGGATGCCGAGCTGGTTGCTGGCAATCTCGAAGCCAACAAGATCTTCAGCGATTTCGAAGACCTCAACGTTCCGACCGTCGCCGCGATCAACGGCATCGCCCTGGGTGGCGGTCTGGAAATGTGCCTGGCAGCGGACTACCGCGTCATGTCCACCAAGGCCAAGATCGGTCTGCCGGAAGTCAAACTGGGCATCTACCCGGGCTTCGGTGGTACCGTGCGTCTGCCGCGCCTGATCGGTGCCGACAACGCCATCGAGTGGATTGCCGCCGGCAAGGAAAACCGTCCTGAGGACGCGCTGAAGGTCGGCGCCGTCGATGCAGTGGTTGCTCCCGAGAAGCTGCAGGATGCTGCCCTTGAGCTGATCAAGCGCGCCATCTCCGGCGAGTTCGACTACAAGGCCAAGCGTCAGCCGAAGCTGGAAAAGCTGAAGCTGAACGCCATTGAACAAATGATGGCTTTCGAAACCGCCAAAGGTTTCGTGGCTGGCCAGGCCGGCCCGAACTACCCGGCCCCGGTCGAAGCGATCAAGACCATCCAGAAAGCCGCGAACTTCGGCCGTGACAAGGCGCTGGAAGTCGAAGCCGCAGGTTTCGTGAAACTGGCCAAGACCTCTGCCGCGCAGAGCTTGATCGGTCTGTTCCTGAACGATCAGGAACTGAAGAAAAAGGCCAAGGCCTACGACGAAATCGCCAAGGACGTGAAGCAGGCTGCCGTACTGGGCGCCGGCATCATGGGTGGCGGTATCGCCTATCAGTCGGCTTCCAAAGGTACGCCGATCCTGATGAAGGACATCAACGAGCACGGCATCGAGCAAGGTCTGGCTGAAGCCGCCAAACTGCTGGTTGGCCGCGTTGATAAAGGCCGCATGACCGCCGCGAAAATGGCTGAAGTGCTCAACGGCATTCGTCCGACGCTGTCCTACGGCGATTTCGGGCACGTCGACCTGGTTGTTGAAGCCGTGGTCGAGAATCCGAAGGTCAAGCAAGCCGTTCTGGCGGAAGTCGAAGAGAAGGTCAAAGAAGACACCATCCTCGCGTCCAACACCTCGACCATTTCCATCAGCCTGCTGGCCAAAGCGCTCAAGCGGCCGGAAAACTTCGTCGGCATGCACTTCTTCAACCCGGTGCACATGATGCCGCTGGTGGAAGTGATCCGTGGCGAGAAGTCCAGCGAGCTGGCGATTGCCACCACCGTTGCCTACGCCAAGAAAATGGGCAAGAACCCGATCGTCGTCAACGATTGCCCGGGCTTCTTGGTCAACCGCGTACTGTTCCCGTACTTCGGCGGCTTCGCCAAGCTGGTCAGCGCGGGTGTGGACTTCGTCCGTATCGACAAGATCATGGAAAAATTCGGCTGGCCGATGGGCCCGGCATACCTGATGGACGTGGTCGGCATCGACACCGGTCACCACGGTCGTGACGTGATGGCTGAAGGCTTCCCGGACCGCATGAAGGACGACCGTCGTTCGGCCATCGACGTGCTTTACGAAGCCAAGCGTCTGGGTCAGAAAAACGGCAAGGGCTTCTACGCCTACGAGGCCGACAAGAAAGGCAAGCAGAAGAAAGTCGCCGACCCGTCGGTACTGGAAGTGCTCAAGCCGATCGTCTACGAGCAGCGTGAAGTCACTGACGAAGACATCATCAACTGGATGATGATCCCGCTGTGCCTGGAAACCGTGCGTTGCCTGGAAGACGGCATTGTCGAAACCGCCGCCGAAGCCGACATGGGTCTGGTCTACGGTATTGGTTTCCCTCCATTCCGTGGCGGTGCGCTGCGCTACATCGATTCGATCGGTGTTGCCGAGTTCGTTGCCCTGGCCGACCAGTACGCTGATTTGGGCGCGCTGTACCACCCGACCGCGAAGCTGCGCGAAATGGCCAAGAACGGCCAGAGCTTCTTCGGTTAAGCGCCCCCAACTAGAGTGAGAGTGAACTTATGAGCTTGAATCCTAGAGACGTCGTGATTGTCGACTTCGGTCGTACTCCGATGGGCCGCTCCAAGGGCGGCATGCACCGTAACACCCGCGCCGAAGACATGTCGGCGCACCTGATCAGCAAACTGCTGGAACGCAATACCAAGGTCGATCCTGCCGAAGTCGAGGATGTGATCTGGGGCTGCGTCAACCAGACCCTGGAGCAGGGCTGGAACATCGCGCGCATGGCGTCGCTGATGACCCAGATCCCGCACACTTCGGCCGGCCAGACCGTCAGCCGTCTGTGCGGCTCGTCGATGAGCGCGCTGCACACCGCTGCGCAAGCGATCATGACCGGCAACGGTGACGTATTCGTGGTTGGCGGCGTCGAGCATATGGGTCATGTGAGCATGATGCACGGTGTCGATCCGAACCCGCACATGTCCCTGTACGCGGCGAAAGCCTCGGGCATGATGGGCCTGACCGCTGAAATGCTGGGCAAAATGCACGGCATCACTCGCGAACAGCAGGACGCCTTTGGCGTGCGTTCCCACCAGCTCGCCCACAAGGCGACTGTGGAAGGCAAGTTCAAGGACGAGATCATCCCGATGCAGGGCTATGACGAGAATGGTTTCCTGAAAACCTTCGACTACGACGAAACCATTCGTCCGGAAACCACCCTGGAAAGCCTGGCGGCTCTGAAGCCGGCGTTCAATCCAAAGGGCGGCACCGTGACTGCCGGTACGTCGTCGCAGATCACCGATGGTGCTTCGTGCATGATCGTGATGTCGGCGCAGCGTGCACAGGACCTGGGCATTCAGCCGCTGGCCGTGATTCGTTCGATGGCAGTGGCAGGTGTGGATCCGGCGATCATGGGCTATGGTCCGGTACCGGCTACGCAGAAAGCACTGAAGCGTGCCGGCCTGGGTATCAACGATATCGACTTCTTCGAGCTCAACGAAGCGTTCGCAGCGCAGGCCTTGCCTGTGCTGAAAGATCTGAAAGTGCTCGACAAGATGAACGAGAAGGTTAACCTGCACGGCGGCGCGATCGCCCTGGGTCACCCGTTCGGTTGCTCCGGTGCCCGTATTTCCGGCACCTTGCTGAACGTGATGAAGCAGAATGGCGGCACCTTCGGGGTGGCCACCATGTGCATTGGCCTTGGCCAAGGCATCTCCACCGTCTTCGAACGCGTTTAAGCGTCTCGTCGATGGAAGCCGGGGCCAAGTGCCCCGGTTTTTGTTTTTGCGGATTTATTTTTGTATTTATTATGAAAAAATTTGAGTGAGGGCCGAAGCGTGCCGATACAACCTGGGCTCTACCAACATTACAAAGGTCCGCAGTACCGCGTATTCAGTGTTGCGCGGCATTCCGAGACTGAAGAAGAAGTGGTCTTTTACCAAGCCCTGTATGGCGATTACGGCTTTTGGGTACGTCCCTTGAGCATGTTCCTGGAGTCCGTCGAAGTTGACGGCGAGCAGGTCCCGCGCTTTGCTTTGGTGCAAGCCGAACCAAGCCTTTTTTCGAAGCCATAAGGCGAGGGCGCGCAAAACCCTGCGCTTGACCTCACCTTGTAGCCACTATATATAGCGGTGCCGCGTCAGGCGCCAACCGCCTTTCACTTCTAGAATTCAGGAATTTTCTGATCCATGGGCAAATCGCTGGTCATTGTGGAATCCCCGGCTAAGGCCAAGACCATCAACAAGTATCTGGGCAACCAATACGTGGTGAAGTCGAGTATCGGCCATATCCGAGACCTGCCCACCAGCGGTTCGGCTAGCGCCAGCAAGGAGCCTGCCGCCAAGCGCGGCAAGGCTGCTGCGGGCGAAGCGCCAGCGCTGTCGCCTAAAGAGAAGGCGCGCAAGCAGCTGGTCTCGCGCATGGGGGTCGATCCGGATCATGGCTGGAAAGCCAAGTACGAGATCCTCCCGGGCAAGGAAAAGGTCATCGAAGAGCTGCGCCGGCTCGCCAAGGATGCTGACACCATCTATCTCGCAACCGACTTGGATCGCGAGGGGGAAGCCATTGCCTGGCACCTGCGCGAAGCCATCGGTGGTGACGACAGCCGCTACAAGCGCGTGGTGTTCAACGAAATCACCAAGAAGGCGATTCAGGAAGCCTTCTCGGAGCCGGGCGAGCTCGATATCGATCGAGTGAACGCGCAGCAGGCCCGTCGTTTCCTCGACCGCGTCGTGGGTTACATGGTTTCTCCGCTGCTGTGGGCAAAGATCGCTCGCGGTCTGTCCGCCGGTCGTGTGCAATCGGTAGCCGTGAAGCTGGTGGTTGAGCGTGAGCGTGAAATTCGTGCGTTCATCCCGGAAGAGTACTGGGAAGTGCATGCCGACCTCGGCACCACCAAGGGCTCGACCGTTCGTTTCGAAGTGGCCCGTGAAAAGGGTGAAGCTTTCAAGCCGCTCAATGAAGCGCAGGCCATGGCGGCCCTGGAGAAGCTGAAGTCCTCCAGCTACAGCATCGTCAAGCGTGAAGACAAGCCGACCAGCAGCAAACCGTCGGCGCCGTTCATCACCTCCACGCTGCAGCAGGCCGCGAGTAACCGCCTGGGCTTCGGCGTGAAGAAAACCATGATGATGGCCCAGCGTCTGTACGAAGCCGGCTACATCACTTATATGCGTACCGACTCGACCAACCTCTCGGTCGATGCCGTGGCGATGGCGCGTACTTATATCGAAGACGAGTTCGGCAAGAAGTACCTGCCGGAAACGCCGAACGTCTACAGCAGCAAGGAAGGCGCACAAGAGGCTCACGAAGCGATTCGTCCTTCCGACGCGAACACCACGCCAAGCAAGCTCGCTGGCATGGAGCGTGACGCTGAGCGCCTCTACGAGCTCATCTGGCGCCAGTTTCTGGCTTGCCAGATGCTGCCGGCGCAATACTTGTCGACCACCGTCAGCGTGGCCGCTGGCGACTTCGAGCTGCGCGCCAAGGGCCGTATTCTGAAGTTCGACGGCTACACCCGCGTCCTGCCGCAAATCACCAAGCCTGGCGATGACGATGTCCTGCCGGACATGGCGCAGGGCGACGTGATGAAGCTGATCAAGCTTGATCCAACCCAGCATTTCACCAAGCCACCGGCCCGTTACTCGGAAGCCAGCCTGGTGAAGGAAATGGAAAAGCGCGGCATTGGCCGTCCTTCGACCTACGCGGCGATCATTTCGACCATTCAGGATCGCGGTTACGTGACCCTGCACAACCGTCGTTTCTATTCGGAAAAGATGGGTGACATCGTCACTGAACGTCTGTCCGAGAGCTTCTCGAACCTCATGGACTACGGCTTCACCGCCGGCATGGAAGAGAACCTCGATGACGTGGCCCAGGGCGAGCGCGACTGGAAGAACGTGCTGGATGAGTTCTACGGTGACTTCAAAAAGAAACTTGAAGTAGCCGAGAATCCGGAAGCCGGCATGCGTGCCAACCAGCCGGTGATGACCGATATTCCGTGCACCACTTGCGGTCGTCCGATGCAGATTCGTACTGCTTCGACCGGCGTCTTCCTCGGTTGCTCGGGCTACAGCCTGCCGCCGAAAGAGCGCTGCAAGGCCACCGTCAACCTGGTGCCGGGCGATGAAATCGCTGCGGACGACGAGGGTGAATCGGAATCCCTGGTGCTGCGCGGCAAGCATCGCTGCCCGATCTGCAGCACGGCGATGGACGCTTACCTGCTCGACGAAAAGCGCAAGCTGCATATCTGCGGTAACAACCCGGATTGCGCCGGCTACGAAATCGAAGAGGGCAGCTACCGCATCAAGGGTTACGAAGGTCCGAGCCTGGAATGCGACAAGTGTGGCAGCGAGATGCAGCTCAAGACCGGTCGTTTCGGCAAGTTCTTCGGTTGTACCAATCCGACCTGCAAGAACACCCGCAAGCTGCTGAAGAGCGGTGACGCGGCGCCGCCGAAGATGGATCCGGTGAAAATGCCTGAACTGAAATGCGAAAAGGTCAACGACACCTATATCCTGCGCGACGGTGCTTCAGGCCTGTTCCTGGCGGCCAGCCAGTTCCCGAAAAACCGCGAGACCCGTGCTCCGCTGGTGGTCGAGATTCTGCCGCACAAGGACGAGATCGATCCGAAGTACCACTTCCTGTGCGAAGCGCCGCAGAAGGATCCAGATGGTCTGCCGGCAGTGATCCGCTACAGCCGCAAGACCAAGGAGCAATATGTTCAGACCGAAGTCGACGGCAAGCCAACAGGCTGGAAAGCGTTCTTCGATGGTGGCAAGTGGACGGTCGAAGACAAGCGTCCGGCAAAAGCCAAGGCTTGAGCAAACGCTGAACTGAAGGTGCGCTGATCAGGCATCTTCAACACAAAAGGCCGCATGACAACCTTCTGGTTTTCATGCGGCCTTTTTGTTTAAAGCTTGCGGTCGGATCGGCTGATCCATGACACTGTCCGGCCTGTGTGAAGCAATTATTTCGTTGTGGAGAGTGCCGACATGGCCCACGAACTCTATACCCGTACCAATCAGAAGATCTATTTCGCGGGTTTGTCGCTGGAAGCGCTGGCCAGGGCCGAAGAGGGGCGGGCGATGAATTCGCTGGCGCTGATTCAGGCCGGGCGCGAGTCCGCACTGTTTCATCTCTATGGTGCGTTGCTGGGGTTGTGTCACGAAATTGCCGGGTTCTACAGGCTGCCACAGGCTAACGCGCCGCGGGCGGAAACGCTGTTGACCCGCGAAGTGCTTGAGTCGATTGCGATCCCCGAGTTGGCCGAGATGGTTGAGTTGGCGGGTAATCCGGAAACCTGGCTGGCTAAATTGCTGGCCGCGCATTCGGCGCTGTTTCAGCCGCCGCGAGTGCCACACAAGCCAAAAGGCGATGTGACCCAGCCGCTGATTCAGGCGGTCAATCTGGATGAAGAGCAAGCCCCGGAAGAGTTGAGTCGTGAAGAGCTGGAGAGCTGGCGGCAGAATCTGAAGGGCCTGGCTATCCGTTTCCGTGAAGGCTTGAACGAGTGCTGATGGCTTCTTGGCTGGTGGCGACGAGATGCATGCTGCTGGTCAAGATCCTGAGCGAATCCTGAATGATGTCTATATAATCCCTGCCTTTCGTGGAGAACAGACCTATATGCCAACGTCCTTTCTAGAAATTGTCGAGCTACCAGACGGCCGAATCGAACTGCGCAGGGCCGAGGACGAGGGTTCCCTGGTGACTCTTGATTTCTCCGAGGATGCCAAGGCATTTCTGCAGGGCCAACACGTTGAAATTGCCAAGGCGATGCTGAGCGTCGGCGTGCAAATGGCCGGTCGTATGGTTGAAGGCGAGTTTGATAAGGAAGATGGGCCGCGGGTTCTTCATTGAGCACCGCCCGTCGATTATCGCTTCGGTTCGGCTTCTCTATCCCTTGAGAAGCCCCGCGCTCGAATTAGCGCGCATGCAGTCAGCCCAGTCGAATATTCAGGCTTTGAGCGTCCCCGGTGCGGGCAGCGCTGATCAGTTGTTGGCGTGAACCTGAGGCGAGCGGGTTCAACCATGTCACCACTGTATGACTACGACCCAGGCGCAGGGCTTCGCAAGCCAATTGCTGAGCGCTCTGAGTGCCGCGCGGTTGCAACAGCAGGATGCGTTCACGATTCAATCCAGCATCCCGCAACCAGGTTTGGGTCAGGCTCGCAGGTGGAGCGATCAGGGTCAGCCAGCGCGCGTCCTGATCCTCGCTCAATTCGCGAAGAATCGGCGCCAGCAGGTTCAGGCAGTTCCCGGCCGCGCCGCGCAGCGACAGCTCACTGAACGCTTCGGGTTCGACATTCCATGGTCGCTCGGCTACATCCTTGAGGATGGGGGCCAGTGGTTGCGCCAGAAATGCCTCGAACAACGGCAGTTGTGTTTGCTGAGGTGCGTGTGGGAACTGCATAAAGCCTCCTTTAGCGGCGGATGACGCCGACACTCAAGCCTTCGATCACCAGTTCCTGATCTTTCAGGTCGACTTCGATAGGGGCGAACTCAGGGTTTTCGGCGATCAGCCAGACCTTGCTGCCATCGCGCTTGAAGCGTTTGACAGTCACTTCGTCGCCGATCCGGGCAACCACGATCTGACCGTTGCGGGCTTCTCGGGTCGTGTGAACGGCCAGCAGGTCGCCGTCGAAAATACCGATGTCCTTCATGCTCATCCCGTGGACGCGCAAAAGGTAGTCGGCGCGAGGGTGGAAGAAGGCCGGGTTGATGTTGCAGGACTCTTCGATGTGCTGCTGGGCGAGAATCGGTGCACCGGCGGCCACGCGACCAATGATCGGAAGCGTTGACTCGTCGACCTTCGCTTCGAAGCCAGGGATTCGAATGCCGCGAGAGGCCCCCGGGGTCATCTCGATCGCGCCTTTGCGGGCGAGCGCCTTGAGGTGCTCTTCGGCGGCGTTAGGGGATTTGAACCCCAGTTCCTGAGCGATTTCCGCGCGGGTCGGCGGGTAGCCGTTGTCTTCGAGGCAGCGTTTGATAAAGGCCAGAATCTCGGCTTGGCGTGGCGTCAGCTTAAGCATATTGATCGCTCTGTCTTTTTATACAGTGACTGGGATTATATACAGTGAAGCGGGCTTGGCAATGATCCTTTTTTGCCATGCCGCCGGACGGTCAGTGACGACGCTGATTAATGTGGCGTCCTTGTTGTGGTTAAATATCTGACCGACCATTCCCAAAACGAACTGGCAGACTTGACAAGGCATAGGCTGAAACGTATGTTTCAAACAAGTGTTTGTCAGGCGGAGTAGCCATGGCCCAGTCGGAAACAGTTGAACGCATTCTTGATGCTGCAGAACAGCTGTTCGCGGAAAAAGGTTTCGCTGAAACCTCATTGCGTCTGATCACCAGCAAGGCGGGGGTCAACCTCGCTGCGGTGAACTATCACTTCGGTTCGAAGAAGGCGCTGATCCAGGCGGTATTCTCGCGCTTCCTCGGTCCGTTCTGCATCAGCCTCGACAAAGAGCTGGAGCGCCGCCAGGCCAAGCCAGAGAACAAGCCTTCGCTCGAAGAGCTGCTGGAAATCCTTGTCGAGCAAGCACTGGTGGTACAGCCACGTAGTGGCAACGACCTGTCGATTTTCATGCGCTTGCTGGGTCTCGCATTCAGCCAGAGTCAGGGTCACTTGCGGCGCTATCTGGAAGACATGTACGGCAAGGTGTTCCGCCGCTACATGTTGCTGGTGAACGAAGCTGCACCACGTATTCCTCCTATCGAACTGTTCTGGCGTGTGCACTTCATGCTTGGAGCCGCGGCGTTCAGCATGTCGGGTATCAAGGCGTTGCGCGCGATTGCCGAGACTGATTTCGGCGTCAACACCTCCATCGAACAGGTGATGCGCCTGATGGTGCCGTTTCTCGCGGCCGGCATGCGTGCCGAAACCGGCGTCACCGATACCGCGATGGCCACCGCGCAGCTGCGACCACGCAGCAAATCAGCGCCGGCACCGGCCAAGGTTTAACTGTCCATGGGTGGGCGCGGCAGCTGACATCCGCTAAGCTAGCCGCCCATGCCGACTCTCGTTCTGAACCCGTTTCTCATTGAAATCACCGACCTGCCGGAAAATGCCCCCGGTGGTGGTTTCGTGAGCAACGGGTTTTTCGTTTTCAAGGAATCTCTATGACTGCTGGCCTGCAAGGCTCGTTGATGGTGGACGTCGCCGGTACCTGGCTGACGGCCGAAGATCGCCAATTGTTGCGCCAGCCCGAAGTGGGTGGCCTGATCATTTTTGCCCGCAACATCGAGCATCCGCGCCAGGTGCGTGAGCTGAGCGCGGCGATCCGTGCCATTCGCCCGGACCTGCTGCTGGCGGTGGATCAGGAAGGCGGTCGCGTCCAGCGCCTGCGTCAGGGCTTTGTGCGTCTACCGGCCATGCGTGCCATCGCTGACAACCCGAATGCCGAGTATCTGGCCGAGCAATGCGGCTGGATCATGGCCACTGAAGTGCTGGCTGTCGGCCTCGATCTGAGTTTTGCCCCGGTGCTGGACCTGGATTACCAGCGCAGCGCCGTGGTTGGCACTCGTTCGTTCGAAGGCGATCCGGAGCGTGCAGCACTGCTCGCCGGGGCTTTCATCAAAGGTATGAACAGCGCCGGCATGGCTGCCACCGGCAAGCATTTCCCTGGCCACGGCTGGGCGGAGGCCGACTCTCACGTCGCAATCCCCAGCGACGAGCGCAGCCTGGAGGAGATTCGCGCCAACGACTTGGTGCCGTTCGCCAAACTGAGTAAGCAATTGGCCGCCGTCATGCCGGCCCACGTGATTTATCCGCAAGTCGATGCGCAGCCAGCCGGGTTCTCCCGCCGCTGGCTGCAGGACATCCTGCGCGGTGAGTTGCAGTTCGACGGCGTGATCTTCAGTGATGACCTGTCGATGGCCGGTGCGCATGTCGTAGGCGATGCCGCCAGCCGCATCGAAGCCGCACTCAGCGCCGGTTGCGACATGGGCCTGGTGTGCAACGACCGGGCGGCCGCCGAGCTGGCCCTGAGCGCCGCGCAGCGCATGAAGGTGAAGCCATCACAGCGCATCGCGCGGATGCGCGGTCAGGCGTTCGCTAGCACCGAATACCGTCAGGATCCGCGCTGGCTGACCGCTGTCGGCGCGCTCAAAGACGCTCAACTGATCGATTAAGGATTTTTCGCTATGACGGTTTACGCAATCATCGGTGGCACCGGTCTGACTCAGCTGGAAGGCCTGAGCATTCGTCAGTCGCTGGCGGTGGATACGCCTTACGGTGCGCCATCGGCCGAAGTACAGATTGGCGAATACGCCGGCAAGGAAGTGCTGTTTCTTGCTCGTCACGGTCATCCGCATCGCTTTCCGCCACACAAGGTCAACTACCGCGCCAACCTGTGGGCGTTGAAGCAGGCTGGGGCCGAAGCGATCATCGCGGTCAACGCCGTGGGTGGGATTCATCCTGCAATGGGCACCGGACATTTCTGCGTGCCGCATCAGATCGTGGACTACACCAGCGGTCGCGAACACACCTATTTCGCCGATGACTTGGAGCATGTCACACACATCGACTTCAGCTTTCCCTACAGCGAGCCACTGCGTCAGCAACTGATTGCTGCGCTGGCTGCCGAAGGTTGCGAGTACAGCGATCAAGGCGTTTACGCTTGCACCCAGGGCCCGCGTCTGGAAACCGTGGCTGAGATCGTGCGCCTGGAGCGTGATGGCTGCGACATCGTCGGCATGACCGGCATGCCGGAAGCGGCGCTGGCCCGCGAGCTGGATCTGGATTACGCCTGTCTGTCGCTGGTGGTGAACCCGGCGGCGGGCAAGACCACGGCGGTGATCACCATGGCCGAGATCGAGCAGGCGCTGCATGACGGCATGGGCAAGGTGAAATCGACGTTGGCGCGGGTACTCAAGGGCTGAGTCTGGCTCCGAATGACTCGTACGAATAAGCGCTGAGGATCTCAGCGCTTTTCAAACTTGTCCGGCAACGGCGCAAACAGCGCCTCGATATCATCACTCTGCAACTTCCAGTCCCCGGCCTTGCGCCCATCTAGCACACCGGCCGCCAGGTCGGATTTTTCCCGTTGCAGAAGCTGAATTTTCTCTTCAACCGTGCCCCGGGCAATCATCTTGTAGACGAATACCGGCTTCTCCTGACCAATGCGATACGCACGGTCGGTTGCCTGATTTTCGGTCGCCGGGTTCCACCATGGATCGTAGTGAATCACGGTATCCGCTTCCGTCAGGTTCAGACCAACGCCACCGGCCTTCAGGCTGATGAGAAAGATCTGACGTTTGCCGCTCTGGAATTCCTTCACCGGTGTGCGCCGATCCCGGGTTTGCCCGGTCAGCAACGCATAGGGGACATTGCGCTTTTTCAGTTCATCCTCGATCAGTGACAGCATCGAAGTGAACTGCGAAAACAGCAGGATCCGTCGCCCCTCCTCAAACAGCTCCTCGAGCATTTCCATCAGGCTGTCGAGTTTGCCCGAGGTGCTGCCGCGCGCGGGCAGGGTGGCGTCATTGACCAGACGCAGATCGCAGCAGACCTGACGCAGCTTGAGCAGCGCTTCGAGAATGATGATCTGACTGCGTGCCACGCCTTTGTGGGTGATCTCGTCGCGAACCTTCTTGTCCATGGCCAGGCGCATGGTTTCGTACATGTCGCGCTGGGCCTCGTTGAGATCGACCCAGTGGATGATCTCGGTTTTCGGCGGCAGCTCGGTCGCGACCTGTTCCTTGGTGCGGCGCAGCAGAAACGGTTTGATCCGACCGTTGAGGTGCTGAAGTCTGACTTCGCTGGCGCGTTTTTCGATCGGCACACGGTAATCGGCGTTGAAACTTTTAACGTCGCCGAGCCAGCCGGGCAGCAGGAAGTGAAACAGTGACCACAGTTCGCCCAGGTGGTTTTCCAGCGGCGTACCGCTGAGGCACAGACGTTGGCGGGCGTTCAGTTCACGAGCCGCCTGGGCGGCTTTGCTGTTCGGGTTCTTGATGTATTGTGCCTCATCCAGCACCAATACATGCAATGGCTGCTTTGCCAGGCGCTCGACATCCTTGGGTAGCAGCGCATAGGTCGTGAGGATCAGGTCGTAATCGGCCAGATGCTCAAAATGCTTTTTGCGGCTGGCACCGTACAGAGCAATCACTTTGAGCTGGGGCGTGAAGTGCGCCGCTTCGTCCAGCCAATTGGGGATCAGGCTGGTGGGCATCACCACCATGCACGGCCGGTCCAGGCGTCCGGCGTTTTTCTCGCTGAGAATGTGCGCCAGGGTCTGTAGGGTTTTGCCCAGTCCCATGTCGTCCGCAAGAATCCCGCCGACCTCAAGTTGCCGCAGCGACTGCATCCAGCTCAAGCCTTCGAGCTGATAAGGCCGCAGTGTCGCGTTCAGTCCTTCCGGCGCCTCGGCGCTGTAGTCGCGGATATCGCGCAGGCGTTGGGCGAAACTGCGAATCTGCTCGCCGCCCTCCCATAGCAGGGGGATGCCTTCCAGCGTGTTGAGACGGGTGGCGTCAGCCTTGCTCAGGCGCAGGGTGGTTTCGCCCGGCTCTTGCAGATAGAACTCGCCCAACGTTGCCAGCACCGGTTTCAACCGGCCGAGGGGTAGGGCGACCTGCAAGGGGCCATGCTCGCTGTTGCGTTGCGGGATGTTCACCAGAATCAACTCGTCATCCCGTCGCCGGGCAAGGCGTTCGGGGTTGAGGATTTCAGTGTGCGAGCGCATCAGGTTGAGCAGGATCGGCAGCAGGCTCAGGCGCTCGCCATTGACGATGATGCCCAACTCAAGATCGAACCAGTCGCGTTCCGGGGTTTGTTCGACGGTGGCGTACCAGTCGTCGACGGCCGTCAGATCGAAGCCGAATTCTTCGTCGATCTGCAATTCCCAACCTTGGGTGCGCAGCTTTGGCAGATCGTTGAGAGTGAATGTCAGCCACGCGCTGTCGTTGACCATCTCATAGAGTTCACCGGCGCTTTCCGGCAGGGCTTTACTCTGTCTCGTGGCGATGCGGAAGCCGAGAATCCGCAATTGTTCGCGGTAGCTTTGCTCTACGTCAGGATGGCGTTTGACACGCAGAGTCTGTGCTTCCTGGCGAATCAGGATGTCGCTGTTTTTCTGGCCGCTGACGTATTCGTCGAGGTAGCTGAAAGACAGCGCCGCACGATGCTGGATATAGCGCTGCATCTTGCCGTTGCGCGGCTCGAACGCGCTGAACTCGACGCTGGCCAGCCACAGGCGCGGCACCGGCTGCACATTGTCCACCAGCACTTGTGGCGGCGCCTTGGGGCTGCGGTTTTCCAGAACAGCCTGGAGTTTTTCCAGCAGTTCGGCGTCTTTGGCAGCGGCAGGGTATTCGAGAGTTTCCTGCACCTGCAGCAAGACCGCCGCACAGTGTTTGCAGTTGCTGTGGACCGGGCAGGTGCACGTGGCGTCGACCATCAGCAGTGTGCCTTTGGCCGACTCGCGCAGATGAATCGTCTGACGATAAATGTTGCCGCCAGAGCCTTCGCAACTGGCGGTAATGGTCGCATCGCCGACCTGCACGATCCGCACCCGGTTCTCCAGCGCGTAGCGGCGGCCACGCTCCAGGCTTTGTTCCTTGAATCGGCTGACCCAGGAGGAGGCCAGCGGTTTACTCAGAGGCGGGGACATAAGGACTTCAATCAGTCCGGTACGACTTCAGGCGCTTCCCGAGGCGCAGGCGCCGTCAGTGAAGTGATCTTGATCAGCAGGGCCAAGTGGCCGTTGTCCAGGTAGTTGAGCTGGCCGTTCTTGGTGTGGCTTTCCTGTTTCAGGCGTTCGCTGGCGGTGACCATACCGTTGGCGTCGATCTGGTTGACCCAGAAGTCGGCGTTCACGTCGGTGAAGCGGCCGAGCTTCATTTCGATCGTGCCCTCGATCGGGAACTGGCCGAACTGCTCCTGACCTTCGCTGACCGCGACCTTCGCCGGCGTCTCGCCAAGTGTCTGCTGCCAGGCCTTGTGCATCAGCACGCTGTACTCGCCGCTGGCGGTGAGTTTGGTGGCGACGTCGTTCAGCGCGGTGGTGCGCTTGCTGTCATCGCCCAGGCGTTGGGCACCGGCAGCCCAGTCTTCCGGCGCGGCGCGGCTGACGATGGCCGGCACGGCGTTCTGGCGTACCAGAATCATTTCGACCTGATACAGGTCGTCGGCAAACGCCGTCGGTGCTACCAGAGTCAGTAGCAAGGTCAATGAGCGAAACAGGCGCATGCGGCGTCCTTCAAACAGTTTTCGGGAGGAGGCGCTCGAACAGCGCCTCTACAGTATTAAAGCGTTCTTCCGGGCGCTCCATCGGCACCTGGAACTTGAACATCGTGGCGCCTTCGAATTTGTAGCGTTTTGGCTGACTCTGGATCAGTTTGATCAGAGTCATCGGGTCGACCGGCGTTTGCGCCGCGAACTCGATGCGTCCGCCTTGCGGGCCGCCATCGACTTTCTTGATACCCAGCTGTTCGGCCTGCAATTTCAACGCAGTGATGCGCACCAGATTCTTGGTTGGTTCCGGCAGCAGCCCGAAGCGGTCGATCATCTCCACCTGCAGATCCTTCAGGCCTTCCTCGTCGGTGGCCGAGGCGATGCGCTTGTACAGGATCAGGCGTGCGTGAACATCCGGCAGATAATCTTCCGGAATCAGCGCCGGCACCCGCAGATTGACTTCCGGGCCACCGCCGAGCGGCTGATCGAGGTTCGGTTGTTCGCCCTTGCGGATCGACTTCACCGCGCGCTCGAGCATTTCCATGTACAGCGTGAAGCCGACTGCCTGAATCTGCCCGCTCTGACCGTCGCCCAGCAATTCACCGGCGCCACGGATTTCCAGGTCGTTGGTGGCCAGCACGAAGCCCGCACCCAGATCCTGAGTATTGGCAATCGCTTCCAGACGTTTTTCCGCATCACCGGTGATTTGCTGGCGCGGAGGAGTCAGCAGGTAAGCGTAAGCCTGGTGGTGACTGCGGCCGACGCGACCACGCAACTGGTGCAACTGCGCCAGGCCGAACTTGTCGGCGCGCTCGATGATGATGGTGTTCGCGCTCGGTACGTCGATGCCGGTCTCGATGATGGTCGAGGCGATCAGCACGTTGAAACGCTTGTGGTAGAAGTCGCTCATCACCTGTTCGAGTTCGCGTTCGCGCATCTGCCCGTGGCCGATGCCGATTCGCGCTTCCGGCACCAGTTCGGCCAGTTCGGCGGCGCATTTCTCGATGGTCTTCACATCGTTGTGCAGGTAGTAAACCTGCCCTCCGCGCAGCAGCTCACGCAGCAAGGCCTCTTTGACCGTGCTCTTGTTCTGCTCCATGACGAAAGTGCGCACCGACAGGCGTCGCGCCGGCGGCGTGGCGATGATCGACAGATCGCGCATACCCGACACCGCCATGTTCAGCGTGCGCGGAATTGGCGTGGCGGTCAGCGTCAGAATGTCGACCTCGCTGCGCAGGGCCTTGAGCTGCTCCTTCTGACGGACACCGAAACGGTGCTCTTCGTCGATGATCACCAGTCCGAGGTTTTTGATCTTGACGTCGTCCTGCAGCAGCTTGTGGGTGCCGATGACGATGTCGATGTTGCCTTCGGCCAGTTCGGCCACCGCTGCATTTACTTCCTTGGCCGACTTGAAGCGGCTCATGACTTCCACGGTCACCGGCCAGTCGGCGAAGCGGTCACGGAAGCTGTTGTAGTGCTGCTGGGCGAGCAGGGTGGTCGGCACCAGGATCGCCACTTGCTTGCCGCCGTGCACGGCAATGAACGCGGCACGCATGGCCACCTCGGTCTTGCCAAAACCCACGTCGCCGCAGACAAGGCGATCCATCGGTTTCGGCGCGAGCATGTCTTCGCGCACGGCTTCGATGGTGGATTGCTGATCCGGGGTTTCCTCAAACGGGAAGCCGGCGCTGAACGTTGCGTAATCGGCCTTCGGATCGGCAAACGCATAACCTTCGCGGGCGGCGCGACGGGCATAGATGTCGAGCAGTTCGGCAGCCACGTCGCGCACCTGTTCGGCAGCCTTGCGCTTGGCTTTCTGCCAGGTTTCGGAGCCGAGGCGGTGCAGTGGGGCCAGCGCATCGTCGCTACCGGTGTAACGGGCGATCAGGTGCAGGTTGGCTACGGGCACGTAGAGCTTGGCGTTCTCGGCGTATTCGAGGGTCAGGAATTCGGCAGCCTGATTGTCGATTTCCAGAATCGTCAGACCAAGATAACGACCGACGCCGTGGTCGATATGCACCACTGGCGCGCCTTCGCGCAGCTCGGTGAGGTTCTTGATCACGGCATCGTTGTTGGCATCGGCGCGTTTTTCGCGACGGCGACGCTGCATCACCCGTTGGCCGAACAGCGGACTTTCCGCGACCAGTGCCAGCGCCGGGTCATCCAGCATCAAGCCTTCGTCGAGCGGGGCGATGGTAATCGCCAGGCGATCCTTGCTCGCGACGAAGTCAGGCCAACTGTCGACGGTTTTCGGCCGCAGCTTCAGGCGTTCCAGCAATTCCAGCAGCACTTCGCGACGGCCGGCGGATTCGGCGGTGAACAGCACGCGCCCCGGGAATTCGTCGAGGAAGGCGGAAAGCGCGGCCAGCGGTTGCGTGGCCTTGGCTTCGATTGCCAGATTCGGTAATGCCTGTGCCGGGAAGCGTTCGCGGCCGGCACCGGTTTCCACGTCCTGTTGACTGGCGACCACTCGGGGCCAGTTCTTCAGGCGGGCGAAACAGTCCTCCACCGGCAAGAACAGTTCGGTCGGCGGCAGTAAAGGACGCGATGGATCGACGCGGCGTTCTTCATAACGATTGCGCACATCGTTCCAGAAGTTTTCCGCCGCTTGCTCGATGCCCGGCAGCGAGAACACCTGAGTGTCCTGGGGCAGATAGTCGAACAGGGTCGAAGTTTCTTCGAAGAACAGCGGCAGGTAGTACTCGATGCCGGCCGGGGTGATACCGCTGCTCAGGTCCTGGAAGATCGGGCAGCGGCGGAAATCGACGTCGAAGCGCTCGCGAAAGCGCGCCTTGAAGCGGGTCACCGCATCCTTTTGTAGCGGGAACTCCTTGGCCGGCAGCAGCTTGACCGAATCGACCTTGTCGATGGAACGCTGGTTTTCCGGGTCGAAGGTGCGCAGGGTTTCGATTTCGTCGTCGAACAGATCGATGCGATAGGGAAGTTTGCTGCCCATCGGGAACAGGTCGATCAACGCGCCACGCACCGTGAACTCGCCGTGTTCATAAACCGTGTCGACGTAGCGATAGCCGCTGGCTTCGAGCCGCGAGCGCATTTGCTCGACGTCGAGCTTCTGACCGACATCCAGCACCAGGCTGCTGCCGAGAAGGAACTTGGTCGGCGCCAGGCGATGCAGGGCGGTAGTGATCGGCACCACCAGCACGCCATGCTCCAGCTCCGGCAGTCTATAAAGGCTGGCGATGCGCTGGGAGATGATGTCCTGGTGCGGTGAGAACAGGTCGTAGGGCAGGGTTTCCCAGTCGGGGAAATGCAACACCGGCAAATCCGGGGCGAAGAAACTCAGCTCCTGCTCCAGCCGTTCGGCGCTCTGGCTGTCGGCGGTCAGCAGTAACGTGAAGCGCTTGGCAGCGCTGGCAGCCTCGGCAATCGCCAGGCTCAGGGCGGCACCGGGGAGATTGCCCCAGTGCTGTTTACCTGCCGCGGCAGGGAGAAGCGGTAGACGCAGAACAGGCACGGAAGGTTGAGCTCCAGGCGTTGCGACAAAGTCGGTAATTGTAGCGGCGTCCGGTGCCGCCTGTCAGTTGCAGACTGCGTCTATCTGCGCTGTTTCAGCGAAATGTAGTGGTAACCATAAAAACCAGCACTTTTTTGACGATTATGTAGTGCCGAAAGTGGGTGGTGTTACGGAGGGTTACAGACATCGTCTAACAGTCGTCGAAAAACTGACTGCGCTGAAAGCCCCGGTTTTACTGGGCTTGCGGAGGGCGTTATTTTTTTGGACGGAATTTTGTTACCGTTTGCGCGACAAGCGCGCATTGCTACGAGAGGTTCTCGGCGGCATAATGTAGCCCCTTTTTTCTGCCCCTACATGTGGAAGGTTCCCGTGACTCAGAAGCCCGACCAGTGTCTTGGTGAATGGATCGACCGTGAAGCACTCGCAGAAGCGATGATTCCGCTTATCGGTCAGCTCTACCGCAATAACAACGTGGTGAGCTCGATCTATGGCCGCAGCCTGATCAACCAGTCTGTCATCGCGATTCTCAAAGCTCATCGCTTTGCTCGCCATCGTTCTTCCGACGATAGCGAACTCTCCGTCCACGAAACATTCCCTCTGCTGAAGGCCATGAGCGAGCTCAAGCTCGGCGCGGCTTCGGTGGATCTGGGCAAGTTGGCATTCAAATTCCGCGCTGAAGGCAATGGCCGCACGGCCGAACAATTCGTTCGCGAAGAGTTGGCCGATGTTGTGGGTCAGCAAAACGCCTCCGCGCGTAAAGGCACTGATGTCGTGCTGTACGGCTTCGGTCGTATCGGCCGTCTGCTGGCGCGCATCCTGATCGAAAAAACCGGTGGTGGCGACGGCTTGCGTCTGCGTGCCATCGTCGTGCGCAAAGGCGCCGAGAACGATCTGGTCAAGCGTGCCAGCCTGCTGCGTCGTGACTCGGTACACGGCCCGTTCGATGGCACTATCACCATCGACGAAGAAAACAACACCATCACCGCCAACGGCAACCTGATTCAGGTGATCTACGCCAAGAGCCCGAGCGAAGTCGACTACACCCAGTACGGCATCGAAAACGCGCTGATCGTAGACAATACCGGTGTATGGCGTGATGCCGACGGTCTGGGTCAGCACCTGGCCTGCCCGGGCGCTGCCCGCGTGATTCTCACCGCACCGGGTAAGGGCGCGCTGAAGAACATCGTTCACGGCATCAACCACGGCGACATCACCGCTGACGACAAGATCATCTCGGCGGCGTCCTGCACCACCAACGCCATCGTACCGGTGCTCAAGGCCGTCAACGATCAGTACGGCATCGTCAATGGCCATGTCGAAACCGTTCACTCGTTCACCAACGACCAGAACCTGATCGACAACTTCCACAAGGGCAGCCGTCGTGGCCGCGCCGCGCCGCTGAACATGGTTATCACCGAGACCGGTGCCGCCACTGCCGCTGCCAAGGCGCTGCCAGTGCTCAAGGGCAAGCTGACCGGCAACGCGATTCGCGTACCTACGCCGAACGTGTCGATGGCCATTTTGAACCTGAACCTGGAAAAGGCCACCACTCGCGAAGAAATCAACGAGTACCTGCGCCAGATGGCCATGCACTCGGATCTGCACAAGCAGATCGATTACGTCAGCTCGCAGGAAGTGGTTTCCACTGACTTCGTGGGCTCGCGTCACGCTGGTGTCGTGGATGCCGAGGCAACCATCACTCAGGACAACCGCGTTGTTCTGTACGTCTGGTATGACAACGAGTTCGGTTACAGCTGCCAGGTGGTTCGCGTGATGGAAGACATGGCCGGTGTAAACCCGCCAGCATTCCCGCGCTAAGCCTTAGCTGCAAATGAAAACGCCCCGACATTGTCGGGGCGTTTTTGTTTGTGCGCGATTTGTGTCAGCGGGGGATGGCTGCTTGTGCCGTGCGCAGTTCGTGCTTGTTGCCCCGGAACAGCACCAGGGTTGCGACCAGGCCCAATACGGCTGCGCCACTGAGCCAGATCCCCGGTGCCGCCTTGTTGTCCAGCACATGGATCAGGTAAGTGCAGGCAGCTGGCGTGAAGCCACCGAAGGTCGCTGTGGCCAGGCTGTAGGCCAGCGAGAAACCGGTTGTACGCACTTCCACCGGCATGATTTCGGTCAGCGCCACCACCATCGCGCCGTTGTACGAACCGTACAGGAACGACAGCCACAACTCGACGATCAGCAGATGGCTGAAGCTCGGGTTTGCCACCAGCCACGAAAGCGCCGGATAGGCGGTCAGGATCGCCAGGATCGTCGCCCCCAGCAGCAGGGGTTTACGTCCGATCTTGTCGGAAAGTGCACCCATTACCGGCAGCCAGAAGAAGTTCGACAGGCCGATGCACACCGTTACCAGCAATGCATCGAAGTCCGACAGGTGCAGTTCCGCCTTGCCGAAGGTCGGGGTGTAGGCGGTGATCAGGTAGAACGACACGGTGGTCATCACCACCAGTGCCATGCCGGCAAGGACAATGCCGAAGTTCTGACCGATCGAGCGGACGATTTCCTGCAAGGTAGGGCGATGTTTACGCGCCTGGAACTCCGGGGTTTCCTCCAGCGAGCGACGAATGACGAAGATCACCGGAACGATCATGCAGCCGATCAGGAACGGCACGCGCCAGCCCCATTCGCCCATCTGGTCCGGGCTCAGCCAGTGGTTGAGGCCAACGCCCAACAGTCCGGCGAACACCACAGCTGCTTGCTGGCTGGCGGACTGCCAGCTGACAAAGAAGCCCTTGCGCCCTGGTGTGGCGATTTCCGCCAGATACACCGACACGCCGCCCAGTTCCACGCCGGCCGAGAAGCCTTGCAGCAACCGGCCGAACAGTACGATCAGCGGCGCGGCGACACCGAGCGTGGCATAGCCCGGCACGCAGGCAATCAGCACGGTACCGGCCGCCATCAGTGCGAGGGTAATGATCAGGCCCTGACGTCGCCCGTGTCGGTCAATGTAGGCTCCAAGGAAGATCGCGCCCAAAGGACGCATCAAAAAGCCTGCGCCGAAGGTGGCGAGCGAAAGCATCAGGGAGGCGAAAGCGCTATCGGTAGGGAAGAAGGTCTTGGCGATGGCCGTGGCGTAGAAGCCGTAGACCATGAAGTCGAACATCTCGAGAAAGTTGCCGCTGACAACGCGAAAAATCGCTTTGCCTTTGCCCGTGGAGGAGGACATGTTCAGGTACTCACTTTTTTGATTTTGTATGAAAGCGGTGCAGCCGTTTGGGAGCGAGCGGGCTCTGTGGCCATAATGGCCGGCGCGGTTTTGCTCGGAGATGAAGAATTGTTAACTGGACGGTTTGTGGTTTTCGTGGGTCTGCTCGGCATTTTGTCCGGATGCGGCAACGGCGACTCCTTGGAGAGCTTCGGCGGCCCGACCATGGGCAGCACTTATTCGATCAAGTACGTACGCCGGGCCAATCTGCCTGCACCGCAGGATGTCCGCATCGAAGTGGAGAAGATTCTCGCCGACGTGGATCAACAAATGTCCACCTACCGCGCCGACTCCGATATTTCGCGTTTCAACGCATTACCCGCCGATCGCTGTCAGACCATGTCCGCACCGATCCTCGAACTGGTGCGGGTTGGCGAGCAGCTGTCACAACAAAGCGAAGGTTCCTACGACCTGACCGTAGAGCCGCTGCTCAATCTCTGGGGTTTCGGTCCCCAGGGGCGTGAAGAAAAAGTACCGAGCGCCGATGCGCTGGCCGAGGTGGAGAAACGGGTGGGCTACCGGCATTTACGTGTCGATGGCGACCAGTTATGCAAGGACGCGGCGGTCGAAGTCGATTTCAACAGCATCGCTGCCGGTTACGCGGTCGACACCATTGCCGCGCGGCTCGACGCCATGGGCATTCATGATTACCTCGCCGAAGCGACGGGCGAGCTCAAGGCGTCCGGCAAGAAACTCGATGGCTCGCCATGGCGCATCGCGCTGGAAGAGCCCCGTGACGATCAGCAGGTGGCGGAGCGCGTCATTAACGTCGATGGTTATGGCCTTTCCACGTCCGGTGACTACCGCAACTATTTTCAGCAGGATGGCCGGCGCTATTCCCACACCTTCGATGCCCGCACCGGGTCGCCCGTCCTACATGACCTGGCGTCAGTCACGGTGATACATCCTTCAGCCTTGATGGCCGATGGACTATCGACACTGTTGCTGATTCTCGGTCCGGAAAAGGCCTGGGACTATGCCGAAAAACACGACATTGGTGCATTCTTTGTGATTCGTGCCGATACAGGTTTCGTCACCCGCACCAGTCCGGCGTTCGAACGCCTCAGTGGCGCAAAAAATTGACCCGGGGCAATGCGAAAGCTGGTGTTGTAGTGCAGGCAAAAGTAGCCTACGACGCGACCAAGGGTTAATGTGCGCGGCGTTGACGCTTCTATAGACTATGTCCGGGTTTTCAACTGGCCCCCAATTGTTCCTTCGCGCCGTTGTTCGGCGTGATTTAGCCGCCGGTGCTGCTGGCACCGCGGCCTGTTCTGAGGAGTACGCATGGCTGTCTACAACTACGACGTGGTGGTGCTGGGTTCCGGCCCGGCGGGAGAAGGCGCGGCAATGAACGCCGCCAAAGCAGGGCGCAAGGTGGCGATGGTCGACAGCCGTCGCCAGGTCGGCGGTAACTGCACCCACCTGGGCACCATCCCGTCCAAGGCCCTGCGTCATTCGGTGCGGCAGATCATGCAGTTCAACACCAACCCGATGTTCCGTGCGATCGGTGAGCCGCGCTGGTTCTCCTTCCCGGACGTGTTGAAAAGCGCCGAGAAAGTCATCTCCAAACAAGTCGCTTCGCGTACCGGCTACTACGCCCGTAACCGCGTCGACGTGTTCTTCGGCACCGGCAGCTTCGCCGACGAGCAGACCATCGAAGTGGTCTGCGCCAACGGCGTGGTCGAGAAGCTGGTGGCCAAGCACATCATCATCGCCACCGGTTCGCGTCCTTATCGCCCGGCGGACATCGATTTCCACCACCCGCGCATCTACGATAGCGACACCATCCTCAGCCTCGGCCACACCCCGCGCAAACTGATCGTTTACGGCGCCGGCGTGATCGGTTGCGAATATGCTTCGATCTTCAGTGGTCTGGGCGTGCTGGTCGAACTGGTGGACAACCGCGGGCAATTGCTGAGCTTCCTCGACTCGGAAATCTCCCAGGCGTTGAGCTATCACTTCAGCAACAACAACATCACCGTGCGTCATAACGAAGAGTATGACCGCGTTGAAGGCGTGGACAACGGTGTGATCCTGCATCTGAAGTCCGGCAAGAAGATCAAGGCCGACGCCTTGCTCTGGTGCAACGGCCGTACCGGCAACACCGATCAGTTGGGGCTGGAAAACATCGGTGTCAAAGTCAACAGCCGTGGCCAGATCGAAGTCGACGAGAATTACCGCACCTGCGTGCAGAACATCTATGGCGCCGGTGATGTGATCGGCTGGCCAAGCCTGGCCAGCGCCGCCCACGACCAGGGTCGTTCGGCAGCCGGCAGCATCGTCGACAATGGCAGCTGGCGTTTCGTGAATGACGTGCCGACCGGCATCTACACCATTCCGGAGATCAGCTCGATCGGCAAGAACGAGCAGGAACTGACCCAGGCCAAGGTGCCGTACGAAGTGGGCAAGGCGTTCTTCAAGAGCATGGCGCGGGCGCAGATCGCCGGCGAGCCGCAAGGCATGCTGAAGATCCTGTTCCACCGTGAAACCCTGCAGGTGCTGGGCGTTCACTGCTTCGGTTATCAGGCGTCGGAGATCGTGCACATCGGTCAGGCGATCATGAACCAGCCGGGCGAGCTCAATACCTTGAAGTACTTCGTCAACACCACGTTCAACTACCCGACCATGGCCGAAGCCTATCGGGTAGCGGCGTACGATGGCCTCAATCGGCTTTTTTGACGGGCTCCGGCCGGTGGCCTGAGCCGGCCGGGGAGACCGATTTCAGCTATTCCCAAGGGTGGCAGTGGCCAAACCGGGAAAGTCTGTAATCAGGCTGTCAACGCCGAAGTCGGCGAGTCTGCGCATCAGCGCAGGCTCGTTGACGGTCCACACCGACACATGCAGCCCCTGACGCTGCGCCTTCTGCAGGCGTTCCGGCGTACACAGCGTCCAGTTCAAGGCCAGAATTTCACAGCCGTAGCTTGCGGCGACCTTCAGCGGATCGAGCCAGGCATACTCGGCCACCAGGCCCCGTGACACGTCCGGTACCAGATCCAGCGCCGCTTTCAATACTTCCCGCGAACTCGAAGTGATCGTCACCTTGTCGAGCAGCCCGTGCCTGACCGCCATTTCACGAATGGCCAGAACGGTGGTGGCGGCGCGGGTGCGCGAGGCGCTTTTGACTTCGAGCTGCCAGTGATCGAAATCACATTTCTCGAACAGTTCTTCCAGCGTCGGAATCGGGCACGGCTTGATCCAGCCTGGGCCACCCTTGCGGGCGTCGTAGGTCACCAGATCGGCGGCGGAGTGCTCGACCACCTTGCCACGGCGCTCGGTAGTGCGCTTGAGGGTCGGGTCGTGGATGACCATCAACTCGCAGTCCTTGGACAGGTGCAGGTCCAGTTCGCAACGGCGTACGCCGTGCTTGAGACATTCCTGAAAACTGGTCAGGGTGTTTTCCGGTGCTTCGCCCTTGGCGCCGCGGTGGCCGTAGATAAGGGTCACGGTTCTTCCTTAATTAAATGCCTGATTCGTTCTGTTCGCGGGCCAGACGTCTTTCCTGTGCCTGCTTTTGCAAAATATAGCGGGCGAGCAACTGGCGCTGGGCGTCGGTCAAGTGTTCGAACTCGGTGCCGATGTCGTAACCGTCACCCTTGCGGTCGCAATGGGTGACCCGGGCGCGCAGCAGCAGGCCGTGGGCCTGTGGCATCAACACCATTTTTACCGACAGGCGTGAGCCGGCGGCTATCGGGGTCGGGTTCTGGAAGTCGACACCGCCCTCGGAAATGATCACCGGTTGCGGCTCGCCGATCTGCCCCAGTGCGGTCAGGGCGATGACCTGACTGAGCAGGTCGATGCGCTTGTTCTGGGATTTCAGGAATGCCGCGATGGCACGGTCGCGTTCGTTGATCTGTCGCAACAGGTGTTGTGATTCGAATTCGCTCAGGTGCAGTTCACTGAGCACGTTGAATAACGGGGAAGCATCCTGCAACACTTCCTGGCCTGCGGCTTCAGCAGCGGACAGGGGCCGAATTTCCAGTGCGATCGAATCCTCGATACGGTAGTATTCGCGGCGATCTTCTTCATCTAATGTCGACATGGCGAACCCATGGTAGCGGCGGTGGTCTGAGTGTAAAGCTGGTTATCGACCCCCGCCACAAGGACGTTCCTTTTCCCTCCGAACAAGCCCCGACATGTTCAGACCTCTCTTCGTATTTATCGGCACGCGTTACACCCGTGCAAAGCGTCGCAATCATTTTGTGTCGTTTATTTCCCTGACTTCGATGATCGGGCTCGCCCTTGGCGTGGTCGTGATGATCGTGGTGTTGTCAGTGATGAACGGCTTCGATCATGAGATGCGCACCCGCGTGCTGGGCATGGTGCCCCACGCGACCATCGAATCCGGTGAAGCCATCAGCGACTGGCCGAGCCTGGCCGCCAAGGTCAAGCAGAACCCGCAGGTGGCGGCCGTCGCGCCGTTCACCCAGATGCAGGGCCTGCTGACCAACAACGGCCAGGTGTCCAAGGTGTTGCTCAATGCCATCGATCCGGCGCTGGAGCGCAACGTCTCGATCATCGACAACTTCATGAAGCAGGGCAAACTCGACGATTTGACGCCCGGCAGTTTCGGCATCGTGATCGGCGACAAGGCCGCGACCAAGCTCGGCGTGGGCCTCGGTGACAAGATCACCTTCGTCGCGCCGGAGGTCAGCGTGACCCCGGCCGGGATGTTCCCGCGCATGAAACGCTTCACCGTGGTCGGCATCTTCCATGTCGGCGCCGGCGAGCTGGACGGTTACCTGGGCGTCACCAACCTGCAGGATCTGGCGAAGATGCACCGCTGGAAGCCGGATCAGGTGCAGGGCCTGCGCCTGAAATTCGACGATCTGTTCCAGGCACCGCGCGAGGCGTGGAACATCGCCCAGCGCCTCGGCGAAGACCATTACTACGCTCGCGACTGGACCCGAACCCACGGCAACCTGTATCAGGCGATCCGCATGGAAAAAGCCATGATCGGCCTGCTGTTGCTGCTGATTGTCGCGGTTGCCGCGTTCAATATCATTTCAACGCTGGTGATGGTGGTGAACGACAAGAAAGGCGACATCGCCATCCTGCGCACGCTGGGCGCCACGCCGGGCACGATCATGCGCACGTTCATGGTGCAGGGCACGGTGATCGGCGTGGTCGGTACGGCCATCGGCGCCGTGGTCGGAATCCTGGCGGCGCTCAACGTCAGCGCCGCGATTTCGGCACTCGAAGGCTTGATCGGGCACAAGTTCCTCAACGCCGACGTGTATTTCATCGATTACCTGCCATCGCAGGTGCAGAGCCAGGACGTGATCATGGTCTGCGCTGCTGCATTGGTCCTGAGTTTCCTCGCCACCCTGTATCCAGCCTGGCGTGCCGCGCGCACCCAGCCGGCGGAGGCGCTACGTTATGAGTGAGTCGGGCATGAGTGAAAAAGCAATCCTGAGCTGCCGCAACCTGGGCAAGTCCTACGAGGAAGGCCCGGAGTCGGTGGAAGTACTGGCCAACCTGCAACTGGAGTTGCACCCGGGCGAGCGAGTGGCGATCGTCGGCAAGTCCGGTTCGGGCAAAAGTACCTTGCTCAACCTTCTTGGCGGTCTCGATACGCCGACCAAGGGCAGTGTCTGGCTCGACGGTGAAGAGCTCTCGGCGCTGAGCGAGAAGAAGCGTGGCCTGCTGCGTAACCGTGCCCTCGGCTTCGTGTACCAGTTCCACCACCTGCTGCCGGAGTTCACCGCGCTGGAAAACGTCTGCATGCCGCTGCTGATCGGCAAGACTGCGATCCCGGAAGCGCGTCAGCGGGCCACGGCGTTGCTGGAACGAGTGGGTCTGGGCCATCGCCTGGAACACAAACCGGCCGAGTTGTCCGGTGGCGAACGACAGCGCGTGGCCATTGCCCGTGCGCTGGTGAACAACCCGGGCCTGGTGATGCTCGACGAGCCGACCGGCAACCTCGACTCCCACACCGCCGAAGGCATTCAGGACCTGATGCTGGAGCTCAGCACTTCGATGCGCACGGCGTTCCTGGTGGTGACTCACGACATGAACCTGGCTCGCCAGATGGACCGCGTCCTGCAGTTGCAGGAAGGTTGCCTGACCCCCATCTGACGGCTTGAAACCCGATGCCTGAAAAGGCGTCGGGTCTTTTATTTTTATACGGTGCCCCAGCGAATGTTCAGACCGTTATCGATCTTTATCGGCACGCGCTATACCCGCGCCAAGCGCCGCAATCGCTTTGTTTCATTCATTTCGATGACCTCGATGATCGGTCTCGCCCTCGGCGTGCTGGCGATGATCGTAGTGCTGTCGGTGATGAACGGCTTCCAGCGTGAAATGAGCTCGCGCATTCTCGGCATGGTGCCTCACGCGACCATCGTCGGCGTCAAGCCGATTGACGACTGGCAGCCGGTGGCTGCTGCTGCCCTGAAGAATCCTGAAGTCACGGCCGCCGTGCCGTTCACCGAGATGGAAGGTATGCTGTCCTACAAGGGCATGATGCAGCCGATCCAGATCAGTGGCGTCGACCCGGCCCAGGAAGGCAAGGTATCGATCGTGGCCCAGCATATCGTTCAGGGCCGTCTCGATGCCTTGAAGCCGGGCGAATTCGGTGTGGTGCTGGGTGAAATCACGGCCCGGCGTTTCCGCCTGAACGTCGGCGACAAGATCACCCTGATTGTGCCGGAAGTCAGCACTGCACCCGGCGGCATCACCCCGCGTATGCAGCGTCTGAATGTGGTCGGCATCTTCAAGGTCGGCGCCGAGCTGGACGGTTCCATGGGGCTGATCCATGTGGCCGATGCAGCGACCATGCAGCACTGGGAGCCGAATCAGGTGCAGAGCGTGCGTCTGGCGGTGAAGGACTTGTATGCCGCGCCGAAGGTTTCGTCCGACATCGCCACCGGCCTTGGCACTGATTTCAAGGCTGACGACTGGACCCACACCCAGGGTAGCCTGTTCAGCGCAATGAAAATGGAAAAGACCATGATCGGTCTGTTGCTGTTGATGATCGTCGCGGTGGCGGCGTTCAACATCATCGCGACTTTGATCATGGTGGTGAACGACAAGGGCGCGGACATTGCGATCCTGCGCACCATCGGCGCCACGCCACGGCAGATCATGGCGATCTTCATGGTGCAGGGCACGGTGATCGGCATCGTCGGCACCATCATTGGTGGCGTGTTGGGCGTGATTGCCGCGCTGAATGTCAGTGAGATGGTGGGCTGGGTCGAGCGAGTGACCGGGCAGCACATCTTCAGTTCCGACGTGTATTTCGTCAGCAACCTGCCCTCGGAATTGCAGGGCGGCGACGTGCTACTGATCTGCTCGGCGGGCTTCATTCTCAGCTTCCTGGCCACCGTCTACCCGGCGTGGCGGGCGGCGAAGATCGAGCCGGCGCACGCGTTGCGTTACTCGTAAGCTCCCCCATTGAGGCCGGCATTGCCGGCCTCAATCGTTTTGCGGCAACTCAATCACAAACCGCGTCCAGCCCTGAGCGGATTCGCAATGAATCTGCCCGCGATGGGCCCGGATGATCGACTGAGTGATCGCCAGTCCCAATCCGGCGTGTTCGCTGCTGCCTTCCTGGCGCGCCGGATCAGCCCGGTAAAAGCGGTCGAACAAACGCGGCAACAACTCCGAAGAAATCCCCTCGCCACTGTTCTCCACGGTCACTCTCAAGGATTTCGCCTGTTCAGCGATGCGCACGCGCACATCGCCTGCTGACGGCGTGAAGCGCAATGCGTTATCCAGCAGATTCGACAGCGCCCGGCGCAGCATCGCGCGGTCACCTTCAAACCGACCCTTACCTTCACGGCTCAGGCTTACCTGAGCGTCTTCGGCCAGCGGCGCAAAAAACTCCAGCAACGCATCGGTTTCTTCCGCCAGCTCCAGGGGTTCACGCTTGGGCACCAGCAATCCGTGGTCAGCCTTGGCCAGATAAAGCATGTCGTTGACCAGTTGCGCCATCCATTGCAGCTCTTCGAGGTTGCTGTGCAGGGCCTCGCGATAATCTTCGAGTGGACGAGGGCGGGTGAGGGTGACCTGTGTGTGGGTCAGCAGGTTCGACAGCGGGGTGCGCAGTTCATGGGCGATGTCGGCGGAGAACGCCGAAAGTCGCTGAAAAGAATCATCGAGACGTCCGAGCATGGCGTTGAAGCTGTGGGCCAGTTCCGTGAGTTCTGCAGGCATTTGCGCTTCCGGGAGTCGTGCATTCAGCGATTGGGCCGAAATCCCACGAGCGACTGCGCTCATTCGACGTAATGGACGAAGACCGCTACGGGCTGCCCAGGCGCCGAGCAGCGCGGTCGCCAGCGCCGAAAGACCGACGGTCAGCCAGATCAGATGCTGCATGCGTTGCAGGAAGTGCTGGTGGTGGGTGATGTCCAGCAGCAGGGTCAACTGTGGCGAGTCGGGTTGTTCCGGGTAAAGCGGAGCATTGAGCAGACGGTAATCCGTGCCGCTATCGTTGACGGTGGCCAGGCCGTGCTGCTGTGGCAGGTTCGCCGGCATTTGCAGGGAACGGCCGAACCAGCGCTGCCCCTCGGGGCCGCTGATGCGCAGGGTGACATCGCCCTGTTGGCTCAACTCATCGGTGATATGTGCGGCGTCGCTGCCACTCAGCAACGTCTGACGCACATTGATCAGCTTGCTTTCGAGCATTTGCCGGTCGAGTTCAATGAAGTGCGCCTCGCTGGCCCGATTGAAGACCACGCCCGCCACCAGCGAAACCGTCGCGGTGCACGCGGCGAACAGCAACGCCAGCCGACTGCCGAGTGACAGGCGGCGCATCAGACAGCACGCTCTTCAAGCACGTACCCCATGCCGCGCACGGTGTGGATCAGTTTGTCGGGAAAGTCATCATCGATCTTCAGGCGCAGACGGCGAATCGCCACTTCGATCACGTTGGTGTCGCTGTCGAAGTTCATGTCCCAGACCTGGGAGGCGATCAGGGATTTGGGCAGCACTTCGCCTTGGCGTCGCAGGAGCATTTCCAGCAGGGCAAACTCTTTCGCCGTCAGATCGATGCGTTGACCACCGCGTTCGACCCGGCGGCGAATCAGGTCCAGGCGCAGATCGGCCAGTTGCAGGCAGGTTTCCTGCGGTGTGGCGCTGCCACGTCTTAATAGGCTGCGCACCCGGGCCAACAGTTCGGAGAAGGCGAAGGGTTTGACCAGATAATCGTCGGCACCGAGTTCCAGGCCGTGAACCCGGTCTTCCACGGTGTCCTTGGCCGTCAGAAACAGGATCGGCGTTTCCAGCCCGGCACTGCGTACCGCTTGCAGAATCTGCCAGCCATTGCGCCCGGGCAGCATCACGTCGAGGATCAGCAGGGCGTAGTCACCGCTCAACGCCAGTTGTTGCCCGGTGTTGCCGTCGGCCACCAGTTCAGTGTTGAAACCGGCCTCGGTCAGTCCCTGGCGCAGGTAGTGGCCGGTTTTCGGTTGGTCTTCGACGATCAGCAGTTTCATGGGCAACTCGGGGTTGTAGGATCGAAAGCTTTATACCGTGGGACGTTGTCACAAGCGCCAAGCTGACAAAGTTGTAATCTGCCTGTCAGGTAGCTGCCAGCGCGGGCGGACTAAAGTTTCCCACAGGCTGAACCTTTTCTTGTTGGAGTATGACTATGTTTTTGCGCAACCCTCTGGCCGTCGCCGCCTGTTTGCTGGCGCTGAGTTCATCCGTCTGGGCCGACCCTGCGCACACGTATGACTTCGGCCAGTCGGCGCCGGCCGCCAAGGCCAGTCGTAGCATTAAAGTGGTGATGGGCGACATGTCGTTCGATCCGAAGGCCATCGACATCAAGGCCGGTGAGACCATTCGTTTTGTTTTGGTGAATAAAGGCCAGTTGCTGCACGAATTCAACCTCGGCGATGCAGCGATGCATGCCAAACATCAGCAGGAAATGTTGCAGATGCAGCAAAGCGGCATGCTGACGCCGACCGGCATGAAGGAAATGTCCCACGATATGGCGGGCATGGATCATGGTTCGATGGGGCACGTCATGAAGCACGACGACCCTAACAGCGTGCTGGTCGAGCCCGGCAAGACCGCCGAGTTGACCTGGACCTTCAACAAGGCGACCAGCCTGGAGTTTGCCTGCAATATTCCCGGGCACTACCAGGCCGGAATGGTCGGCAAACTGACTGTCAGTCAGTAAGCACTCAAAGGCGGGAGCAAAGGCTGATAGAATCCGCTGATTCTTCAGTCAGGTTTCCGCCATGCATCCCGCAGCCGAACATTCGCCGCTGGGCAAGTCCAGCGAATACATCGCCACTTACACACCGTCCTTGCTCTTTCCGATCCCGCGCACCGCGAAGTGGGCCGAGCTGGGCCTGACCGCCGAGACCCTGCCCTATAAAGGTGTGGATTTCTGGAACTGCTTCGAACTGTCGTGGTTGCTGCAGTCGGGAAAACCGGTGGTGGCGATCGGCGAATTCAGCATTCCGGCGGACTCGCCGAACATCATCGAATCCAAGTCCTTCAAGCTGTACCTGAACTCGTTGAACCAGACCCCGTTCGCTGATACAGAGAGCCTGGAGGCAACGCTGGTCAAGGACTTGTCCGCCGCTGCCGGCAAGCCGGTGGGTGTGCGGGTCCGCAGCCTGAAAGAGGTCGAAGCCGAAGGCGTGGTCGCGCTGCCGGGTGTGTGCATTGATGACCTGGATATCAGCGTCAGCAACTACGAACATCCGCGTCCCGAACTGCTGCGCTGCGACGATTCGCGCGTGGTGGAGGAGAGCGTGCACAGCCATCTGCTCAAATCCAACTGCCCGGTGACCAGCCAGCCGGACTGGGGCAGTGTGGTGGTGGAATATCGGGGCGCGGCGCTGGATCACGCCAGTCTGTTGGAATACATCGTCAGCTTCCGCCAGCACTCGGACTTCCATGAGCAATGCGTTGAGCGGATTTTCCTCGACCTGCAGCGTTTGCTGAAACCGGAAAAACTGACGGTGTTCGCACGTTACGTGCGCCGGGGCGGGCTGGATATCAACCCGTACCGCAGCACGGAAAGTGTGCAGTTGCCGAACCATCGCCTGGTTCGTCAGTAACCCGCAACGCGCACATGAAAAAGCCCTGCCATCACTGGCAGGGCTTTTTTGTATTCGCGAGCTTCAGATTCCCATGCTGACCAGGGAATTCACGATGTTGCGCAGGGTGCCGGCGATGGTGGGGTGTTCGAGTTCGAAGCGTTCGACGGCCAGGTTCACGCCATCGGCGAGATTGGAATCCTGGGTTTTGGTTTCCAGTTCAAGTTCCAGTTCGATCTGTTGCATCAGTGCGTGCAGGTCTGCGCGCTCGGCTTCCGACAGCGGCGGATTCTGATCCAGTTGCTCGCGCAGGGTGTTGAGCTGTTCTTGCAGTTCGCGGGCGGGCATGGTGTTTTCCTTTTATCGAGAGGCACTGGCATAGACCGCAGCCGTGCGCCAAAGGTCTATGGCTCTCCTTAAGACTAATCCACTCTCGATGAACCTGCATGATCCCGGTCAGGGCTTTTCGCCTTTGAGGCGGCGCAGACTGATGTCCGCCAGGCAGGTGTCGAGTTCGCCCAGATGATCGATCACCGAGTGCACGCCCAGGCCGAATAGTTGCACCGTGGCCTTGCCGCGCAGTTGTTCGCGTTCTTTCTGACTGAGGTCTTGCCATTCGCTCGGGGTCAGGCCGCAGAGTGAGCCGCAGGACGCCAGGCCAATGGTCCACAGCCCGGCATTCAGGCCCGATTGCAGTAAACGCGGTTCGCCACTGACCAACACGCAGCCGTCCAGGCGATCGACATTCAACGTCATCAGGGCTTGCCAGCAGGCATTCGGTGCCGGCCATGGATTGTGTGTTGCCGAATGTTGCGAAGGTTTGATCCAGTCAGGCAACCCGGATGCAAGTACTTGGGAGAGGGCAGGGGGCAAGTCATCGAGCCAGGCGCAGGGGATCAGTTGGCGCTGCAGGCTGCGCAGGCTGTCGAGCGCGCCTGGCGTGGCGTCGGCGTGCTCTGTGCCGGGGCTGGCGTGATCGCGGGCACGGGCGCCGAAGTCCACCAGGCAACCGCTGAGCCCGAACAGCACGGCCGTCAGGTTGGGGGCGGACAGGGGCAAGGCTTCGGCTTGAGGCATGGAAAACATCCCTGAAATAGAAGTCAGGCTAAGCATTGCCGGTGACAGTTGGATGACAAGTGCGTGACGATGCGTCCTACAGAGGTGTTCACGCCGGAAATGCCTAAAACCTTGTTTCCGTCTTATACTGCACCTCTTATGACCGTGGCCCGCATGCCGCGTATGTACAATCCAAGGAGTTTTTCTATGCGCTGGAGCAACCCTCTCGCTCAGCTTTGTGTATGCGCCAGCGTGATGCTGGTTCCGTTCGTTGCCCAGGCGGCAACGGAAGAAGACCCTTGGGAAAGCGTCAACCGTCCGATCTTCCAGTTCAACGACTTCGTCGACACTTACGCGCTGAAACCTCTGGCGCAGGGCTATGAATATGTAACGCCGCAATTCCTGGAAGACGGCATCCACAACATGTTCCGCAACGTCGGCGATATCACCAACCTGGCGAACAACATCCTGCAGGCCAAACCGGCCGCCGCCGGTGTCGACACCGCGCGCTTGATCTTCAACACCACCTTCGGCCTGCTGGGCTTCTTCGATGTGGGCACCAAGATGGGCCTGCAGCGTAGTGATGAAGACTTCGGCCAGACCCTCGGCTACTGGGGCGTCAGCAGCGGTCCGTACGTGATGCTGCCGTTGCTCGGCCCGAGCACCCTGCGTGATGCGCCGTCCAAGTACGTAGACACCTACACCGCACCGTACCGCTACATGAACGACATCCCGGCGCGCAACACCATCTACGGCCTGAACATCGTCGACACCCGCGCCAGCCTGCTGTCCAGCGAGAAGCTGATCAGCGGCGACAAGTACACTTTCATCCGCAATGCCTACCTGCAGAACCGCGAGTTCAAGGTCAAGGACGGCCACGTCGAAGACGATTTTTGATCTCGATTGATCGACATGAAGGGGCGACCGCGAGGTCGCCTTTTTTGTGGGCGCATCCAATGATTGGGTTACGGTTGAAGCCGTTCTTATAACTGCGAGTGATTTGACAAACAAAGTCTCCAAGCGACCATCGGCGCATGCTTGAAACGCTCGAAGGATGGGAGTACCGTCTGCGCCTTAGAAGGGCACCTCTGGTGCAACCGTGTACAGGGCAAACGCTCTGAAACGGTGCAGCAGAGAGGCTAGAAAGCGAATCCAGTAGTCTGCGCCGGGCCTTTGCCCCGCCTGCTACGCCAACCTAATTCTGGCGCCGTTTGCCCACATGCCAAAAACCAGTGCCACGCTGCTGATAATCGATGATGACGAAGTAGTGCGCGCGAGCCTCGCGGCCTATTTGGAAGACAGTGGTTTCAGCGTCTTGCAGGCCAGTAACGGCCAGCAGGGTCTTCAGGTATTCGAGCAAGACAAGCCCGACTTGGTCATCTGCGATCTGCGCATGCCGCAGATGGGCGGTCTCGAACTCATTCGTCAGGTCACCGAGCGGTCACCACAGACGCCTGTGATCGTGGTTTCGGGTGCCGGCGTGATGAACGACGCGGTCGAGGCCCTACGCCTGGGCGCGGCGGATTACCTGATCAAGCCTCTCGAAGATCTGGCCGTGCTCGAGCACTCCGTGCGCCGGGCTCTGGATCGTGCGCGTCTGCTGCTGGAAAACCAGCGCTACCGCGAGAAGCTGGAAAAGGCCAACCGTGAGCTCGAAGCCAGCCTGAATCTGCTTCAGGAAGACCAGAACGCCGGTCGCCAGGTGCAGATGAACATGCTGCCGGAAAGCCCCTGGACCATCGACGCGTTCAAATTCGCCCACCAGATCATCCCGTCGTTGTACCTGTCGGGTGATTTTGTCGATTATTTCCGGGTGGACGAGCGTCGGGTCGCGTTCTATCTGGCGGATGTGTCGGGCCATGGCGCCTCTTCGGCGTTCGTCACCGTACTGCTGAAGTTCATGACCACGCGCCTGTTGTTCGAGTCCAAGCGCAACGGCACCTTGCCGGAATTCAAGCCTTCGGAAGTCCTTGGTCATATCAACCGGGGGCTGATCAGTTGTAAGCTGGGTAAACACGTCACAATGGTCGGTGGAGTCATCGACGAGGAGACCGGTTTGTTGACCTATAGCATCGGCGGCCATCTGCCGTTGCCTGTGTTGTACACGCCTGACAGTGTTCGCTACCTCGAAGGGCGCGGCCTGCCCGTGGGGCTTTTCAACGAAGCCACCTACGAAGACCACGTGCTCGAGCTGCCACCGACATTCAGCCTGACGCTGATGTCTGATGGCATTCTGGATCTTTTGCCAGAACCCACACTCAAAGAGAAAGAAGCTGCCTTGCCCCAACGGGTCAAGTCGGCGGGCGGCAGCCTGGATGGCCTGCGGCAGGTTTTTGGATTGGCCACGCTAGGGGAGATGCCGGATGATATCGCCTTGTTGGTGTTGAGCAGGAATCTTTAATGAGTACCGGTAGAATCCAGTTCGCCGAGCAGGACGGCACCTTCGTCCTGAAGTTCGTCGGTGAAGTTCGCCTGACCCTGTGTTCGGCGTTGGATGCGACTATTGAAAAGATCTTCACCGCGCTGAATTTCAACGCGATCGTGATCGATCTGACCGAAACCCGGAGCATCGACAGCACCACGCTGGGTCTGCTGGCCAAGCTGTCGATCCTGTCGCGGCAAAAGGTCGGCCTGCTGCCGACCGTGGTCACCACCCACGACGACATCACCCGTCTGCTGCAATCGATGGGTTTCGAGCAGGTGTTCAATATCGTCAACCATCCCGTGCCTTGCCCGGAATGCCTCGATGACCTGCCGGATCAGGATCAGTCTGAGGAAGTCGTGCGGATCAAGGTGCTCGAAGCGCACAAGATCCTCATGGGCCTGAACGACTCCAACCGCGAAGCCTTCCATGATCTGGTGAATGCCCTCGAAAGGCATTGATTCCCCAGCCATCAGGCACAAAAAAGGGCGAACCTGTAAGGGTTCGCCCTTTTTGCATTTGCCGTCAGCCCGTTACAGCTTGGCTTGCAGCAGCGCCTCGAGTTTTTCCTGGTCGCGGGCAAACTGACGAATGCCTTCGGCCAGTTTCTCGGTGGCCATCGCATCTTCGTTGGACAACCAGCGAAATTGCGATTCGTTGAGGCTCAGACGTGCTTCGCCGGCGTGACCGGGGGCCAGTTTGCGCTCCAGTTTGCCGGTGTCTGCTGCCAGCTTGTCGATCAGGTCCGGGCTGATGGTCAGGCGGTCGCAGCCGGCCAGTTGCTCGATCTGGTTGAGGTTGCGGAAGCTCGCGCCCATGACCACGGTCTTGTAGTCATTGGCCTTGTAGTAGTTGTAGATGCGCGTCACGGACTGTACGCCCGGATCATCGGCGCCGGTGTAGTCGTTGCCGTTGGCCTTCTTGTACCAGTCGTAGATGCGACCCACGAACGGCGAAATCAGGAACACGCCGGCATCGGCGCAAGCAGCGGCCTGAGCGAAGGAGAACAGCAGGGTCAGGTTGGTCTGGATGCCTTCCTTCTCCAGTACTTCGGCGGCCCGGATGCCTTCCCAGGTCGAAGCGATCTTGATCAGTACGCGGTCGCGGCCGACGCCGGCCTTGTCGTACAGCTCGATCAGGCGATGCGCACGCTTGAGCATCGCGTCCTTGTCGAACGACAGGCGCGCATCCACTTCGGTGGAAATGCGGCCCGGAATCACTTTGAGGATTTCCTGACCCACCGCGACGCCAAAGCGGTCACTGGCCAGGCCGACATCGCCCTTGCAGTCGCGAACGGCGGCGTTCAGCAGCTCGGCATAGGTCGGAATGGCCGCCGCCTTGAGCAGCAGGGAAGGGTTGGTGGTGGCGTCGACCGGCTTGACCCGGGAAATCGCTTCGAAGTCGCCGGTGTCGGCAACCACGGTGGTGAACTGTTTGAGTTGTTCCAGCTTGGAAGTCATGAGTGTGCTCTGTCCTATGGGTCTGACGACATTACCCGAGCGCTGACAGCCACTCAAGGGCATGTGGATGTATCGATAGCCCCGCAGGCAACAACCTGAAAACGGCTGTTTGAAAGGGCGAGGCGCGGTATCGATAGATACGATGCCAAATCGCGGCACAGGTTCAAAGCAACTGACTGATGAATGTGCGACCTATTCGGACTCCAGCTGCGTTCTGACGGCCGCTTCTGCGGGCTTCGGTTGCCCGTTCGAGGTCTGCAAGCCGAAATTCTTCTCTCGGTCATTGCTCCCCGAATCACTGTTTTTCCATTCGTAGATCGAAGTCAGCGGAATCTGCAGTCGTTTCACATCGGCAATGAACGCTGCGATCTTGGTGGCCTGTCCGTCGGGACCACCGTTGGAGGCAAGTGCTGAAATCCCCCATTCACTGATGACGCCAGGCAGGTGGAAGTTCTGCTGGATGAAGGTCTGCGCATTGCTGATCTGCGTCGCCGTCATGCCATAGGGGTGGTAGGAAATGGCGCTCAAACACTTGGGATACGTACCGAGAATGCTGTTCAGCGCTACGGTCGAGGCCGAACCGGCGCTTGGTGGCCGGGCGAAGCCGAAACCGATCACGGGAGTGGTGGTGGGATTGTCTTGCAGCGCCTTGCACATCGCGCTCATGAAAGGCGCAAACGTGGTGCTGAAATTGCCCGTGGGCCAGTACGTGTTCAGATCCGGTTCATTCCAGATTTCAATCGCGACCAGTTGAGAGCCGTAGGTCTGCTCAAGGCGGGTGACCGCGCTGGCAAACGCCGTGCCGGCGGTGGCCGGGTCTGCCGACAGCGGTTTGATGGCGCGTACCGTCATCAGCACTGGCAAGCCGGCGGATCCGGCGGCGGCAAACGCATCGCCGAGCTGTTTCTGATAGGTCTTGTCGCCCAGGCTGTCGCTCCACGCGCCCAGGCGCACGAAGCTGAAACCCGCTGCCTTGATCTGCGCGGCATCGGCAGCGGAAAAGTTCTGAACCTTGACCTGGATGCCGACCGTTCGGTGGGGCAGTGCGGGGAACAACTCGCTGGCATCAACCTGAGCCGTTGTGCCAAACAACAAAAGGGAAAGGGCGCCGAGACGTTTGAGATGTGCTGCTTTCATGTCTGCTCTCCTGATGAGAAATGACATCTAGCCAATGTTTATCTCGTTACTTTCATGCGATGCCGAAAAGTCCGAAAAGTGCGCGAATGTTATTTTTTGTCGGAAAACCATGAGTCTAAAAAGCTCCGAAAATCACAGTTATTTTTAGTCCGGTAATTCTGGTTGGGTGACTTTTGGACCCCGTGGTACTTAATGCACCGGTACTAACAGGCGAATCTATTTCCGAGTGCGGGAAAGTCTGGTGGGTTTATTTCAATCCACACGGAATGTTGGCCGATTGACATTACACGGGAAAGTAAACCTTGTTCAGAAAGATCCTTGTCGTCTGCGTCGGCAATATTTGCCGAAGTCCCACAGCAGAACTGTTGCTGCGCAACGCACTGGCGCCCTCGACGATCACCGTCACCTCCGCAGGCTTGTCCGCAAGGGTTGGTGAGTCCATGGAGGCAACAGCCCGCAAGGTGCTGGAAGACCGTGGGCAGTGCGCCGAAGGCTTCAAGGCGCGGCAACTGACAGCGGACATCGTCAATGAATCAGACCTGATTCTGGTGATGGAAAAAGAGCATGTAAAACAAGTACTGAAGATTGCCTCTCACGCCAGGGGCAAAGTGTTTCTTCTCGGCAAGTGGCAGAACGAACGAGAAATACAGGATCCGTATCGTCAAGGGCAGGCCGCTTTTATTCATGCCCATGCATTGATTGAAGATGCTGTTGGCTCATGGGCACAACGCCTCGGGCATTGATGAATATTCTTCAGAACAGTGAATGGTAAGAAAGACTTATGCAGTTACCGTCAGTAGTCGGCACCCGTGACAACGATCAAGACAGTATTGATCTACTCGGCATATTTGGCAGTTTGCTCGATCAGAAATGGTTGATCGGCGCTATCACCGGCGCGTTCATGATGACCGGCGTCGCCTATGCGATTCTGGCCACGCCGGTGTATCTGGCCAACGCGCTGGTACAGGTCGAGCCGAAGAAGAATGACATGCTCGGCTTCTCCGACCTCAACAGCATGCTGGGTGGTCAGTCGCCGTCCGTGACCGAGATCGGCATCATCAAATCCCGCGCGGTGATCGGCAAGACCGTCGACGATCTGCGCCTGGACATCGACGTCACCCCCAATACTTTCCCGGTGATTGGCGGTTTTCTCTCCCGCCGCTATCGCGGTGAAACCGAACTCAGCGTCGCGCCGCCACGTTTCGGGCTGAGCAGCTACGCTTGGGGCGGTGAACGGCTGGAGTTCGCCCGGCTCGAACTGCCCAAGGAGCTGCTGGGCAAGAAACTCAGCCTGATCGCCGGCGAGCAGCATCGCTTTCAGTTGTTCGACGACAACGACAATCTGCTGGCAGAAGGCACCGCTGGTGAAGCCTTCGCACAGGATGGCGTAGAAGGGCAGATCACGCAGCTGTTGGCCAACCCCGGCACCCGGTTTGAAGTGGTGCGCTACCCACGGATCGTGACTATTCAGGGGTATCAGGACGCGCTGGATATTTCCGAACAGGGCAAGGAGTCGGGGATCATCCGCCTGGCCCTGGCCAGCACCGACGCTGCTGAAGCAGTGAAGATCCTCAACAAGATCGCCTCGCTGTACGTGGACCAGAACGTACGCCGCACCTCGGCCGAAGCGGCGCAGAGCCTGGCCTTCCTGCAAAGCCAGTTGCCGCAGGTCAAACGCGACCTGGCCAAGGCCAGCGATGCGCTCAATGCCTACCAGACGCGCGGCAAGACCGTGAACATCTCCCTGGAAACCCAATCGGTGCTCGGCCAGTCCGTCGCCCTTGAAACGCGGATTTCCGAGCTGAAAATGCAGCAGGCGGAAATGGATCGCAAGTTCACCAGACAGCATCCGGCCTATCGTGCACTGATGACCCAGATCGGTGAATTGACCCAGCAACAGAAGTCGCTGGAAGGCAAGGTTGGCGACCTGCCGGCTACGCAACAGGAACTGCTCAACCTGACCCGCGATGTTGAAGTGGCTTCGCAGATCTATACCCAGTTGCTGAACAAGTCCCAGGAACTGGACATCATCCGCGCCGGCGCCGTGGGCAACGTGCGTCTGGTGGATTCGGCGGATGTAGACCTGACCAGTCCGGTCAAACCGAAAAAAGCCCTGATCGTGCTGATTGCGACCTTCCTCGGCGCCTTTGTCGGTGTGGCCCTGGTGCTGTTGCGCAAGTCCCTGAGCAAGGGCCTGGAGGGGCCGGAAGCCATCGAGCAACTCGGCTTGCCGGTCTACGCATCGATCCCTTACAGCGCCCTGCAAAAAGAAGAGGACACCAAGAAAGTCCGCGCCAAAGTCACGGCGGACACACCGGCGTATTTGCTGGCCCTGCGCAATCCGACGGACCTGTCCATCGAGTCGATCCGCAGCCTGCGTACCTGTCTGCATTTCGCGGCGCTGGACTCTACCAACAACCGCATCATGATTTCCGGCCCGAGCCCGCAGGTCGGCAAGACGTTCGTGTCTTCCAACCTCGCGGCGGTCATGGCCCAGAGCGGCCAGCGCGTGGTGCTGATCGATGCCGACATGCGCAAGGGGCATCTGCACAAGACGCTGAACACACCGATCACCAACGGTTTGTCGGATTTGCTGGTCAAGCGCTGCACCCTCGAACAGGCGATCAACAAGGTCGAAGTCGACAACCTGCACTTCATCAGCCGTGGCCAGGTGCCGCCCAATCCTTCCGAACTGCTGATGCACGCCAATTTCCGCGACCTGCTGGCGGAACTCAGCAAGCGCTACGACGTGGTGATCATCGACACACCGCCGCTGCTGGCGGTGACGGATGCGGCGATTGTCGGTCGCGAAGCAGGCATCAGCCTGATCGTCGCGCGATTCGGGGTGAACCCGGCCAAAGAGATCGAACTGACGATTCGTCGCTTCGCCCAGAACGGCATCGAGTTGAAAGGCGCGGTGTTCAACGGCGTCGAGAAGCGTGCGGCCAGTTACTACGGCAACGGCAGCTACGGCTATTACAACTACGAATATGCGTCCGACAAATCCTGAGTTTCAGCGATTGTTCTTACAGGCAAGAAAGTGGGTGGGTTGTGAAAAAAATACTGCACGTGGCTGAAACGATAAAAGGTGGCGTCGCGACGGTGATCCGCACGATTTCGGCGTCCCCGGACGATGAGCAAGCCAACTACGAGCTGGTGTATCTGGTGCCGCAGGATCAGGAAAAGGAACTGCACGGCATCGCCCCGCAGCAGATCCGCACCTTCGAGCGAACCGGGCGCAATGTGCCGTCGTTGCTTCGTTTTGCCTGGCGACTGATGCAAGTGATGCTCAAGGAAAAACCTGATGTGGTGCACCTGCACAGCACGTTTTCCGGGGTGATCGGCCGTTGCGTGTGCGTGCTTCTGCGGCCGTGGCGCAAACCGAAAATCGTCTATTGCCCGCACGCCTTTTCGTTCCTGATGGAAAGCTCGCCGATCAAGCAGAAAGTCTATGCGTGGATCGAGCGCGTGCTGCAGAAGGTCACCGATACGATCATTTGCGTCAGCCAGTACGAGTTGGACAAAGCCGCAGCGTTTGGCATCGAGCGCAAGCGCATGCGCCTGATCTACAACGGCATACACCCCAAGGATGACGCGCGCAAAGCCGAGGATCCACAGCCGATTCATCTGCTCTTCGTCGGCCGGCTCGACTATCAAAAAGGCTTCGACGTGCTGCTCAAGGCCTACGCCAAGGCCGGACGCAACGACCTGAAACTGACGGTGGTCGGCAGTGCGGTCAACGAGGCGACGGTCGAGTGCCCGCCAATGGACGGTGTTCAGTACTTGCCGTGGGTCACGCCCGCCGAGGTCAACGCGCTGTATCAACAGGCCGATGCGCTGATTGTTCCGAGTCGCTGGGAAGGTTTCGCCATGGTGCCTCTGGAAGGCATGGCGCTGGGCTTGCCGGTGATCGCCAGCGACTGCACCTCGCTGCCTGAACTGGTCACCCATGGAGTGTCCGGCTACGTGTTCCCCACCGGTGACCACCACGCATTGGCCGATCGCCTGAAGCAGATCCAGAAACCCGCGTTGTCGGTCCTTGGCCTCGAAGGTCGGCGCATCGTCCGCGAGCGCTTCAGCGCCGCGTTGATGATCCGCCAGACCTACGACGTGTATTCCGCTCCCTCTTATTAAGTAGAACTTCGCTCATGAACGTAACGATTTTGCATGGCTACAGTGCCTCCAATTCCGGCGATGGTCTGCTGGTCGATCTGGCCATTGCGCTGGTGCAGCGCAACTTTGGCGAAGACACTTCGATCAGCGTCGTGGCCTCCGATCCGGATTCCTTCAAATACCTGCCGCACCCGCGTTTCGATGCGCCGGTCATGGCCGCCAAGGGCCTGGGCCGGGTCAAGCAGGCGGTATTCCTCAATCAGTCCTACGCCGGGTTGGCGGATCTGTTGAAGAAAACCGATCTGATCGTTGGCGTCGGTGGCGGCTACATGCGCTCCAAAAGCGCCTTCGAACACATCAAGCTGAAACTGGGCCACGCCAAGCAACTGGAGACCGCGATCCTCAGCAAAGTGCCGTCGGTGTACCTGCCGCAGAGCATCGGGCCGTTCCACGGTGACAGCGACAAGATCGTCGGCCACTACGCCAGCGCCGATGCGGTGTTCGTGCGCGATAACCGCTCCTCGGCGTTGTTCGATGCCTGCGAAAATGTCTACCGCGCACCGGATCTCGCGGTGCAGGCCCTGGCCGGCAAAATCCTGCAGCAACCCAAGTTCACCCGTTGCGCCTCGACGCCGGCCACCGTGTGCGTAGTGCTGCGCAAACCGCCGGCCTGGAGCAAGGAAAAGAAGCTCGCCTACGTGGCCAATCTGAAGGTGCTGCTGCAGCGTCTGAAGAACAAAAGCAAAGTGGTCTGCGCGGTGCAGAGCGCTGTGCGGGGTAACGATGACGGAGCGTTCTATCGCGAACTGGGCATCACCGAAGACCTGCTGCCGTTGAAGGCCACGATTGCCAAATATCAGCCGGACCTGGTGATTTCCGTGCGCCTGCACGGTGCGATCGAATCGCTGCTCTCCGGCGTGCCGGCGTACCACATCAGCTACGAGCGCAAAGGCTTCGGTGCCTATCAGGACATGGGCGTCGAGGACTGGGTCATCAACGGTGGCGACATCAATGTCGACACCATCATCGACACGGTTTTTGCGCCGAACGCGCTGTCGGATTTCGGCAAGCGCCTGACCGACACCTGCCGTGAAATCGAAGCCAAAACCGTGGCCATGGACGACATCATCAAGGGCGTCATTCGATGATATTCCGCTTGTTGCTGCGCGGCGGAGCGCTGGGCGCGAAGTTCCTGCTGGTGCTCGCCATCACCCATTACCTCGGTTACGAGGCGCTGGGGTTTTACGGCGTGGTGGTCGCGGCGTCGTTGATCGCTTCGAAGTTCTACAGTGTCGGCTTCAGCTCCGAGATCAATCGGCTGATCAGTGTCGGCGGCAGTTCGAAGCGAGTCGTCGACAAGGTTCTGCTGCTGTACCTGGCCGTGGGGTTGCTGTTGTCGGTGCTGACGGTGCTGATCTATTCGCTGTTCCAGCAGGTCGAGGCGACGGCGGCATTGATTGCCTGTGTGACCCTGGTTCTGCTGACCGAGCACCTGTCCTTTGAGATCAACTCGTTCGTGTTTTCCGCGCAGAAAGCCACGGCGGGGGCGCTGCTGTTCTTCATCAAGACCGGCCTCTGGGCACTGCTGGCCGTGGGCGGCATGATGCTCGGCTGGGTGTCCGGAATCGCCAGCGTGCTATGGCTGTGGGTCATCGCCAACGTGCTGGTGATCGTCGCCGGTTACCTGATTGTGGTGAACGTCCATCGTGGACGCGAAGAGGGGACGCTGGCGACGGCGACCGTGTGGAAAGCCGGGCTGCCGTTCTACCTGGGCACCGGCCTGATCGCAGTGAGTCAGTACGCCGAGCGCTTTCTGATCATTGATCTGGAACCCTACGCCAGCCTCGGTAAATACGTGTACGCCTGGTCGGCCGCCAACACCTTGCAGGCGTTGTCCTACGCGGTGGTGGCGGTGGTCGGCATTCCGGTGCTCGCCAAGCGTTATCAGGCCGATCAACAAGCGTTCACGGTCAGGCAATTGTTCGTGAACAAATGGGTCGCGCGTTCGCTGCTGGTTTCAGCGGCAGTCGCGGTGGCGATCTATCTGTTCTTCAATGTCGTGCTCGATTACGTCGGCGCAGCGGTGCCGCGTCCGGACAACGGAATCCTTGGCGTGCTGATCTTTTCCTTCGCCCTACGCGCCATCGGCGACATCGTCTGGGGTGGCTTGATCGCGTCGAAAAACAGCCGGGTATCCCTCGCCAGTTCGGCCCTTTGCCTGCTGATTTCGGTACCGGTCAGCTATGTGCTGATCAAGCACTATTCGATTTATGGCGCGGCCTGGGGCAACGTCTTCGGGATCATCGTGCAGCTCGGCGTGATTGCGCTGCTGACCCGTGCAACGCGTGCGAAAAAGGCTGTCGTGTCATGGGCCTGAAACTGCCGTGCATCGAGTTTCGCGGCAAGAAACTCGATTCGTCACTGTCATTCCTGATCCTGTTCACCGGCCTGTTTCTGTCGGTGGCCATGCCGTTGCTGATCCCCCGCGATCCGGGCCCGGATGCGATGACCCTGTGGTCTTCCTATGCCCGTGCCGACAACTGCAATTTCTGGAACCCGTTCTCGCCGGATCGCTCGTCCTACGAGTGTTCGGCGTTCCTGCTGCGGCCCACCGGGATCAACCTGACCAACGCCTGGGCCTACGGGATGTTCTGCAACTTTTTCCTCACGGCGATTCCCGTGGTGGTGTTCCGGCGCATGCCGCTGGCGATCTTCGGCACTCTGTGCCTGTGGGGCGTGGTGCGTTCGTTCTTCCTGGAGAACCTGACCAAGGAAATCATCGTGTCGGTGGCGGTGCTGAGCATTCTGTTCAGCTCGCTGACGCGCAAATATCGCGGCGGGTTTTTCCTGTCAGCGGTGATCTACGGCGTGCTGATCCGGCCCTACTGGATCCTGTTTTCGCTGTCCTGGGTCGGCGTCTGCATGATGAAGAAGTACGTGTCGCGCATGACCTTCTTCCTGATGCTGTTCCTGTTCTACCTGGCGGTGGCCATGGCGATCCAGTTGGCGCTGGGCTTTCCGGTGTCGTCGATTCGCGCCAGCAACAACGAGCTGCGCACGGCGGGCGAGGAGGGTTCCAAGTCGCTGATTGTCTCTTGGCTCAGCGGCAGCGACTTCGTCTCGCAGGCCCTGGATTCGATGATCATCTTCTTCCGCCTGTCGTTCCCGGTGGAGCTGATCCTGCTCTCCGGGCCGGGCCAGGTGATCTTCGTGGCGCTGATGATCATGACCGCGCTGCTGCTGTTCAAAGTCATCACCTCGACCGATTACAAAGGCGTGCCGATCCAGACCAAACCCAAGGAACTGATCGCGATTCCCCTGGCGTTTCTGCTGGTTCAAGGCTTGTTCGAACCGGACTTCGGCTCGTTCGCCCGACACTTCTCGATGGTGGTGCCGGTGTTGTTCGTGGGCCTGGGCTTGATGCTGCGGGCGAACAAACCGGTGCGGGTCGAATCAAGAATTCTGAATTGAGGCGGGTGCTTTATGTCGAGCAAGAAAAAGTCCCTGGAGATCGAAACCCTGCGTGGCCTGGCGTGCCTGTTGCTGGTGCTCTATCACGTGATCGGCCCGTTGGGTGGCGGTTTGAAGATCGACATCGGCTCGCCGTTCCGGGTGATCGCCGATTCGATGGTGTACGTGCGCATGCCGCTGTTCACCTTTATCTCGGGCTACATCTATTCCATCTACAAGATTCGCGGCAATGACTTTTCGGCGTTCTTCACCGGCAAGGTGCGGCGCCTGATCGTGCCGCTGTTTTGCGTGGGTGTGCCGTTCTCGGTGTTGCAGGCGGTGGGGCCGGGCGTCAACAAGGACGTCGGTGTGATCGACGCGCTGTTGTCGTTCTATGTGCCGGTGAACCACTTCTGGTTCCTGCAGGCGGTGTTCATCATTTTCATGTTTGTCGGCCTGCTGGAGTGGCGTGGGCTGTTGCGCTCGGCGACGCGTCTGTATCTGCTGTTCGCGTTTTCCGCCGCAGTGTTTCTGTTGCCGCCGTTCAAGTTCGATGCGTTCGGCATCAACGGGGCGACCTATCTGTTGCCGTTCTTTGTGGCGGGCATGATCGGCCAGGAAAATGTCAGTGCGTTGAAGCAACGGTTAAAAGTCATTGGCCCGTTGGTGTTTGTGCTGATCTCCCTGACGCTGTTGTACATCGCGTCGCTGGATCGCGAGCTGATCATCGACCGCCGCAGCCTGATCGGTCTGACGGTTGGATGCGTGTCCTGCTTCGCGCTGCTCTCGAGTGACATGCGTTCGAAGGCGCTGACCTGGCTTGGTGGTTACTCCTACGCGATTTTCCTGTTTCATGTGTTGTTCGCCGCCACCTCGCGCTCGGTGCTCGGGCGCCTGGGCATCAAGGACGAAAGCATTCTGGTGTTCTGCGGCGTGGCTTGCGGGTTGCTCGGGCCGGTGCTGCTGTCGACGATCTTCAGCCGGTTCAACTTCACTTCGGTGCTGTTTCTGGGCGAGCGTGCGGCGGCGAAAAAAACGGCGGGGAATGGCTCTCCGACGCCGGTTTCGGTTAAAGGAAGTGCTTGATGGTTGCAGTGGATGACGCAGCGCCGGTCGCGGCGTCGGTGGTTGAAATCGGTGACGCCCGCGAGCGTTTTGCTCAGTGGCGCGAAGGCAAGGCCGGAAAGGTGTTGTCGGTCTCGGTGATCGGCGACAGCTACAGCGCCGGGCAGGATTTCTATCTGAACAAACTGGTTCAGCGGCTGGTCGGGGAGGTCGGTTTCGCCGGCCCCGGTTATGTCGGCTTCAACCATGGCGCGGCGCTGGGCGGCAGCCATTTCAAGTACACCCGCAGCAGCGAGAAATACTTCGGCGGCGACTGGAAGGTGTCGAACCTCGGCGTGGCTAGTCCCGACAGCCGTACCGTGACCGGAAGTCTCGGTGCATGGCTGCAGGTCGATGCCCATCCGAGTGAAGCGATAAACACCGCTGTCACTCAGGCAAAGTTACTTTTTCTGGGCAACGGCGAATCCAGTGAACTGCGCTATCGCTGGGCACCCTCGCAATCCTGGCAGCCTTTGAAGCTGACCGGTGTCGGTGTTCAGGAAGTCCCGTTGTCAGGTACATCCGCCGCGACGGACTGGTCCTTCAGGCTGGAAGTGGTGAAGGGCGCGCCAACCCTGTTCGGCCTGTGGATGAGCAACGAACAGGCCGGTTTGCGGGTGTCGAAACTGGCCGCGTCGGGTGCGGCCTCTGCCGATTTCTATCATGGCGACGGTCAGTGGCAGGCGCAGTGGAAAGCGGTGGTCTCGAAGATTCCGGCCGATGTCTATCTGATCATGCTCGGTGGCAACGATCAGGGTTTCGGGGTGAAACCCGAGCAATACCTGACGAACGTTCAGGGGCTGGTCGGGATGATCCGCGAGATTCAGCCCTCAGCGAGCGTCAATCTGATCATGCGCCAGGACACCACGCGCTCCAGCGTCTATCCAATGTCGGCCTACGCGCAGGTGCTGGAACCCTGGGCTCGTGAGCAGCATCTGGGTTACGCCAATCTGCAATGCGCGTTCGGTACGGACGTCAAGCGTTACGCTGCGGCGATGATCGGCCCGGACAAGATACATCCGGTGCCGGCCACGGGAGGGAAGGTGATTGCCGATTACTTCTATCGGATGATCGTCGGCGGCAACCACGGGGGTTCCTGCGGCGCCGCCTCGGAATAAGGGCTCAGCCCTGGTCGAAGTTGTCCACGTGACCCAGAAGCTCTGCGGTCTTTTGCGGCATCAATTGCGTCACGCAACGGGTTTCCACAGTGATGATGATCGCCGGGTCGTTGCAGCAGATGCGCACCCGGAATCGCCAGTCGCTGAAAATCACTTTCAGGCCGTCGCGGTCATCGACCTCCAGCGCCTGTTCGCCGTAGATCCATTTCAGATGGGCGAGCAGGGGATAGGGATCGCGCACTGGTCGGCGAATGTCCCCGGATGAAGGAAACATGCCGATCCGCTCCACCAGCAGGATGGTCCCGAGCCAGGATTCGTTGGCGCTGGGCAACGGCTGATGACGAGACAACCAGCTCATCACCCCGAGGTTGTCCACCTCCCGTTCAATGTCTGTCGAATGTTGTGCAATGTTCATGGTTGCCTCGTCGGATGTGCGCGGGGGCGGTTTAACGGCCCTTGAGGTAGACGTTCTCGTAGCAGAAGTTGGTCGCCTGGAGGTAACCCTCGGCGTCGCCACAGTCAAAGCGCAGACCCTTGAACTTGTAGGCCAGCACGCAACCGTTCTGCGCCTGTTTCATCAGGGCGTCGGTGATCTGGATTTCCCCGCCTTTACCGGGCTCGGTGTCGGCGATCAGGTCGAAGATGTCGGGCGTCAGGATGTAGCGGCCGATGATCGCCAGGTTCGACGGGGCGTCTTGCGGGGCCGGTTTTTCCACCATGTGATTGACCCGGTAGATACCGTCGGAAATCGCCTCGCCGGCGATCACGCCGTACTTGTGGGTCTGGTCGCGCGGGACTTCCTGGATGGCGACGATCGAGCAGCGGAATTTCTTGTAGAGCTGAATCATCTGCGTGAGCACGCCGTCGCCTTCGAGGTTCAGGCACAGGTCGTCGGCCAGGACTACAGCGAAGGGCTCGTCGCCGATCAGCGGGCGGCCGCTGAGAATCGCGTGGCCCAGGCCTTTCATTTCCACCTGGCGGGTGTAGGAGAAGGTGCAGGTGTCGATCAGCTCGCGAGTGCCGGCCAGAAATTTCTCTTTCTCGGTGCCGCGAATCTGGTGTTCGAGTTCGTAGCTGATGTCGAAGTGATCTTCCAGCGCGCGCTTGCCCCGTCCGGTGACGATTGCCATGTGCTGCAGGCCGGCGTCCCGTGCTTCTTCAACGGCGTATTCGATCAACGGCTTGTTGACGATCGGCAGCATCTCTTTGGGCATGGCTTTGGTGGCCGGCAAGAAACGCGTGCCATAGCCGGCAGCGGGGAACAAACATTTACGAATCATAGAAGTTTCCTGGACATTCATGGCGTACAGCCATCGGTTACATTGCAATAAGGAAAAGTTGCAAGTTGATGAGGCTGTACTTTAATACCTGAGTCAGGTTGTAAGTGGCAATGTTAGCTTGGTGTAAAGCGGGATAATGTTATTAGATGTCGGCTTGATAAATAACAGTTATTTTTAGTCGGTATCTGTCGATAGTGGTGAAAGTGCGAGAGTGATAATAAGTACCGGGCAATACAGTTTGGCCTTTAAAAATATTTTTGGCCAGTGATGGAACTGTTTTTGTTTTGGGTTGTTGTCGCCCTGTTTGTGTGAGGCAAGACACACATTAAACAAGTTGGGCTTGACACGCTAGTTGGCACTTTTCCCACTATGGACCGCGCTATGAAGATTCTGGTAACGGGGGGCGCCGGATATATCGGCTCGCACACCACACTTGCATTGCTTGAAGCAGGACATGAAGTTGTCGTTCTGGATAATCTTTGCAACAGCAGCGATGCGGCGTTGCATGCGGTAGAAGCCATTTGCGGCAAAAGTGCGCTGATGATTCGCGGTGATGTGTGCGACCGGGCGTTGCTGGATCGGATATTTCAGCAACATGCGATTGATGCCGTGCTGCACTTTGCCGGCCTCAAGGCGGTGGGCGAAAGCGTGCGCAAGCCGCTTGAGTATTACGAAACCAACGTCAGTGGCAGCATCACGCTGTGTCAGGCGATGGCGGCGGCAGGGGTTTTCCGTCTGGTGTTCAGTTCCTCGGCCACCGTCTATGGCGAGCCCGAGCAGATGCCGATCCGCGAGGACTTCCCCACCGGCATTCCGACCAATCCCTATGGCCAATCCAAGCTGATCGTCGAGAACGTACTGCGCGACTTGAGCCACGCCGAGCCGCGCTGGAGCATCGCGCTGTTGCGCTACTTCAACCCGATCGGCGCCCACGACAGCGGCCAGATGGGTGAAGACCCGAGCGGCATTCCCAATAACCTGGTGCCCTACATCAGTCAGGTGGCAGTCGGCAGTCTGCAGGAGTTGTCGATCTTCGGTGACGATTACCCCACGGTCGACGGCACCGGTGTGCGCGATTACATCCACGTCGTGGACCTGGCGGACGGACACGTCAAGGCATTGCAGGCGATTGCCGGGCGCACCGGCATTCATACGTGGAACCTGGGGACTGGCGATGGCTACAGCGTGATGCAAGTACTGCGCGCCTTTGAACAGGCGTGCGGGCGACCGGTGCCATTTCGCGTGATGCCGCGACGTTCGGGCGATATTGCTGAAAGTTGGGCCGATGCCTCCAAGGCAGCCAAAGAACTGGGTTGGAAAGCCACTCGCAACTTGCAAGACATGGTGACCGACACCTGGCGCTGGCAATCCAGTCATCCCAACGGTTACTCGGGATGATGGCGTTTTAAACTCGATGTTATTTTCGGTCAGGTTGTTAGATATCGTCGGGAAATTACACTGGCAATGCCTTTTGCAAGTCCGTAGATATAACCTGCCGTTCGACTTTATCAGTTGAGTCTGACTGTGAAAGAACAGCGGATCTTGTTCGCGCTTTTTGCGACTTGAACTCTACCACCTCTAACGAAACACCTGATGTAACGGTGCAATGTTAGAAAGGAGTTGATATGAAAAAAGTGATGGCGATTGCCTTGTTGACGATGTTGAGCAACTGGGCATCCGCAGCTGAAGCGCCGCTTACAGCGGTGACCAATGTATCGGGCAGTGTCGCGGCTTCTACAGCGCCCGCTGCCAGTACTGCAATGGTCGCCAGTGCCGTAGCGGCGTCCAACAGTGGTGGAAGTGCCAACGGCGGTACAACCGGTACCACCGGTACCACGGGTACAACCGGCACGCACAACTAACTGAAGTAACTGTTGGTGCAGTACAAGGTCGCCCGACGAAAGTCGGGTGACTTTGTTTTGGATTCGCCCTTGAATAGCGTAGTGCCATTATGACTCGTAGTTTTTCTCTTTTAATGCTGGCAAGTCTCGCTCTGCAAGGTTGCATGTTTTCCCCCGGTCAACACCTGAGCACCTTTGGCATCACCCGCCAGGGCGCCAGTGAAAGCAGCCGGGTCGAGTTGATTCCGATCACGCCCAAGCTGATCTCCATGAACCGAGCCACGCAGAAGCGTGAGTCGGTGCCTACGGAATTGCTGGCGACGCCGGCCGAGTACCGCATCGGCAACAACGACGTGCTGTACATCACGGTCTGGGATCACCCCGAGCTGACCGCGCCGTCGGGTGCGCAGCAGCAGATCGACGCCAACGGCCGTCTGGTGCGCTCCGACGGCACGCTGTATTACCCGTACATCAAAGAAGTCCAGGCCGCCGGCCGGACCATCCAGCAATTGCGCGACGACATCGAACAACGGCTGTCGGCGTTCATCGCCGAGCCGCAAGTGGACGTCGCCGTGTTGCGTTTCGCCAGCCAGAAAGTCGTGGTCACTGGCGCTGTCGCCAAGGCTGGCCCGCAAGCGATTTCCACCAACCCGCTGAGCGTGGTCGAAGCCCTCGGTTCGGCGGGCATCGACACCAACAATGCCGACCTGTCCGGGTTGTTGCTGACGCGCAACGGGCGGGTCTATCCGCTGAATCTGGATACCCTCAATCAACAGGATTCCGAATTGCAGAACGTCTACCTCCAGGGTGGCGACAAACTGTACCTGCCGTACAACGACAACAAGCGCATCTACGTGATGGGCGAGGTCAACCAGCCGCGCGCCCTGAGCTTCAAGACGGCGACGATGAACCTGTCCGACGTGCTCGGCTCGGTCGGCGGCCTGAGCCAGACCACCGCCAACGGCAACGCTGTGTACGTGATTCGCGGGGTTGAAAACCTCGATGTGGAGCCAGCGAAGATCTATCAACTGGAAGCCGAATCTCCCACCGCCATGGTCCTCGCCACGCACTTCGAAGTGCGCCCGCAGGACGTCGTTTATGTAGGGCCTGCCAACGTGACTCGCTGGAACCGTCTGATCAGCCAGTTGGTGCCGTCGGCATCGATTGTCGGCACCGGCGCTTCCGCTGCGAAGAACTGGAGCGAATTCACCAACAACAGCAAATAAGGCCCGCCGACTTTGAAAATCCTGAATGTTGGCGTCTGCCTGATGGCGGCCTTGTTGCTGTGTGGCTGTAATCCGTTGATGGTCGCGTCGATGACCAACCTCAAGTCGGCGGTGGTCGGCCCGGATGATATCGACGTGACGCCGGCCCAGGTGGCCGAGGTCAATTATCCGCAACTCAAACTCACCACGCCGTCCGGTTCCGGTGTGCTGGCGCTGGTGCGCAAGCGCGATGACCTGCAGTTCTGGGTGGCGTCCGGCAAGCAGGTTCTGCTGCTGCGTGACGGTCTTGCGGTGCGCAGCATCGGCCTGGGCGCGGAGGGCGACCTGGACGGCACGCGGCTGTCCGATGCCTCGCCGTTCAAGCGCGGCCTGCAACACGTTGCGGATGGCCAGACCAGCCAGCGCTGGATCGACCTCTACAAGGGCCAGGAAGTCGGGCTGATCGTCAACAGCCGCTTCACCCGCAAATCCACGGAAACCCTGAAGATTCTGAACAAGGAATACGCCGTGCTGCGTGTCGATGAGCGTATCGACGTTCCGGCCATCGGCCTGCGGGCAACCAATCGTTATTGGGTCGATCCGGTAGACGGTTTCATTGTGCAGAGCGAGCAGCAACTGACCTCGCAACTGCGAGTGAAGATCGTGCAACTGACACCTGATCGCAGGCATCTGCCATGAAGCGCTTGAGGGTTCTGTCGGCGGTTGTGATGTTGCTCGCCGGCGCAAGTCAGGCCGCGGTCACGGTCACCGGCGATGTCGCCAACCCCGGGCCGGTGGCGTTGCCGCCGGGCGGCCGATTGACCGATGTGATCAGCGAGGCTGTGCCCAATGCCGAGGGTTACTGGCTGGCCGGTGTGCTGCTGCGTCAGTCATTGCTGGAAGAGCAGACCCGACTCAAGGTTGGCGTGCTGTTCGACCTGGACGTGTTACAGCGCATGGCCGATCTGTTCGATCGACCGAGCCGCAAAGCCCTCGCGGTGCGCATGGCCGAGGACGTGCGGCAGATGCCGGTCACCGGGCGCCAGATCGCGGACCTGGACCCGGTGGCGCTGGAAGTCGGCTTCGCCCGCAACATTCGTCTCGACGATGGCGATCGCCTGATCTACCCGCAGCGAGTCGATGAAGTGGAAGTTCTGGGCGCCGTCGCCGGGACCTGCCGGCTGCCTTATCAGCCGTTGCTCGAGGCCCGTGAATACCTCAGCAGTTGTGTGTTGCTGGAGGACGATGCCGACGCCGATTACCTGTGGTTGATTCAGCCCAACGGCGTCTCGCGGCGCGTCGGCATTGCCCACTGGAATCGCGAGAGCGGGCAGTTCCCTGTCGCCGGCAGCAAGATTCTGGTGCCCTTGAAAAACGATGATCTTGATCCGCCTATCCCTGAACTGAATCAGCAGTTGGCCGAATTTATTGCCACGCAGTTGGCTGAGGTGGTTCGTTGAATTTGCGTTTTGCAGCTGTGTTGTTATTGCCGTGCGGCCTGGCCCATGCCGAGCCGCGAATTACCCAGGGCGATTTCGGTGGCACCGGTCTGTTGCAGACGCCCACCGCGCGCATGTCCCCGGCCGGCGAGTTGAGCGTCAACGCCAACCGCACCGAGCCCTACAGCCGCTACAGCGTTTCGTTGCAGCCGCTGGACTGGCTCGAAGGTTCGTTTCGCTACACCGCCATCACCAACCGCCCGTACGGCCCGGAGTCAATGAGCGGCAACCAGAGCTATAAGGACAAGGCGGTCGACGTCAAAGTCCGGCTCTGGGAGGAAACCCACTGGGCACCCGACGTCGCTCTGGGCTTTCGAGACGTCGGCGGTACGGGTTTGTTCGCCAGTGAATTTCTGGTGGCCAACAAGCGCTTCGACAACCTGGATTTCAGCGCCGGCATCGCCTGGGGCTACATCGGTAATCGCGGCGACATCGACAACCCGTTCGGCTATCTCGATGATCGCTTCAAGACTCGCCCGGCCCTGGAAGGCACCGGTGACGTCAACGCCGGTTCGTACTTTCGCGGCCAGCCGTCGTTCTTCGGCGGTGTGAGTTACCAGACCCCTTGGGATCGCCTGAGCCTGAAACTCGAATACGAAGGCAACGATTACAAACACGAACCCAAGGACAATGTGATCAAGCAGGACTCGCCGATCAACCTTGGCGCGGTGTTCAAGGTGACGGACTCCCTCGACGTGAGCGCCGCGTGGGAGCGGGGCAACACCGCGATGTTCGGCGTCACCTTTCACACCAACTTCGTCAGCCGCAAGGCCCCGGCCAAGACCTTCGATCCACCGCCGGAGCCGCTGCCGGCGAAGGCTCCGACTACATCGATGGATCAGGTTGACTGGGCCAACGTATCGCAGCGCCTGCAACAGAATGCGGGCTACCGGGTCGAGCGCATCGCCCAGCGTGATTCCGAGTTGATCGTGTACGGCGAGCAGCAGCGCTACTTCCATTCCTCGAAAGCGGTGGGGCGTGCGAGCCGGGTGCTGGACAACAGCGTCAACGATGACATCGATTGGTTCACTCTGGTGAACAAGCGCTACGACCTGCCGCTGGAAGAAACCAGCGTGCCGCGCCAGACCTTCCGCGAAGTGATCAACAACGAGGAACCGCTGCAAACGTTGCACCGCACCACCGAGGTCAACCCAGCGATGCCGCACAACGAGAAGACGCTCTACACCCAACCGCTGCAGCACTTCAGTTATGGCGCCGGTTTGGGCTTCAAGCAGAACGTCGGCGGCCCGGATGGCTTGCTCTATCAATTCAGTGCCGACCTCGACGCCGAATTCCGCTTCAACCGCAACACCTGGTGGAGCGGCATGCTCAGCCAGAACCTGACGAACAACTTCGACAAGTTCAAATACGACGCACCCAGCGGCTTGCCGCGTGTGCGTACGGACTTGCGTCAGTACCTGACCACGTCCGACACCACCATGCCGTTATTTCAGGTCAGCCACGCCGAGCAACTGGACAAGGATCTGTATGGCATGGTCTACGGCGGTTATCTGGAGTCGATGTTTGCCGGGGTCGGGGGCGAGGTGCTGTTCCGTCCGACCGGCGAGCGCTGGGCGATCGGTGCGGATCTGAACTACGTGCGTCAGCGTGAATTCGATCAGGGTTTCGGCCTGCGTGATTATTCGGTACTGACCGGCCATATCACCGGTTACACGGATCTACCCTACGAAACACTGGCGGCGGTCAGCGTCGGGCGTTATCTGGCGGGCGACTTTGGCGGCACGCTGGATATTTCCCGGGAGTTTTCAAACGGTGTGCGCTTCGGTGCCTGGGCGACCATCACCACGGCGGGCAGTACGGAATATGGCGAAGGTAGCTTCGACAAGGGCATCTATCTGTCGATCCCGTTCGACGAGATGATGAGCATGTCGACCATGCGCCGAGCCAACCTGGTCTGGGCGCCGCTGACCCGTGACGGTGGCGCGAGGCTCAGCCGCAGCTTCCAGCTGCACTCGATGACCGATAGCCGTGAGGACGACATGTTCTATCGCAACTTCGGGAAGATTACCGAGTAAGTCCGGGAGACCGGGAAGCCAGAACGGGAGCCCTTGGGCTCCCGTTCTGGTTTGTGGTGGATGTCTTTCTTGAGTCTTCACTCCTGCTGAGGAAGCGAGGGAACGGCGAGCTCAAGCCCAGTGCTGAATGAGCCGGCGCTATCGCTGGCTTGCCGGCGATGACGTCAGTTCAGCCGACCTCACTGCAACTGACCCAATGCAGGTGCGAGCCTCCCGCCAACCCCCAAATCCCGCCCACAAAAAAGGGGACTTTCGTCCCCTTGCGGTGTTGCCTTTCGAAGCGCTGCGTCTCAGTAAATATCCTTCGACAACAGGGTAAACGGCGTCTTCACCAGGATCTTCAGATCCAGCCACAGCGACCAGTTGTTGATGTACTTGAGGTCGATCTCGACACGCTTTTCCATCTTGTCGAGGGTATCGGTCTCGCCACGGCAGCCGCTGATCTGCGCCAGGCCAGTGATGCCCGGTTTGATTCGGTGACGGGCCATGTAGGCGAGGATCTTGCCTGAGTAGTAGTTGTTGTGCGCCACGGCGTGCGGACGCGGGCCGACCAGTGCCATGTGCCCCTGCAACACGTTGAACAATTGCGGCAGTTCATCCAGCGAAGTGCGGCGGATAAAGCGCCCGACGGCTGTGATGCGCGAATCGTTGCGGCTGGCCTGTTTGACGTCGCGGTCATCGTGCACGCGCATCGAGCGGAACTTCCAGACCTGAATCACCTTGCCGTTCCAGCCATGGCGATCCTGCTTGAAGAAAACCGGGCCCGGCGAGCTGAGTTTCACTGCCAGCGAGATCAGCAGCAACACCGGGCTCAACAGGATGATCGCCAGCAGCGCGACACTTTTCTCCATCAGGCTCTTGCTCAGGGCAGCGGTCGGGCGGCTGGTCAGCGGGCTTTCATTGAGGTAAATCGCCGGCAGGCCGTCCACGACTTTTACCGAGTGATTGAGCAGCGTCAGGCTGTTCAGGTCCGGCACCCAGACCACATCGACGTTGGCATCCAGCAGATCGACATACATCGCTTCGATCTTCGCCGCTTCGGACAGCGACAGCGTGATGTAGAGACGGCGGATATCGTGGCGTTTGATCAGCTCCAGCAAATTTTCCTGATCGCCGACGACCCGTGGAGCATCGGCATCCAGAGCGGGCAGGGTGCCGTTGCTGACCAGGCCTACCAGCGGCAGGTTTTCGTGTTCGCTGAGTTTCTTCGCCAGGCCCAGAGCCAGTTCGCCGGTGCCGACGATCAGGGTCTTGTGCTCGCTTTTGCGTGAACGCTGGTAGTACTTCGAAAACGCGTGCAGCGGCGCATACAGCAGCGCCTGACCGAGGAAGCCGTACACCGCCCAGTCAAGGATCACCTGGCGCGAAAACAGCTCATCGGCCTTGCAGATGAACGCGATGAACGTCAGCCCGGCCATGGTCATCGACCAGCCCATCAGCAGCCGTCCGAGGCCGGTCAGGTAGTTGTCGCGCTTTCGGTAGGCGCCACTGAACGTGTAGGCCGGAACCGAAGCCAGCACGGCCAGCATGGTGCACATCCGGTAATAGAACTCGACCGTTCCCGTGTGCTGCTCAGCCAATATAAATAACAGTGAAACAATAAAGCACTGTGCCAGTGCCCATTGGCCCCAGAAGGTAAGTCCCTTGAGGCCCGTGTTTCGGTTGATACGTAGAGTGAGATCCATATGCGATATCCCCAAAAGACTTCCATTCAGGTTTCGACAGTTGAAATCCGAGTTGTTAAGCAGAGTTGTTTTTGTTTTAGGTGCCCATGTTCTGAGGTAACAACATCGGTAGGCCGAACTGTCGTCAATCAATAGACTAAGTTATTGGGGAAGAAGCTGTCTGACGAGTTCTAACAAGATGGCAAAGTGCCAACCAATTAAATTGAATAATATCAAACGTTAAAAAAGGTCAATGGCTGAGGGGTGAACAATCGATGTTCTGTTTGCTATCGTAGGAAGGGTGAGGAGGGAGGCATTACTGACAAAGGAGGGTTAAACCAAGCAAAGTGCTTTTTTATTTTTGTAATTGCACTTGCTTCTGTTCGTTGATGGGGAGGCTGCGCTTATGCAACAACTTCCTGGATCAGGCAATAACCGCGATTGCGGACAGCGCGAAACAGTCGTTCGCCGTTACTGGCACTTTTGAATTTGTCTTGAAGACGGCTCAGGCACATCTCCAGACCGCGATATTGTTCCGGTTCCCGACCGATGCTGAGAATCAGATCGTCGCGACTGACAACACGCTCTTCGTGGTGCAGCATCTTGCTGACCAATGCGGTTTCGAGGCCGGTGAGGCTGATCTCGACACCTTCCTTGACGAGTGCGCCCTGGTCATTGTCCAGATGCCAGGCCTCTGTGCAGGGAACATTGCTTTCAATGGAGCCGGTGTCTTCTATTGCCGGCGTGTTCTGGAACGAGTTCACCGATTGTGCCGCCAGCCACTCGGATTCGAGGGTGGCCAAGATGCGCTGTGTATCATGTTCAATACTGCGAGCGACGCTTTTCCTTGTGCCGCGTGGGTAAGTGAACTCCATGAGCGTGGGAGTGGAAGAGGGCGAAGCAACACCTTCAACAAACATTTGTGCCTGAGACGTACCGAACGAATTGAAACGCTCACTGGAGAGAATGCTCTCGAGTTCACGTTGCGACGCAGAGTTGTTGGTCACGACAACAAAATATTTTCTTGGGAGGGTTGTACTGGTTTCCATGTCTCTCTCCTGAATAACGCACCAAATTTGGCTAAAAGGTAATCGGCAGACGAGTTATAACGCGCTCGGAAATAATCGACAGGCAGGGTCTGGGCCCAATTATGGCCCGCGACAAGTTCCACTGGGTCTGCTTTTAGAGTAATGATTTATTGTTATGTTTAAGTGTTGCAGCGCTCATTCAATTGACAGCTTTTTATTGGATGGATATTGCAAATAAAACGGTGAGACCGTGGAGTGTTGTAGCGTTGCATCAGACGTTCCCTCGTATGCTGCAAATGGTGATTTCCCTGACTCAGGCGGTCGAGATCAACCCCCTCATCAGACGGTAGCCATACCCGCGAATGCTCTGTATGGCGTTCGTACCGTACACGTCCTTGATTTTCCCACGCAAGCGGCTGATGGATTTTTCCAGTGCGCGAGGGTCGTAGAAATGCGTGTTGAGCCCCATGATGCCGGCAATTTCGTCATGGCTGAGAATGTGATTGCTGGTTTGCGAGAACGCTTCCAGGATCTTCATCTCGGCAAAGGAAATGTCCAGTTTCTTGCTGGTGTCGGAGAGGCAGATACGGGTCGGGTCCAGTATCAGATCAATGTCACGCAGCCATTCTTCACTGCTGAAGAACTCACTCAGCAACTCGCCACCCTCATCGGCAAGGGTATTGAGCTTGATACAGAAGTCTGCCCCGGCAAGATGGTATTTGATCTTGTTATGGGCGCCGCGACCGGTAATCACCGCACAAATGATCGGCTTCAAGTTCTCGGTGCGCAGGTTCTCCACCAGCGCCAGATTGTCTTCCAGTGCTTGCGGAGTATCGATCACGATGAAAATGGCGCGATAGGTGCCGTGATATTCGTTTGGCTGATATGAACTAGTGAAAGAGTCGGCTTCCAGTGTCAGACCGGTCTGCACATGCTGGGCGATTAGCGTTCTGAAGTGTTCGGCCACAGCACGGGTACGCGCCAGGGCAAGAACACCTGGCGCGTGGTTTGTCTGGTGCGAGCTACTAGTCGCTAAGTTCCCTGTAAGCATCATGCCTTGACTCGAAAAAGTGCGGACATCGGGATGTTAAAGCACCGGTTCTCATCTGTGACTGACAATTGGTAACATTCGCGCGATTTTTAGACGTGGCTCCCGAGTTTTTTAACAATAATTAAGCTTTTCAAGCTTTTAGTTGATTTTCTCGGGCTGCTGAACTAACGAAACGAACGTCGTTAGATGGTGGCGATGTGCAATGGTGCCATTATTTTGTAATTATGGCGACCGATTTTTATGTCCTATGGCCAGTATGGTTTGTCGCCAGAATCGGGGGAGTGTGAGGTGGGTCACATTTTAGGGGCGCAAGGTTATTTTTGCCACTAAGTGAACAAGTTCACAGACAGACGATTATTAACATGGCTTGAGTGTGTCTTTTGATAAGACCTATTCTCCGTCACCGAATCGGGCAATGGGCATTGATCTGCCAATTGTTTTATTTCAGATACTCAATGCCTGAGTGCAGTTGACCGGGCGCTCTTCAAGAGCGTTCTGACGGAGGATTAATGGATTTACTGACCTTGTTCAAGGTGTTGGTTTTAGGTGCGGTAGAAGGTCTCACCGAGTTCTTGCCCATCTCCAGTACGGGCCACCAGATTATCGTTGCCGACTTGCTCGACTTCGGCGGCGAACGCGCCATGGCGTTCAACATCATTATTCAACTGGGCGCCATTCTTGCCGTGGTCTGGGAGTTTCGTCCGAAGATCTTTGAAATCGTCAAAGGTCTGCCGACCCAGCGCAATGCTCAACGTTTCACCCTTAATCTGCTGATCGCGTTCTTCCCGGCCGTAGTTCTAGGCGTGTTATTCGCCGACGCCATTCACCATTATCTGTTTAACCCGATCACCGTTGCTGTCGCGTTGGTGGTGGGCGGTATCGTGATGTTGTGGGCCGAAAAACGAAATCATGTGGTGAGTGTCGAGCACGTCGACGACATGGCGTGGTCCGACGCGCTGAAGATCGGTTGCGTACAGTGCCTGGCGATGATTCCCGGCACATCCCGCTCCGGCTCGACCATCATCGGCGGCCTGCTGTTCGGCCTGTCGCGCAAAGCGGCCACGGAGTTCTCGTTCTTCCTGGCGATGCCGACCATGGTCGGCGCTGCTGTGTACTCCGGCTACAAATACCGCGACCTGTTCCAGGCAGGCGACCTGCCGGTCTTCGCCCTGGGCTTCGTCACCGCATTCGTGTTCGCCATGATCGCCGTACGGGGCTTGCTGAAGTTCATTGCGAACCACAGCTACGCCGCGTTTGCCTGGTACCGGATCGCGTTTGGTTTGCTGATCCTGGCGACGTGGGTGTTTGGCTGGGTGAACTGGACGGAAGCGGCGGCCTGATCACTGACTGCTGATCAGCGCGGCGACGGCGAGGTCGCTTAACTCTGTATCAGGTGATTCCCGACGAAAACGCTGCAAGACTGACGTGAAATACGCAGCCTTCAGCATGCCGTCGCTGGCGAGGAAATAACGTGCCGCTTCTATTTCCTCTACCGAATACACACGTTTTTTCAGTCCGGAAATGTCCGACATCCCGTCGACCGTGACCATTGTCGTCGTGAAAACCAGAAAACCAGACATCTGGGTAGATTGAAAAGGGCCATCTCCCCCCTCACCGCACCCCTTCAAAAAATCACAGGATGCATGGGCGCTTGCATAGAGAGTCGAGAGTAAAGCGAGGAGGGTGAAACGCTTGAATAAAACGCGGCTGAACGCGGGCATAACCAAAAGACATCCTGTCAGTACAACAAAACACCGGGCAACGCTCATTCGTTGCCCGCACAATCAACGCATCGATCAACGACCCGCCAGCAACTCCGCCGCCTGATCCAGCAACGCCAACGGATCCTTGGCCTTGTGAATATCCACCGACAACAACTGCCGAAACTTGCGCGCCCCCGGGAAACCGGTGCCCAGGCCCAGCACATGACGGGTGATGTGATGCATCGCCCCGCCAGTCGCCAGATGCTCGGCAATATAAGGCCGTAGTTGCGCCAACGCCTCGGCCCGGGTGATCACCGGCGCCGAACTACCGAACAACTGCTGATCCACCTCGGCCAGCAGATACGGATTGTGATAAGCCTCACGGCCCAGCATCACGCCGTCAAAGGTCTGCAAATGCTCATGGCAGGCCTCCATCGTCTTGATCCCGCCGTTCAGAACGATCTCCAGCTCCGGAAAATCCGCCTTCAACCGCGCCGCCACGTCATAACGCAGGGGCGGAATGTCCCGGTTCTCCTTCGGCGACAACCCCTCCAGAATCGCAATCCGCGCATGCACCGTAAAACTCGTGCACCCGGCATCCCGCACCGTGCCGACGAAATCGCACAGCTCCTCATAACTGTCCCGCCCATTGATCCCGATCCGGTGCTTCACCGTCACCGGAATCGACACCGCATCACGCATCGCCTTCACACAATCCGCCACCAACTGCGGATGCCCCATCAGGCACGCACCAATCATGTTGTTCTGCACCCGATCACTCGGGCAGCCAACGTTCAGGTTCACCTCGTCGTAACCGTGCTCCTGCGCCATGCGCGCGCAAGCGGCCAGGTCCAGCGGGACGCTGCCGCCCAACTGCAAAGCCAGCGGGTGCTCGGCTTCGTTGTGACGGAGGAAACGTTCGTGATCGCCGTTCAGCAGAGCGCCGGTGGTGACCATTTCGGTGTAGAGCAGGGCGTTTTTCGACAGCAGGCGTAGGAAGTACCGGCAGTGACGGTCAGTCCAATCCATCATCGGCGCGACGGAGAAACGGCGGGAGAGTGGGGCGGGTGTGGCGGTGATTGGGGACATTGGGGGTACGGAATCGGTGTGGCTGGGAGGTGGGGGAGTTTATCAGGAATGGGGAAGAGGGGCTTGGGGAGGACCTGAATGCTGTGCTGACGGGGTTTGGAGCCTGAAAAGGGGCACTGATAAATAAATCAGTCCCCATTCTTTATTTTCTGGTGCTTCGTGAAAAACAAGTCCAGTCCGTCATTGGTCCAATCAAGGCGCCGTGCTAGCCATAGTGCATGGCTAGTGACGACTCCGTGAGCTAGTTTTAAACATAAAGGCTAGATCGTTTACGTGAATCCTATTGAGGTCATCCAAGCCCTACACAACCTTGCGCCACCCCCTACACCTAAGACAGAATCCGCCGGCTTGTGCGTCTAGACCGTGGCTTTTATCGTTCTCGGGTCACTGAAAACCAGTGATCGGGTTTGGTAGCCCGCGTGTTAGATGTACAGCGTCACCGTCTCCGGTTGTGCTTTCGATCGGGGTTTATGGTGGTCATGTACAGGGCGTCTTCGGGCGCGCCGGCTCCTAACACCCGGTCTACCAACCTGTTCATGGCCGCCACCCTTCGTTTGGTAGCGAAAGGGTGAAGCCTTCACTAAGAGTGTTAGGAGTTTCATCCATGATCAAACCAACCCCAAACCCACCAGAAACCGATCCAGTTTCCCCCTACAAATTCCCCGATTCTAGAACCCTGAACGAAGCCGCCGAACGCGCCCTCGACCATTACCTCACCCCGCAACAACGCATCATGGGCAGTCACACCGAACACGACCCCATGTTCCTGGCCAACCCTGCCTACACCAGCGAATCCCTCCTGGCCAACGCCAGCGAGTCCCTCGATTCCGCCAGTGAAATGCTCAGCAACTTCGCCGCGATCCTGGAACCCGCTCACCGCAAAACGGCGCTGGGCATCGCGCAAGTGGTGATGGTCGCGGGGCTTGCGGTGAATCAGGCGCTGGATCACGTCGAGCCGAAGTCGTAAGCGCAGAGAGAAACCACCGCTCTGCCTGAACCCGCGCTGTCGATGGCGAAAGTTTCATGTTGTCGGCGCGCGGGGGCGCCTAGGATGCAGCGATAAGATCGTTTCATCCCTGGGGAGCCGTGCCATGAGTGCCAATGTCGTCAAAGTGCTGTTGATCGCTGCAGCTGTCTCGGTATTGAGTGCCTGTTCGGGCTCCGGTGGGTTGACCACCACCAGTTGTTTTTCTTCGGACTGCCAGTCGCCCGAAGGGCGCGTCAACGCCAATACGCTGAAGTTCGGCGGCACCGGTATCGGTGCCAGTCTCAACCAGTACAGCTCCGGCATGTTGCATGACGATTGAATAGAAAAGGGCGCCCATCGCGGGCGGCCTTGTTCGTTTTGCCTGTCGCGTACAGTTACTGTTTGAAAAAAACGCCATTTTTCCACCACCGGCCCGAAAAACTGTTCCTTGCCGTACAGGTCGATGTCGCCGTAGGAAGAGTACGATGCGATCCCGCCGATGCTGGTGAACACGTATTTCTTTGGCGAGTTCGGGTGTGGGGTGATAGCTGGCGTCGTAGGCGAGGGCGGTATGACAGCCGCGCCGGGCAGTGAGGTGGACGAAACACTGCAAGGGTTCATTGCAGTACTGCCGGGTTCCCTGATCCGCACCTGTTCTTGAAATGCAAAACGCCCGATGCGATGCATCGGGCGTTTTGAGAGTGAAACAAGTGTAAACCTGTTTCAGGAGCAGACACGCGGCATGGATTCGCGGCGAATCACTTATAAGCGCGGGGTGTCTTGGTCGATTCGAAGTTTGCGAGTGCGGCCAGTGCTTCAACGTAACCGGCAATTTCGTGAGCAGCCTCGTCGTACGCCTTGCGGCGTGCGGCCTGCTCGAGCGTCTGTGGAGCGCCGGTGGTACCGCCATAAACGCGCGCCGCATTGCGGTACTTGGCCAGTGCGGCCAGGGCAGGGCCGAACAGTGTTACGTTCAGGGGTTCAAGAGACTCGCAGTGCTTTTCGGGGGTGCTCATTGCAGGATCACTTGCCTATATGGACTTTACAGTTTGCTTTACGGACTTTGGCGCTTCAGGCGTCCACGGCTTTGCCGTTTCTCAGTTTGTAGCGGCGGCGTAGTTCTCTGATTTGCAGGCTGAGGAAGTAGACCAGTGAGCCGGCCAGGTAAAGAGGCCAGAACGCGATCAGTACAACCTGAATCCAGACGTCGAGACCATCGGCATTTTCATGAAAAAATGTATTGATCACCCAAGTCATGACTGGATTGCGTTGGATCGGATGCTCATGGTCATCAATCCAGTTCCAGAACAGTCTCCATACCTCGGCCAGCAACAGGGCGGCTAACCAGACACCGATGAAAACGAGACTGGGAAGTGCGAAGTGCTTCAGTTCCACGAAAAACCTTCTCCATGCCGTCACCGCGGCTACGATTTAATGATGCTCCTACGTCTCCATGTACCGCATCTTGTAGGAAGATTCGTACATGGGCCGCCATCATATCGCCAGATATGTCGCTATGCTTACAAAAAAGTTTATTTTTTTTGAACTTTTCACCCGAGTGTTGAATTGTCGAACCGAAGCACTACGCAGAAGTCCCTTAATCACTGCGCCTGTGGTGTCACCAACCATTTACCGATGATGCTCTGATATTTTCCGGTGGCCTTACTCAGGTGCAGCCACTGATCGACATAGAATTTCCAGCTCATGTCATCGCGTGGCAGGAGGTAGGCTTTTTCCCCGTACTGCATGAATCGGTCCGGGTTGACGGCGCACAGAGCGGGTTTCTGCTTCTGTTGATACCGCGCTTCGGAAGCGTCGGTGATCATCACATCGGCCTTGTTGTCGAGCAGTTGCTCGAAGATCGTCACATTGTCGTGCAGAGCCAATTGCGCCCGGGGCAGGAAGGCGTGGACAAAGGCCTCGTTGGTGCCTCCGGCGGGTTCGACCAGGCGCACGTTTGGCTGATTGATCTGCTCAAGGGTCTGGTACTTGGACTGATCGGCGCAACGCACCAGCGGGATCTTGCCGTCGACGTCGAGGGTGTTGCTGAAGTAGGCCTTTTTCTGCCGCTCCAGCGTCACCGAAATGCCGCCCATGCCGATGTCGCATTTGCCGGCCTGCATGTCGGGCATCAGGGTTTTCCAGGTGGTCTGCACCCACTCGATCTTCACGCCGAGGCTGTCGGCCAGGGACTGGGCCATGGCGATGTCGATGCCTTCGAAACCGCCGTCTGCGCGTTTAAAGGTGTAGGGTTTGTAGTCGCCTGTGGTGCAGACGCGCAACTGGCCTTGTTGCTGGATGGTGTCCAGGTGCGAGGCTGATTCTTGTGCCTGAACGGTACAGGCCAGCGCCAGCAAACCGCAGAAGATCATCGTGTTTTTTCGAATGGTCATTGTGATCGGGCCTGTGCAGTGGGAGTGCGGGCCAGTGTAGTGAAAGGGTTTGCCGGGTGTCATCCAGCGTCCGGCCCGAGCGTTCCCAGCCACGCCACCAGCGCCACGATCAACAGCGCAATCCCGAGCTCCACTGCAACACTGCGTCGTAGCGCATTGGCTGCCACTTGATGCTGGCCGTCGCACAACGATTGCTCCAGCAACGGGCCTAGGTGAAAGCGGTTCAACGCCGCTAAAACCAGCATGCCGGCGAACAGCACAACCTTGATTGCCAGCAGTATCCCGTAGGTGCCGAGCAAGACATCGCCCAACTTCGGGCCGACGATGAACAGGTAGTTCGCCACGCCGGTCACTGAAAGGATGATCACAATCGCCGCGCCCACGCTTTCGAAACGTTTGACGGCATCGGCCAGCGAACGAATACGCGCTTCGCTGAACAGAGCGTCGAGCCGCGACATCAAGACCAGCGCCAACATGGCGCCCATCCACGCACCCGCCGCGAGCAGGTGCAGGATGTCGCTGAGCAGGTGCCAGGCGCCATCCATCGCGCCGTGCCCGCTCCAGGCCAGAGAGGCGAGGGCGAGTGCGCCGGCCATCGACGCCAGCCACAATCCCGGCCAGATCATCACGACGGCCAGCGCAATCATCCGCACCGCCCACGCCAGCCCGACATCGGTTTCAAACAGCATCATCTGCAGGTGTGGCCACAGCGCCGCGATTTCCGTTTCGCCACTCATGGCGAGGGTCATCAGTACCAGACCGGCTACCGACAGTAATGCCCCGAACAGCGCCATCCCGCGCAGCATCGGCCGAAACCGCAGCGTTGCGCCAACGTTGTACAACCCGAACAACGCCACCCCGAACAACAGCAGCAAATCCACGTACAACGCCATCCGCAGCAGGATGTTGATCAGGTCGGCCATCGGTCACTTCACTTTGAACGTGACGTTGCCGGTAATCGGATGAGTGTCCGATGACACCGCGCGCCATTCGACCTTGTAGGTGCCAGCCGGCAAAGGCGAGAGCGGGGTGACGAACATGGTTTTCGGATCGCTGCCGGCGCTGACTTTGGCCTTCATCGGCATCGGCGAGTGGGCCATGCCGGGCATTTCGGTCATCACCAGTTTGGCGCCGGAGAACTGGGTCATCAGGTTCTCCGAAAAGCGCAGTTCGATTTTCTCCGGTGGCGCGCCGTCCGCGCCTTCGGCCGGAGTCGACGACAGCAATTTCGGGTGGGCTTGGGCCAGGGTGCTCAGGAGCAAACCGCTGGTGAGGACCAGGGAGATTTTCAATGTACGCATGCAAGACCTCTGTGTTGTTTTTTGAAGGGATTCAGAACCACAGCCGCACGCCGAGGACGAGTCGCGCTTCGCTGCGATCCTCGCCTTCTTCCCGTGCGTAATCGGCGGTGTTGCCGTAGGTGCGGTTCCAGGTCACGCCGATGTACGGCGCAAACTCGCGGCGGATTTCATAGCGCAAGCGCAATCCGGCTTCGGTGTTCGAGAGGCCCGAGCCGATCCCGCGTTGCGGATCGTTTTTGCCGTAGACGTTGAGTTCGGCGGTGGGCTGCAGGATCAGCCGGTTGGTGAGCAGGATGTCGTAATCACCCTCCAGCCGCACCGCGCTCTGGCCGTTTTCGCCGAGGAACGCCGTGGCTTCGGCTTCGAAGTTGTACAGCGCCATGCCTTGCAGACCGAACGCGGCCCAGGTTTGCGGGGCGCCGGGCTTGAAGTCCTGGCGCACGCCGCTGACCACGTCCCACCATGGCGAAATCGCGTGGCCCCAGAGCGCCTGGATCTCCGCGTCTTCGGTCTTGCCGTTGCTGCGTTCGCCTTCGGAGCGCAGCCACAGGCGATCAATGTCGCCGCCGATCCAGCCGGACACATCCCAGGCCAGGGTGCTGGCGTCTTCGCCGTTCTGCCATTCGAGTTTGTCGGCGAGGAAGTAAGTGTTGATGACGCTGTCGTGCACCTGGTGGCCACCGTGACTGGTGAACACGGCGGTGCGGTCGGCGTCGGTCAGCGCGGGGATCGGTGTGCGGCTTTCGGTCGGTGCGGCGGGCTGCATCATTCCGTCGTCCATGCTTTGCAGATCGCCCATCTGGCTGTGGTCCATGCCCTGCATGTCGCTGGCGGCGAACACCGAAGACAGCGACATAAGTGACAACGAAAACACGGCAAATCGAGTCATGGTCGGTGTCCTCATTCTTCCACCCGCACTTCGCGGAACATGCCCATTTCCATGTGGTACAGGAGATGGCAGTGATAGGCCCAACGACCCAGCGCATCGGCGGTCACGCGGTAGCTGCGGCGGGTGCCGGGCGGCATGTCGATGGTGTGTTTGCGCACCTGGAAGTCGCCGTTTTCGTCTTCCAGATCGCTCCACATGCCATGCAGGTGAATGGGGTGGGTCATCATCGTGTCGTTGACCAGCACCAGCCGGATGCGCTCGCCGTATTTCAAACGCAGGGCCTCGGCGTCGGAGAATTTGATGCCGTTGAACGACCAGACGAATTTCTCCATGTGGCCGGTGAGGTGTAGCTCGATGGTGCGGCCCGGGTCGCGGCCGTCGGGGTCTTCGAAGGTGCTGCGCAGGTCGGCGTAGGTCAGCACGCGGCGGCCGTTGTTGCGCAGGCCGAGGCCAGGATCGTCGAGTTTCGGGGCGGTGGTCATGGCTTGCATGTCCACCAATGGATTGTCCTTTTCGCTGTCGGGGTGCGACTGCATCGGGCCCATGTTCATGCTGGCGTGGTCCATGGCGCTCATGTCCATCGAGCCATGATTCATTCCACCAGAGCCCATGCCGCCCATGCCCATGTCGTCCATGGTCACCAGCGGGCGCGGGTCCAGCGCCGGCACCGGGGCCGACAAACCGGCGCGGGTGGCAAGGGTGCCGCGGGCGTAACCAGTGCGGTCCATGGCCTGGGCGAACAGGGTGTAGGCGTCGGCGGCGGGTTCGACGATCACGTCATAGGTTTCCGCCACGGCGATGCGCAGCTCGTCGACGGTGACCGGTTTGACGTGCAGGCCGTCGGCGGCGACCACGGTCATTTTCAAGCCGGGAATACGCACGTCGAAGTAAGTCATGGCCGAGCCGTTGATCAGCCGCAGGCGCAGCTTTTCGCCGGGGCGAAACAGGCCGGTCCAGTTGTTATCCGGAGCGTGGCCATTCATCAGGAAGGTGTACGTGGCGCCGCTGACATCGGCGATGTCGGTGGGATTCATCTTCATCTGCGCCCACATCGTGCGATCGGCAACAGTGGCGCCCCAGCCTTTTTCGCCGACGTCATGGATGAAATCGCCGACGGTGCGCTTGTGGTAGTTGTAGTAGTCGGACTGCTTTTTCAGGGTTTTCATCAGGCTGGCCGGGTCTTCGTCGGTCCAGTCGCTGAGCATCACCACGTGCTCGCGGTCGTACTGGAACGGCTCCGGCTCCCGGGCCTCGATCACCAGCGGCCCGTAGACGCCGGCCTGTTCCTGCAAGCCGGAATGGCTGTGATACCAGTAGGTGCCGTGCTGGCGAACCTTGAATTGGTAGACGTACACGCCACCCGGTTCGATGCCGTGAAAACTCAGGCCCGGTACGCCGTCCATATTGGCCGGCAGCAGAATCCCGTGCCAGTGGATCGAGGTGTCGGCTTTGAGCCGGTTACGCACCCGCAGCGTCACGGTGTCGCCTTCGCGCCAGCGCAGCAGCGGGCCGGGGACGCCGCCGTTGATGGTCATTGCTGTACGTGGCTTGCCGGTGAAGTTGACCGGGGTTTCGCCGATGAACAGTTCGAAGTCGGTGCCGTTCAGTTCGTTGAGTTGACCGGGACTGTTGAGTGCCCACACCGGCGTGCGCCACAGGCCGAGGCCACCGAGCAGACCGCCGGCGGCCAGGCCTTTGACGAAGGTGCGTCTTGAGGTGTTGGAAAACATGCGCTGGAAGTCCCCGTTTGACCAATGACGGGGAGGCTAACCAGCGGCAGCTTTCAGTTGGCTGAGGCGCGGATTACAGTTGCGTCAGGTTCAGTTGCGGGGCGACGACAAAGTCCTACAACCCGAGACCTTCCTGAACCACCGACAACAGATTGTTTTCTGTCAGCGCAATCGCATCCAGTTGTTGACCGGTCTCGATGGTCTGCAACCACCAGTGACTTTCGCCGTGTTCGTCGACGGTGCGCAGCAGCGATGTTTCCCTTCCCGGCAGGTTGATCTGCACGCGGCCGGCACCGTCTTCGGTGAATCGCGCGATAGGATCGAACGTCAGGCTGTGATGGTTGGCCTCGATGATCAATTGGTCGATGGCGTAGTCGTGGGACTCGCCGTCCGGTGAACTTTCGCAAACATGGGTAGGATTTCGCCGAATCTTCAGTCCCACCTCGGTGACCGGTTGCAACCAGCTTTCGATGCGGTGATACAGGTCGTAGACCACCGCCGGCCAGCAATCGATTTCCAGTTCGGTGCAGGTGATGTCGTCCGCGTGAGTGTGCCGGGTTTGCTTGAGCTTCGCGGCGAGTTCGTCTGCTTTACTCATTTCGGGATCCCTGTTTTTGGTGTCTGCTTATTAATCGTAGACCTTTCAACGTAGTACAGCTTTGCCTTGCGTCATGCGCTTGCAACACTGGCATGACTCAATCAGCCCCTGACCATTTGACGGTCAGACCACAGAAACCACGGACGCACGCGTCCCAAGGAACGGGAACATGAAAAAGCTTTTTACAATTATGGCGCTGATTGCGCTGACGGTCGGTAGCATCGGCCTGAGTTCGGCGCGTCAGTCACATGCCAGCAAGGCACCAACGGAGTCGGTGGCGGGGGTGTTCGATTACTACCTGCTGACGCTGTCCTGGTCGCCGACGTTCTGCCTCACCCACAAGGACGACCCGCAATGTACCGGCAAGGGCTACGGTTTTGTCCTGCATGGCCTGTGGCCGCAATACGCCAAGGGCGGCTGGCCGGAGTCCTGCCCGCCGCTGACCACGCTTTCGGCCGCTGAAACAGCCAAGGGCATGACATTGTTCCCGACGAAAAAACTCCTCGATCACGAATGGAGCAAGCACGGCACCTGCAGTGGCCTGGGGGCAATGGGCTATTTCGACGAAGCCGACAAAGCCGTGGCGGCGGTGACAATCCCGCAAGAGTTGCAACCGTTCAGCAACTCTTATTACTTCGAAGCGCAGGAAATCGCCGACCTGTTCCGCAAGAGCAATCCGGGCATCCCGGCAGACGGCATCGCCGTGATCTGCAACGGCCCGGAACTCTCGGAAGTGCGGGTGTGCATGGGCAAGGACCTGCAGTTCGGTGCGTGCGGCAAGGGCGTGAAAACCCAGTGCCGGGCGGGGGATATCCGGGTGCCGCCGTCGCGGTAACGCAATCGGTCACCGGCCATAAAAAACAGGCGCCTTTTCAGGCGCCTTTTTTTTGCGTGCAGATTTGATCAGCGTCGCGACTTTGTTCATGCTGCGCGCCCCACGGATGATGACGCGATACTGCAAGGGGCTTTTTCATGAGCGGAAAACCCGCTGCCCGAGTGACCGACCCGACAGCCTGCCCATTACCGGGACATGGCACCAACCCGATTGTCAGTGGTTCGCCGAACGTGAATTTCGACGGGCTGCCCGCTGCGCGTATGACGGACAAGTCGGCGTGCGGCAGCCCGATTACCGGTGGCGTTTCCTCGACGGTTTTCATCAATGGTCTGAACGCCGCCACCCTGGACAGCACCGGTGGTCACGGGAATGTGGTCATTGGTGGATCCGGCACGGTCATCATCGGCGATACCGTGACGAACGCACCCTTCAGCGGGCTGCTGCCAATGCCGGTGCACTTCACCGACAAATTGCAGCTGGTGAACGACACCACCGGTGAGCCGATGCCGAATCATCCGTACATGATCCAGCGTGCGGACGGTCGGATGGAGCACGGCGTGTCCGATGCTGGCGGTTTCACCCACACCATCAGTTCGCATCTTCCGGAATCCATCAAACTGTTTCTGGAGGAATGAGGCATGTGTGCGGAAACGGTTACGTGCGCGAAAGGCAACAATTACAAGCTGCACAAGGAACATACGCTGACGGACAAGAAGGACGTCAGTGTGAAGGCTGTTCCGGTGGAGAGTACCAAGGCGGTTGTATTTTTTGTGGGAGGTGCTGGGGATAAGGAGCGTTACTATTTTTCTGGACCATATAGAAATATCCAAGGGGCTCAACAGCGCTTTGATAAACGAACCGAAAAACTAGCGAAAGAGGGGAAATATAGATCGGAGTGGCTGGGGTACAACGAGGTCAGAGGGAAAAAGGATATTCAGAGGCATGTTTTAAGCCTTGTCCCGTACAAAACTTGCCCTGTCTATGTTGTGGGTCATAGCCTCGGGGGATGGAACGGTGCGCATTTGACAAAAATCATGTCGGAGTGGGGCTACCGGATTCAGATGTTGATTACCCTTGATCCCGTGGGAGAGGGCGCTTTGGTCTGGTTGGGCTCTGATATATATCGCGAGCGTCCTGAACCTGTCTCCGCCGATTGGATCAACATCAAAGCGGCACCCAGTCAAAGAGACCCATCAGACGGCGTGGCAGACTTTGGTGAGAAATGGCTAGTGTCCTGCGGCCCCTCACTAAACGTGAGCGTCGACACAAATCATGCAAATGCACTGTGGCTGTTTAACGCACCGATAGCTGGAACAAAATCAGCGAGCGACCTTTTGTATGATTCGATCATGGAAGAGTTTTCTTAATGCATAAATTTATACTTTTCGTATTTTTGGTCGCCTGTGCGGGATGTGCTAAAGATCATTTAAAGCCTCCCGCCACTCTAAGCTTCCTATCTGTCGACAGGAAAAGTGGATCGCTGCTTTACAATATCAGGTATAGATCTGATATTGATGTTTTGGATCTTTTTGGCCGAGGAGAAAGAGTCGGGATGGCTTCTGGAAGTCTTGAGTGCGCTTTGGCGGATGATACGGATTTTTCGGTTGATAAAGCGATCCAGTTTTCTGCAGTTGGTTTGGTTGAGTCTGACAAAGGTAAAGGGCGAGATGGCAGTTTTTCGTACATTACTAACGCGTTTCTAGTTGAAACCTATAACAACCGTAGTTCACAAAGGCACTTACCGACAAGCGAGCTGAACCAACTCCTCTCAGGCAAACAACAAATCCCCTGCAAAGTCGTCGTCACCGCTTACGGCTACAAACCCTACTACTCAAACACCATGAACCTCCCGGTCGCAGACCTGCTGCGCGAAGTCAACAAGCCCTGAGCCGGCTTGAGGCGTGTGGCCTGAAAAATAAATCGCCGCGCAGGTCATCCATTTCCACTGCGCGCCGATATCAACGGGGTCAGGATTGTCTCGGTGGCACTTGGTTGCCCCGCACTATCCGGTGGGCTACGCTCACAAAAAACAAGGGTTTCGGGCCTTTGCCCCTGTCGTACCTGCCCAGGACACGCTTTTGCCTATCCCCATTCACGATCCGCATCAGGCCCCCGGCGGCACACTCAAGCGTTTGCCGCTGCGCAAGGCGGCGGTGCTGTTCATTGTTGCGGTGTGTCTGTGCCTGTCCGGTTTGCTGTATTTGCAGATCGAGCAGTCGCGTCGGCAGGATCTGGCGAACGCGCAGATGTCTTCGGCCAACCTGACCCGGGCGATGGCGCAGCAGGCCGAAGATACTTTTCTGGCGGCGGATCTGGTGATGACCAGTCTGGTCGACTGGATTCAGGAAGACGGCTATGGCGCGGCGCAGAAACCGCGTTTGCAGAGGACCTTCGCACGCCGGGTGCAGCAACTGGAGCAGTTGCACGGCATGTTTCTGTTCGATCGCAAAGGGCAGTGGGTGATCACCTCATTCCCTGATCTGCCGCGCGGCAACGGCGTGGCGGATCGCGAGTACTTCAAATATCACCAGCAGAACGTATCGGCCGTGGCGCACATCGGCCCGGCGATTCGCAGCCGCGAAAACGGCGATTGGATCATCCCGATCTCCAAGCGGGTCAATGACCGCTCCGGCAATTTCCAGGGCGTGCTGCTGGCCGGCATCAAGATGTCGTACTTCGACAAGTTCTTCAAAAGCTTCAGCCTTGACGACAATGGCACCATGTTCCTCGGCCTGACCGACGGCACGCTGCTCGCTCGCCGACCGTTCGACGAGTCCTTGATTGGCACCTCTCTGGCCAAGGGCGAGATCTATCAGACGTTGCTCCCCAATGCTTCTGCAGGCACGGCAATGATCGATTCGGTAGTCGACGGGGTCACGCGCCTTTATGGCTATCGGCAGCTCGAAAGTTATCCGCTGGTGGTGTCTGCCTCTTCATCGCGGGACACGATTCTCAAGGGCTGGCATGACCGTGCCTTTCAGTCCAGCGTGATCGTGGCGCTGGTGATGCTCGGTGTGGGGCTGTTCGGCTGGGTGTTCATTCATCAGGTGCGCGACGGCGAGCGGATCGAGAAAAACCTGATCAAGGCCCAGCGGGCGCTGGAGCTGATTGCTACCCACGACAGCCTGACCGGGCTGGCCAACCGGCGCCTGTTCGAGCAGTCGCTGGAAATCGAATTCGCCCGGGGCGCCCGACAGTCGAGCCCGGTGAGCCTGATCATGCTCGATATCGATTTCTTCAAGCGCTACAACGATGCCTACGGCCATGTGGCCGGCGACCATTGCCTGACGCAAGTGGCGTTGGTGGTGAAGAACTGCTGTCAGCGCAAATCCGATCTGGCGGTGCGCTACGGCGGCGAAGAGTTTGCAGTGCTGTTGCCGGACACCGACATCAACGGCGCCCTGGCAATTGCCGGGCAGATCCGCCGCAGCGTCATGGACAAACACATCACCCACAGTGGCTCACCCACCGGTTACCTCACCGTGAGCCTGGGCTGTTACTCGTTCATTCCGCTGGGCAACGACAGCCCGGAACTGTTCATCCAGCGTGCCGATGCGGCGCTGTATCAGGCCAAGAACGCGGGCCGCAATCGCGCGGCAGTGTTGTCCATGGACGGCGGCGTTGGTGAGTTGATGCGTTCGGATCGCTGACGGAAAACAGGTCCAGACACAGGCCATGATGCGCTCACCATGGCCTGTTCTTGTTCGTTCAGCTGCCGGTGCCGGCCCCCGATCCCCCCGTTCCGCCACCCGCTGCACCGGTTCCGCCTCCGGCGCCCGAGCCTGAGCCACTAGCGCCGCCGTTGGTTCCGGTACCTGTTTTCATCCCGTCGGAAGGGCCGTCGTTAGGTCGGTTAGTGGTGTTGTCCGGTGGCATGCTCGTTCCGCCGTTGGCGCCGGATTGGGTGCCCGATGTGTTGGCACCGTCGTTGGCGGCAAAACTGGCGGCGGAGGCTGTGGCCAACAAACCGGCCAGCAGCATCGAGGTCAATGTGCGCGTCTTCATGGTACGTCTCCAGAAAGGGGATTTACCTGATATTGGTCTGAAGCGTGCCTCGCTTGGTGCCGATCGGGTGACCAGTGGTACTCAGAAGTCTACGGTGGCCGAAACCTTCAACGTGCGCGGTGCGCCCTGGGTCAGATAGCCGCCATTGGCCGAGGCCCAATAGGCTTCGTTGGCGACGTTTTCAAGATTGGCCCGCAGGGTGATCTGTTTTTCATCCAGTTTGAAGGCGTAGCGCGAGCCAAGATCGAAACGGGTCCACGCTGGAATGCTCTGGGTGTTGGCCGCGTTCAGGTATTGGCCTCCGGTGCGCAACATACGGGCGCTGAGTGCTGCACCTTCCAGCCCCGGGATGTCCCAATCGGCACCGAGGTTGAACTGGAAGCGCGGCACGCCGACGGCACGGTTGCCGTCATTCACGCCGTTGGCGCTGCCTTCGAGTTCCGTCTTCATCAATGTCGCGCCGCTGAGCAGGCGCACGCCGTCGAGCGGTTCGCCGTAGACGTTGAGTTCCACGCCCTTGTTGGTCTGCTGGCCGTCGACCCGGAAGATACCGTCCTGGGTGTAGCTCGACGGTTGCTCGATGCGGTAGACGCCGAGGCTGGCGCCATAGCTGCCCATGTCCAGCCGCACGCCGGCCTCGACCTGTTTGCTGCGCACCGGCGCGAAGGTTTCGTCGCGGTTGATTGCGGTGGTCGGCGGCGTCGGCCCCTTGGCCAGACCTTCGATGCGGTTGGCGTAGAACGACACGTGCTCCCAGGGCTTGATCACCAGACCGTAGACCGGAGTGGTGATCGATTCGTCGTAACTCGAAGTGCGGGCCCCGGTGGCCGTGGCCCAGCCATCGACCTTCATTTGCTGGCGGCGCAGGCCGAGGGTCAGCAGCACGCGGTCGTCAAGGAAACCGAGGGTGTCGGAAATCGCTTCGCTGCGCAGGGTGTTTTTGCCGACGACGCGCGGATCGTTGATGTCACCGGCGAACGAGGTGGCCGGCGGGCGCGGTTTGTCGGTGACGTTGTACAGATTGGTGGAGTAGCGCGAGGCATTGCCGATGGTTTCGTAGGCTGAGCGCTGCTCGCCCCAAATGCCAGCCCAGCCGAGGTTCAACTGATGGGTGACAGGGCCGGTGTCGAAGCGACCGTTGAGGCCGGCCATGGCGCTCTGGTTGTCTTCGTCGTGGGGCGAATAGAGCATGCCGCCGCGGGCATTGCCGTTGAGGTCCGTGACGGTCAGCGATGAGTAAACACCGTTCTCGCGGGTGTGCTTGGCACCGCCGGACACGTAGGCGGTCCAGTTGTCGTTGAGGTCATATTCGGCGCGGGCCATGCCGAAGGTGTCTTCGAGTTGCGAATAGCTCCAGCTCTGGGCGTAGCTGGCGTTGGCGTCCGGTACTTTGGGGGCTTTTTTCAGGCTCGAATCGACATAGATCACCGAGCGACCTTGATTGATCACCTGCTTCTGATAACCGAAATCGGTCGAGACCCGCAGGCGTTCGCCGCGATAGTCGAGGCCGATGCTGAACAGCGACGAGCGCTGGTCTTCGTTATCGACGGCGGTGTCGCCTTCGCGTTGCATCAGGTTGACCCGTGCACCGAAGCGGTTGTCCTCGCCAAAGCGCTGACCGAGGTCCAGATGCCCGCCGACCCGGCCGTCGGCGCTGTAATCAAGGGTGACGCTGCGGGTCGGCGTGTCCAGGGCGCGTTTGGGTTGCAGGTTGATCCCGCCACCGATGCCGCTGCCGCTCGGGGTGACACCGTTGACGAACGCATTCGGGCCCTTGAACAGCTCGACGCGATCCAGCGCTTCAGTGGCGATGATCTGCCGGGGCAGCACGCCGTAGAGACCGTTATAGGAAATGTCATCGGAGGCCAGCGGCAGACCGCGGATCATGAACATCTGCGAGAAGTTGCCGAAGCCGTTGGACTGGCGCACCGAAGAGTCGTTGAGCAACACATCGCCGATGGTTTGCGCCTGCTGGTCGGCCATGGTCTTGGCGGTGTAGCTGGTGACGCTGAAGGGCAGGTCGTTGACTGCCTGATTGCCAAGCATGCCGACTTGAGCGCGGCGGGCGACCTGTTCGCCGCCGTAGGTGTCGCCGCTGTCGTCGCGCAAGGCAGTGACATTGGTGGCGCCGAGTTCCAGCGCGCCGTCCGCTGCGACTTTCGGGGCCAGGGTGTAACCGTTGTGGCCGGTGCTGATCAGTTCGAAGCCGCTGCCTTCCAGCAACCGGGCAAAGCCGCTTTGCGCGGTGTAATTGCCTTGCAGGCCCGGGCTCTGGCGATTGCCCAGTTGCGACGGATCGAACGACAGCGGCACGCCGACGCTGACCGCAAATTGCGCCAGCACATGGTTGAGCAGGCCAGGGCCGATGTTGACGCTTTGGCTGGTGCTTTCGCTAACGCTGTCGGCGGCGTGGCCGAGGGTTGGCAGCAGCGCGCCGAAAGGCCAGGGCGAGGCTCAGATTCAGGGCCTTGAGCGGGAAAGAAGCAGGGCGGGGCGTGGGCAATGCGGTCATTCGGCGATCCTGTCGAGCGCGTGGAATTAAAAGGTCTATCCACTCACCGAACGAGACGCGAAAAGGTATCAGCGACCATCGAAAATAATCTCGCCGGGCTCAGACACGGGGTTCCACCGACAGCCAATAGCGGGTCAGGCTGTTGATCTTCAGCGGCAGGGTGTCGCTGAGCAAACGCAGGCTGGAATCGGTGTCGCGCAGGGAAAATGCCCCGGACACGCGCATTGCCGCGACATCCGGATGACAGCGCAAGACGCCCCGACGGTATCGGCTCAACTCTCCGAGCAATTCGTCCAGACGCATGTTGCTGGCCAGCAGCATGCCTTTGTCCCAGGCCAGGCTCGCAGTGTCGAAAGTTTCGGCGCTGTCGAAGCCGTTCAGCTTGAAGCGCTGGCGTTCGCCGGCCTTGATGATCGCGTTTTGCTTGAGCAATTCCGGGGTGATTTGCACCTGGCCCTCCAGCACCGACACCAGGCTGCGCGAACCCTCGGTGCGCACACAGAACCGCGTGCCGAGTGCACGAGCGAGGCCTTGCGGGGTTTCGACAATGAACGGGCGGGCGGCAGCATCGCTGGCGGTGTTGATCAGCACTTCGCCGTTGAGTAACAAGACTCGGCGCTCGACCGGGCTGTAGGCGATGTTTACGGCGCTATCGGTGTTGAGCAGCAGTTGAGTGCCGTCCGGCAGTTGCAGCGTTTTTTGCTCGCCGACTGTGGTGCGCTGGTCGGCGGTCCATTGCTGCCACGGAACGTGTTGTGAGGCGATGCCCAGCGGTCCCGCTATCAACAGCAGGCCTAGGCGGGTGACCGTCTGGCGACGGCTGAGGCCTTCTTTGCGTGAAGCCCGTTGCAAGGTCTGGATCGCCACATTGGCCGGCACGCTGCGCAAATCACCGAGCAGAGCTTCGGCCCGTTGCCAGGCGATGGCGTGTTCGGCGCTGCGGCTGCGCCATTGGGCGATGGCCTGATGATCGGACGGCGAGGCGGTGCCCGAATGCAGCTGCACCAGCCAGTCGGCGGCTTCACCGAGAATCTGCGGATTGATCATCGACGAACTCATCAGGCGACACTCAGGCAGGCAATGAACGCGGCGCGCATGTGGCGTTTGACGGTAATCAGCGAAACATTCAGGCGTGTGGCGATCTGCGCATAGGTCAGGCCTTCGATCTGCGACAGCAGGAAAGTGTCGCGGGTCTGCGCCGGCAACTCGCGCAGCAACGCTTCGATGCGCCACAGGGTTTCGAGAATCAGGTAGCGGGTTTCCGGCGACGGCACCTCGGCGGCGGGCAGGCTGGCGATGGTTTCCAGGTAGGCGCGCTCGATGTCCTGACGCCGCCAGCGGTCGATCACCAGACCTTTGGCAATGTGCGTCAGCAGTGCCCGGGGTTCGCTGCCCAGCGGTTTGACCACCTGACGGCTGAGCAGGCGCAGAAACGTATCGTGCGCCAGGTCGGCCGCATCACAGCGATTACCCAACTTGCGCTGCAACCAGCCTTGCAGCCACCCGTGGTGTTCGCTGTAGAGCGTCTGGACTTGCTGATTCAATGGCGGATCGAAAGGCGACATGGGCGGCAGATACTCATTGCGGGCATCCGATGCCTGGCTGCAATTAGAGTGCAATTAAGAATTGATCGCATTCTAGTGGCGCGGAACGAGCGCTGGCAATTGCCCTGTTGCACTTTCTTTTCTGGCGCCAGAAAGAAGTGGCCTACCCGTCTTCCGGGAGATTGGCTATTTGTTTGGTCCGCCCCCGGGACTAACGTAGCCACACATTCACTCGCCCCGGAGAGTCACCATGAAACCTCGTGCCGATTTCTACACCGCTTCCCCAGACGCCCTGAAAGCGATGATCGCCCTGGAAACCGCCGTTTCGAAACTGCCGCTGGAAAAGACCCTGATCGAATTGGTGAAACTGCGCGCTTCGCAAATCAACGGCTGTGCGTTCTGCATCGACATGCACACCGCTGACGCGATCAAGGGTGGCGAAACCCCACGTCGCTTGTTCGCCGTGACCGCCTGGCGTGAAGCGCCGTTCTTCACCGACCGCGAACGTGCCGCGCTGCTGTGGACCGAGTCCCTGACCCAACTGAGCCTGACCCACGCCCCGGATGAAGATTACGAAGCCGTCGCTGCCCAGTTCTCGCCGAAAGAAATGGTCGACCTGACCGTGGCGATCAGCACCATCAACAGCTGGAACCGTCTGGCCGTGGGCTTTCGCAAAACCCCACAGGCCTGATCGATCAATGTGCATCGGCACTCGGCGCGGCCGGTGGTTGCACCTTGCGCATCAAGGGCACCATCGCCGTGGCGATCACGAAGCACACCATGATCATCAGGAACGTGTCGCCGTAGGTTTGGGTCTGCGCCTCGCGGTAGGTCAGCAGCCATAACTGATGCAGACCGGCGGTGATGCCGACATCACCGCTCTGACCCAGTGCGGCGAAGTTGCCGCCGACCTGGGCCAGCCACTGGTTCAAGGCTTCGTTGCTGCTGTTCAGATGCTCGGCCAACCGGGTGAAGTGCAGGTTGGTGCGGTCGTTGAGAATGGTCGCGCACGCGGCAATCCCGATTGCGCCGCCCAGGTTGCGCATCAGGTTGAACAGGCCCGAGGCGTGTTTCAACCGCGCCGGGGCCAGACCACCCAACGTCAGCGTCACCGCCGGCGGCACCGCCAGTTGCTGGGCAATCCCGCGCAGGGCTTGCGGCAACATCAACTGCCCGGCACCCCAATCGTGGGTGATCGGACTGAATTCCCACATCGACAACGCGAACAACGCCAGGCCCGCCATCATGATCCAGCGTAGATCGAGGCGATTGGCCAGAAAGGCGTACAGCGGAATCGCCATGATCTGGAACACTCCGGTGGAAAAAACCGCCAGACCAATGTCCAGCGCGCCATAGCCGCGCACCCGGCCGAGAAACAGCGGCGTCAGGTAAATCGTCGCGAACAGGCCGATCCCGGTGACGAAGGAAAAGAAGCAGCCGAGGGCGAAGTTGCGATCCTTGAGGGCGCGCAGGTCGACGATCGGATTGGCCACGTGCAGCGTGCGACCGACGAACGCCAAGCCGGCCAGGGCACTGATCCACGCGGTGGTGAGGATGGTCTGGTCGCTGAACCAGTTCCAGCGCGGACCTTCTTCGAGGGTGTATTCCAGGCAGCCGAGAAACAGCGCGAGAAACACCATGCTCAGATAGTCCGCACCCTTGAGCAGCGACAGTTCCGGCTGGTCGATCTTGACCAGCATCGGCACCGCCACGGCGACGAAAATCCCCGGCACCAGGTTGATGTAGAACAGCCAGTGCCAGGACGAAATATCGGTGATCCAGCCGCCGATCACCGGGCCCAATGTCGGTGCCAGCGAGGCCACGGCGCCAATGGTCGCGGCGGCGATTACCCGCTGTTTGCCGGTGAAGAAAAAGAACGCCGTGGTGAACACCAGCGGAATCATCGAGCCGCCGAGAAACCCTTGCAGCGCCCGAAAGGCGATCATGCTCTGGATGTTCCAGGCCGCGCCGCACAACAGGCTGGCGAGGGTAAAACCGACTGCCGAAGCACAGAACAGCCAGCGTGTAGAAAACACCCGTGACAGCCAACCCGACAACGGGATCACGATGATTTCGGCGATCAGGTAACTGGTCTGCACCCACGCCGTTTCATCGGTGCCAGCGGACAACCCTCCACCGATATCGCGCAGCGAGGCCGAGACAATCTGAATGTCCAGCAACGCGATGAACATGCCGATGCACATGGTGGCGAAGGCGAACACTTTGGTCGCCGTCGCCATCTCGGCGGCATTGAACGGCTGCGCAGGGACGGCGAGGGCGCGGCTCATGGCGCGCTGGCCACGGCGGTGGTTTCGGGCTGGCGGGTGTCGACTTCAGCGGTCACCGACAGGCCCGGACGCAGGTGGCCGAGCACGCTGTCGGCGGGGTCGAGCAGGATCCGCACCGGCACCCGCTGGACGATTTTGGTGAAGTTGCCAGTGGCATTTTCCGGCGGCAGCACGCTGAATTGCGAACCGGTGGCGGGGGCGAGGCTGTCGAGGCGGCCGTGGAATTCCTGGCCGGACAACACGTCGGCGTGGATGCTCACGCGCTGGCCGGGTTTCATCCGCGCCAGTTGGTCTTCCTTGAAATTGGCATCGACCCACAGGCCGCTGGCCGGCACCACCGACAACTGTTGCGAGCCGGCCTGGGCGTAAGCGCCGACCCGCGCGCGGCGGTTGCCGATCACGCCGTCGACCGGGGCGCGCAGTTCGGTGTAGCCGAGGTTGAGTTGTGCCAGGTCACGTTCGGCCCGGGCTTGCTGGAGGGCGGCGCGGGCCTGTTGTTTCTGGGTTTCGATCACTGCGAGTTGGCGTTGCGCAGCCAGCAATTCGGCCTGAGCCTTGGCGCTCAAGGCTTGCGCAGTCTTGAAGGTAGCGTCGGCCCGTTGCGCGCTTTCCACCGAGACTGCGTTGGTGGTCACCAGACGCTTGTAGCGGGCGTTGTCGTCCCGTGAACGGGCGGTTTCGGCACCGGCAGCATCGATGCCGGCGCGGGCCTGACCGATCACCGCTTCTTGCAGTTGTTCAGTGGCGTCGAGGTTGGCCAGCAGCGCTTCTTCGGCGGCGACCGCACCTTCGGCCTTGGCCAGATTGGCGCGATAGTCGCGCGCGTCGAGGCGGATCAGCACGTCGCCGGCCTTCACGGACTGGTTGTCGCTGACCAGCACCTCTTCGATGTAACCGGCCACCTTCGGCCCGATCACCGTGACGTCACCGCCGATGTAGGCATCGTCGGTTTCTTCGAGAAAGCGTCCGGCGCCCCACCAATGCACGGCATACAGCCCGGCGAACACGAGCGCGGTCAGCCCCGCAGTGGGCAACAGCAGGCGTTTGAGCAGGGGAGGTTTGGGAGTGCTGACCGGAACGGCGAGGTCGGGTTCAACGGTGGGCATGCTGGTCATGGCGTAATCCTGCGAAGCGAGGGTGTTATTACGGCTGTAATATGACGTGAGTAATATTTTGTGGCAATTGATTTTTATCGCCGGTCGTCAGTTGCTTACCTGAGCCAGGTGCCGGGTGTGCTGCCGGTAATGGATTTGAAGAACGCAATGAATGCGCTGTCGCTGGCGAAGCCCAGTTCAAACGCGCAATAGCCGAGGTTGCGCCCGGTGGCGAGCAACTCCATGGCGCGCATCAATCGCCATTGCTGACGCCATTGTTGATAGCTCATGCCGGTTTCGCGCTGGAAGATCCGGCCGATGGTGCGGCTGCTGGCGCCGATCTGTTGCTCCAGCACTTGCAGCTCCGGTGGCAATTGATCGGGCTGTGCAAGCAGGGGGGCGAGACGCTTGTCTTGCGGCAATGGCAAAAGCATCGGTTGCTGCGCCGCGTCACGGATTTCACTCAGGCACAGCCCCAGCAAGTGGACGAATTTGCCCTGCTGCCAATCGGTGGCGAAATCAGCAATCGCCATCGGTTCAAGCACGGCGCGCAGCAGCGGGCTGACCTCGATCACGCAGACTTGTTGCGGCAGCTCGCGGCACAACTCGGGCGTCAGGTAGATGGAGCGATAGTCGACGCTTTGCTGCATCACCGCCCGATGCGTGACGCCACCGGGAATCCAAGCCGCCCGCGACGGCGGCAGCAGACACAGCTGCTGCGCCAGCGTGATGCGCGTGCAGCCCTGTCGGGTGTAGAGCAGTTGCCCGCGCTGATGACGATGCAGGCCGGAGTCGTGATCGCCGAGGGTGGAAGCGATGCCGACTACCGGCGCCGGGAAGCGATCCGGGTCAAAACGGTCGTGGGCTTCGAGCCAGGCCATGAGTTGTCCGATTTCAACGATAAATTGTCAGGGTTCGGATAATACGCCAGCCACGGCTTTTTAAACTCCTCGGCGTTTTTGTTGAAGAGTCATGGTGATGAGTCATAGAACTTTTTTGATGTTGGCGATTGCACTGCTGATGTTTCCGCAGATCGCCCAGACGTTGTTCAGCCCGGCGCTGGGGGATATCGGCCGTGCGTTCGATGTTGGTCCGCAAGCGGCGGCGCAGACATTGTCGGTGTACTTCCTGGCGTTTGCCTTTGGCGTGGTGACGTGGGGGCGGGTGTGTGACCGGATTGGCCGGCGGCCTTCGATGCTCTCCGGTCTGGCGATTTATGCGCTTGCCTGCGTTCTGGGCTTGAGCGTTCGCAGCTTCAACGGTCTGTTGATGGCTCAGGCGCTGGCGGCATTCGGCGCCGCCGTTGGCTCGGTGGTGACCCAGACGTTATTGCGTGACCGCTATCGCGGGACCGAACTGGCCCAGGTGTTTTCTCTGGTGGGCATGGCACTGGCTGCCAGCCCGGCCATCGGTTTGTTCAGCGGTGCGAGCCTGGTTCAGGGCTTCGGCTATCGCGGCGTGCTCGTTGCGTTGCTGCTGCTGGCTTCGATCTTGTGGATCTGGAGTTGGCGCACCTTGCCGGAAACCCGTCCGTCGCAACTCACCTCCGTTGGCCTGTTCGTAACCATGGGCGACATGTTGCGCGATCCCGGCATCTGGCGTTCGGCGCTGTGGATTGCATCGTTCAATGTCGCGTTGTTCAGCTATTACAGCCTCGGGCCTTTCCGGTTCGAACGTCTCGGCCTGAGTGGCGAGTGGTTCGGCTACAGCGGCGTGGTGCTCGCATTGGCCTCAGGGTTTGGAGCATGGCTGAACAAACGATTGCTGCAAATCGGTTGCCGTCCTCTGCAGTTGATTCGCCTGGCAGCGCTCACCGGTTTGTTCGGTGGCATCGGCGTGTGGCTGCTGCAGGCGTATGTCTGGTTCGTACTGCCGATGCTGCTGGTGGTACTGGCGTTCGGCATGGCGATCCCGAATATTCTCGGCGCAGCCTTGCGCAATTACACGGATCGTCTGGGCACCGCCGGTGCATTGTTGGGGCTGTTTTATTACCTGCTGATCGGGGCGGGGTTGATGTTGGCAGCGTGGTCTCAGGCCCTCGGGGAAACCCTGATGATCTGCAACTTGCTCGCGTTATCGCTGGCGATCCGCGCTAAAAAGGCATTTGTTTAAGAAATGTAAGCAATGTAGGAAGCGTCTTGCAATTGTGTAGGAAGGCTCTGACTATCACTGCAGTTGATGGGATGGCATTAAGCCATTTGATTGCAAGGATGTTGAGTGCCGTATTCGATTCGCGCTGTTACCCGTTGTAGTTTTCTGCCTCGCCCGCTGTTGTCGGCCTTGTTGTTGAGTGTGTGTGCGCCCAGCGTTCTTGCCGCCGAACTGTCGAATCCAGGCCAGGAAGTGTTGCGCCAGCAGCAACAGCAACAGCGCGATCTGCAACAACTGCAACTTGAACAGCGCAAGCGGCAACTGGAGCGCGGCGCGTTCGGCCCGACGCCTGCCACCCCGGCCATTCCCGATTCGATCAAACCCGACGAACGCTGCTGGCCCCTGAGCGGCACGCGCATCGGCGGCGTCACGCTGATCGACAAAGACCAGCTCAATACCCGCATCCAGCCGCTGCTGGCGCCGTGCATGGGTGTCGGCCAGATCAACCATTTGCTGGCGACTATCACTGCGCTCTACGTGGAGAAGGGCTACATCGCCAGCCGTCCGTACCTGAGCAGTGCACCGGCAGCGGGGCAGTCGCTGGATATCCTGATCGACGAAGGCTACATCGAGTCCATCGAACTGGCCGACCAGAGCCTGCCGGTGTCCCTCGGCGGTGCGTTTCCGGGCATGCTCGGCAAGCCGCTGAACCTGCGGGATCTGGAGCAGGGGCTGGATCAATTGAACCGTCTGCGCTCGCTTGATCTGACCGCCGACATCGCTCCCGGCAGCCAGCCCGGTGCGTCCAAAATCATCCTGCGTTCACGGACCTTGGGGCCGTCGCGCTGGACCCTTGGCGTCGGTTTCGACAACCTTGGCAGCGCCAGCACCGGGCGCGACCGCAACACGCTGAGTCTGAGCCTCGACAGTCCGCTGGAACTCAACGACCTGTTGAGCGTGAGTGCCAGCGACACCCTCAACCGGGGTGATCGCTACAACCGCAACGCCAGCCTCTATTACGCAATTCCCTACGGCTATTGGACGTTCAGCACCTTCGCCAGCCACGCCGAATATCGCGCGCCGTTCAAGCTCAGCGCGGCGACCCTGCACAGCACCGGCATCACCGATCAGCTCAGCCTGCGCGCCGACCGCGTGTTGTGGCGCGACCAGAGCCATCAGCTCAGCGCCAACCTGCAACTGGCGCACAAGGATGTCGACAGTTACCTGGAAAACGTCCGTCTCGGCGTCCAGAGCCCAACCCTGACCGTGGCCGAGGCCGGGCTCAATCTGTTCTGGCTCGATCGTGCGGTGTGGAACCTGGATTTCAACTACGCCCAGGGTTTGCGCTGGCTCGGCGCCGACGACGATGCCGATCGCCAGGTCAAGAACCTGCCCAAAGCGCAGTTTCGTAAATACCGCGCCGGCCTCAGCCAATGGCGCAACGGTCAACTCGGCGCGCAAGCCTGGCAATGGCAGAGCCAACTCAATTTGCAGTACAGCCCCGATCCGCTGCCGGCCATCGAACAACTGCTCGGCACCGACGATTCCGCCGTGCGCGGTTACCGGGTCAGCAGTGCGTCGGGCGCCAGCGGTGCGATCTGGCGCAACACCTTGCGTCTGCCATTGCGCAACGATTTTCCGGTGCAGCTCACCCCGCGCGTCGGCGTCGACCACGGCTGGATCAAGGCCGATCACGGTGCCTCGATTCAACGCCTGAGCGGCGCCAGCATCGGTCTCAATCTGGGCTGGAAAAACCTGCAAGTGGATGTTGATTACCAACGCAGCCTCAACACCCCGACCGGCCTGCACTGCGAGCCTGAAACCTGGCTGATGCGGGTCGGATTACAGATATGAACGTCAGTGAACAACAGCCATCGGACCTGAGCGCGACAGCCGTGGCCTTCAACTCAACGCGCAACGTGATGCCGCACTACATGGAGAGTTTTTTATGCCAATGAATACCTTTGCGTTTCATCTTTCCCCACGGGGCAAACTGCGCTGGGCCATCGCCAGTCTATTCCTGGTCGCTCACCTGCCGGGCGCCATGGCTGGCGGTGTGGTGGTCGCGCCCGGCCCCGGCGGCACCGCGCAATTGCAAACCCAGGGCGGCGTCCCGATCGTCAACATCGTTGCGCCGAATGGCTCGGGTCTGTCGCACAACCAGTTCCTCGACTACAACGTCGACCGTCAGGGCCTGGTCCTGAACAACGCCTTGCAGGCCGGGCAATCGCAGCTCGCCGGGCAACTGGCGGCCAACCCGCAATTGCAGGGGCAGGCGGCGAGCGTGATCCTCAACGAAGTGATCAGCCGCAACCCGTCGGCCATCAACGGCGCCCAGGAAATCTTCGGTCGCGCCGCCGACTACGTGCTCGCCAACCCGAACGGCATTTCGGTGAACGGCGGCAGTTTCATCAACACGCCGAACGCCAATCTGGTGGTCGGCCGTCCCGAGCTGAACGACGGCAAGCTGCAAGCCCTGAGCACCCGCGACGCCACCGGTCAGTTGCAGATCCAGAGCGGTGGGCTGCGCAATGGCGAAGGCTCGATCAACCTGATCGCACCGCGTATCGATAGCCAGGGTGCAATCACTGCGCGTGATCAACTGAATCTCACCGTCGGGCGCAATCAGATCGACTACGCCAGCGGCCAAGTGAAAGCCGTGGACCCAGCGGGCAACACCACCGATCAACGAATCGACGCCAACCTGTTCGGCGCGATGCAGGCCGGGCGCATCAACATCGTCAGCACCGCTGAAGGTGCAGGCGTGAAGGTCGGCGCGGTGCAAGTCGCCGGGCGTGACGGTGTACAGATCCGTTCGGCTGGCGACTTGAGCGTCAGCGGCCAGGCGATCCCGGACAGTCTCGACCTGACCCGTGCCGGCATTCGCAGCAGCCAGGGCGACGTTGGCCTGCACAGCGGCAAGGACCTGACGCTGGCCGCCACCGACGTCAGCGGTCGCGACGTGAAGGTCGATGCCAAGCGCAACCTGACCCTGACCACCGTCGAAAGCCGCAAGCTCCAGGAGCAGCGCGAGAACTGGAACAACAGCACCATCGGCATCACTTGGGAAACCTACGAGCGCACCAAGACCGATAGCGATTCGCGCCAGCACGGCAGCCAGGTCATCGCCAGCCGCGACGCGCAACTGTCGTCCGGCAAAGACACCGAACTGAAAGCCGCCAAGGTCGAAGCGAAAAACAACCTCAGTGTGCAAAGCGGCGGCGACCTGCGCCTGACTGCCGCCACTGAAAGCCGCACCCAGACCGATCAGGGCAAGCACCGCAAACACCTGTGGAAAGCCGACTGGGACAGCAGCAGCGAAGAGCAGCGCAGCGTCACCAGCCAGTTGAAGGGCGGCAACATCGCCCTGCAAACCGCCGCACTGTTGCGCTCCGAAGGCGCCGAAATCGACAGCGCCGGCGATCTGCAACTGGCCGGTAAACAGGTGGAAATCACCACTGCGACCCGCACCAACCGCAGCAGCGACAACCGCTATTCCGGTGATCTGGTCGGCGGTGGTTTCTTCGGCAAGACCGGCGATGCCGACAAGGGCCAGACCCAGCATCAGGGCAGCAAGATCAACGCCGCCGGCAAACTGGTGGTCAAGGCCGACGACGTGCGCATCAGCGGCAGCCAGGTACGCGGCGGCCAGGACGCCAGCGTGATCAGCGACAACGGTTCGCTGACCATCGACGGCGTGCAGGACACCTCGCACAGCAACAACCATGACAAGGACAGCAAGTTCTTTGGCATCACCAAGGACGAGTCGCGCCAGAGCAGCAAGGACAGCACCACGGTGCGCAGCGAGCTGGCTTCCGACAGCAACCTCAAGCTGAAAAGTGCCAAAGACATCGAAGTCGCCGGCTCCACGGTCAAGGCCGGCGGTTCGCTGACGGCGGATGCGGCCGGTGATGTGAATGTGCATTCGACGCAGAACACCCACGACAGCAGCAACAGCACCCAGACCCGTGGCTTCGACGCCTACGCCAAGGAGCAGACGGCGGAGCAGTACCGCGCCGGCGTGCATTACGAAGACAAGGCGCAAACCGTCACTGCCAACGACGTCACCCAGCAGGGCTCCAGCCTCAGCGGCGGCAGCGTGCAGGTCAAGGCGGGCGGCGATGTGACGCTCAAGGGTGCCGAGGTGAAATCCACTGTTGGCGACACCACCCTGAGCGGCAAAAACGTCTCGTTGCTGGCCGAGCAGGACAGCCACAGCACCTCGACTGAAACCCGCAGCACCGGCGGCGGTTTCTACTACACCGGCGGCCTCGACCGCGCGGGCAGCGGCGTGGATTTCTCGCACAGCACCTCGCAAGACACCACCGGCAAAACCACCGCACAAACCACTGGCGTGCAGAGCAGCGGCAGCCTCAACATCAACGCTGACAAACTCGCCACCGAGGGCGCGCAACTCAAGTCCGGCAACGGTCTGAACGTCGTCGCCAACGAAGTCGACAACCGTGCCGCCAGCCACACCGAAAGCAGCACTCACAGCGAGAGCAACTGGTCGGCGGACATCGGCGCCAACGTCGAGTACAAAGACATCGCCCGGCCGATTGCCGGCGCCGTGAAAGACGTGCTCGACGGCAAGGTGCCGGACAAGGACGCACTGGCCAATCTCGGTCAGCCGAACGTCGGTATCGACGTGGCAATCGGTCATGCCAGCGCCGATAAAACCGGGCAGAGCAGCAACGCGGTGGTCAGCCGGTTCGATGGCAAGACCGTGGACGTGAAGGTCGGCGGCACGCTGCACGATCAGGGCACCCAGTACAACGCCAGCGCCGGCAAAGTGAACATCAGCGCCGACAAACTGGTGGCCGACGCGGCCAGCAACACCCGCAGCAGCACCGAGAATTCGGTGGATGCCAAGGTCGATGTGCGCGTCTACACCAAGACCGGTGAAGACGTGAACGTGGCCAGCAGCGGCGCGGGTGGCAGCAGTCAGTCGAGCAAGGGCAGCTCCACGGCGGTGGTCGGCGGTTACGCCGGTAGCCAGGGTGTGAACATCAATGTCGGCGGCAATGCCCAGTTCGAAGGCAGCCGTTTCGACGGCGGGCAGGGCGGCGTCAGCATCAAGACTGGCGGTGATCTGGCCCTGAATCAGGCCAACGATAGTCAGAGCAGCGACAGCTCCAGCCTGCGCGGCAACGGCTCGCTGACCGTCGGCACCTTGCCGGGCACCGAGGGCACCAACGTCGATCTCGGCGCGGGTTTTCAGCTCGATCACAAAGGCAACCAGACCACCGACACCCAGGCGCACGTCGCCAGCCTCAGCGGTAACGGCTCGGTGCAATTGAGCAGCGGCGGCAATCAGGTGCAGCAAGGCACCAAGATCGACAGCGCTGGCGCTATCGACCTTAAGGCTGACGGCAAGCTCGACCTGCAAGCGGCCTCCGACTCGCACGTCGCCACCGGCAGCAATCTCGGCGGCGGTTTGAAGGCCGGCGGCAGCAAAACCAGCAGCGAGAAGAGCCGCGATCAGGGCGGCAACCTCAGCGGCAACTTCAACATCGGTCGGGTCAACGAGAACACGCAGACCCTCAGCGGCGGCCAGCTCAACAGCCAGAACGACATCACGTTGAGCGGTGATTCGGTTCACCTGCAAGGCACTCAGGTCAGCGCGCCAAACGTCGGCATCGATGCGCAGAAGGGCGGTTTCGTGCAGGAGTCCGCGCAGTCCACCGACAGCCGCAACAACTGGAATGTGGCGTTGAATGCCGGTGGCAATCTGAGCAAAAGCACACCGACCACCGCCGATGAAAAAGTCAGCAGCGATCACGGTTTCAATGCCGGTGCCAAGGTCGGCGTGGATTACCTGCAAGGCACCACCCAACAGAACAGCCAGATCAAGGCTGACACTGTGGCGCTGAACAGCGCGGGCGATGCGAGCCTGAACGGTGCGCGGATCGATGTGCGCAACGTCAGCGGCAACGTGGCCGGTGATCTGTCGGTCGAAAGCCGTCAGGACTCCAGCACTCACGCCAAGGTCGATGTCGATCTGGGTCTGACTGCCAAGAGGACCCCGGCCGACGACAAGGGAAAACTCGCGGGCACCGACTACAAGCCAACGCTGAAAGTCGACGGCGAATACGCGCACAAGGACAGCGTGAAACAGGCCTCCGGCATCAGCGGTAGTCAGGGTGTGAACCTCACCGTCGGTGGTGCTACCCAACTGACCGGTGCGCGGGTGTCGGCAGAGCAAGGCAAAGTCGACCTGGGCGGTTCGAAGGTCAGCAGCAGCGATCTGAGCAACCGTGATTACGGCGTGAAAGCCGGCCTGGATCTGCCGCACAAAACCGAAGAAAACGCGCCGAAGGTGTCGCTTGAAAACGGCAACCTGAAAGTCGGACCGGTGACCCTGAGCGGTTATCTGGACAGTCAGTCCCTGCAAGCGGGGATCGACGAAAAAGGTTGATTCACCGTCAGTGAAACCGGCGGGAGCGAGCCTGCTCGCTCCCGCTTCTAATGGACACCCCGCTCAAAACGGCAGCCATTGTCGTTTCCCGTCAAGTCGATGAATGCACGCGCTCTAAACTCGGGTGAAACCGGGAGGCCGCGCCATGCAAAGCAACAACGTCGAACACCTGCGAACCCAGCTGGCCTGCGCCCTGCGCTGGGCCGCGCGTCTGAACCTGCACGAGTCCATCGCCAACCATTTCAGCGTGGCCACTTCAGCGGACGGTCGCGAGTTTCTGATCAACCCTTACGGCAAACATTTCTCGCGTATCCGCGCCAGTGATCTGCTGCTGCTCGACGCGGACGAACCGGCCAGTCTCGACCGCCCGGACGCCCCGGACATCACCGCCTGGGCCTTGCACAGCGCCTTGCACCGCAATCACCCCCAGGCCCGTTGCATCCTGCACACCCACAGCAAATACGCGACGACGCTGGCCTGTCTGAAGGATTCGCGGCTACCACCGATCGAGCAGAACAGCATGCGGTTTTTCGAGCGGGTGGCGATCGATGACAGCTTTGACGGGATGGGCCTTGGCGATGAGGCGGAGCGGGTCAGTCGGTTGCTCGGCGACAAACCGATCCTGCTGATGGGCAATCACGGCTTGTTGGTCGCGGCACCGAGCGTGGCCCAGGCGTTTGATGATCTGTATTACTTCGAGCGGGCTTGCGAGGTGTACATCACCGCGTTGGCGACCGGGCGCGAATTGCGTGTGGTCAGCGATGAAGTGGCGCGCAAGACGTGTCGACAATGGCTGGATTATCCGGGGTTTGCCGACAAGCATTTCAACGCATTGATGAGCATCCTCGATGAGGAAGAACCGGCGTACCGACAGTGACTCATTCTTGCGATAAGTGCGTCTTGCTCAACGGCTGGCGCATCACCGGAGCGCTCCACGCCTGACGCCGGTCCTCGCTCGGCGGGCAGCCGAAACGTGCGCGGTAAGTGCGGGAGAAATGCTCCAGCGAGCCAAACCCTGAACACGCCGCCACCTGGGCCACGCTCATTTGCGTCTGTTGCAGCAGGTTGTGCGCCCGGGCCAGGCGCAGGGTGATGTAGTACTTGAGTGGCGAGAGCCCGGTCTGATGTTTGAACTGGCGCTCCAGTTGCCGCCGCGACAGGCCGACCTCGCTGGCAATCGCCTCGCAGTCCAACGGTTCTTCCAGAGCCTTTTCCATCAACTGCACGGCGTGGCGGATCTTGTTGCCGTACATCCCGCTGTTGCCCAGGCCGCCGTCGAGCTGATTGTCCGCCGGGGCGCGCATCTGGCCCATCAACAGGTGCAGGCCGATTTCTCGGGCCAGGTCCGCATCGATGCGCTGGCCGATCCAGCCCAGCAGCATGTCGAGAATGGTGGTCGCACCGGCGCAGGTCAGGCGCTGGCGTTCGAGGGTGTAGAGCTGTGGTCGGGCGTGGACTTTAGGGTAACTCTCCTGAAAAGCCTGCAGGTTGTCCCAATGCACCGCCGCTTCGTAGCCGTCGAGCACACCGGCGGCGGCCAGCAGTTCGGTGCCGGTTTCCACGCCGATCAACACCGCGCCGAACAGCGCCTGCTTGCGCAGCCAACTCTTGAGCGCCGGATTGCGGCTGTGTTGATGCACCTCGAAACTGGCCAGCACCACGCAGGCGTCGAAGGCCTGCTCGGTGTTCAAGCCGTCATCGGCGATGCTCGCCAGACCGTTGCTGGCGGCTACCGGGCCGGGTTGCAAGGACAACAACGTCCACTCGAACAGCGTGCGCTGGCTCAGCCAGTTGGCGATGGCCAGCGGCTCCAGCACCGCCGCCAGACCGAAATTGGAGAACGCCGGCAACAACAGCACCGCCACTCGCAGCGGTGCTTCATTGCGCGGTACAGCTTCAGCGGATCGGGTCATCGCCATCTCGGCTTCATCGTTGTTCGGTCTGCCAGTGCGGGTTGATCCACACCGGTACATCGAGGGCTGGCAACGGCGCGAGGTTACGGATCAGGTCGCTGGCCTTTTCCGCGATCATCACCGTCGGTGCGTTGGTGTTGCCGCTGACGATCACCGGCATGATCGACGCGTCCACCACGCGCAAGCCGTCGAGGCCGTGCACTCGCAATTGCGGGTCGACCACCGCTTCAGGATCGTCCGCCGGGCCCATCTTGCAGGTGCCGCTGGCATGGTAGCCGGTTTCCGTGACCTGCCGCGCCCAGGCGTCGAGTTCGGCGTCGGTCTGCACCGAACGGCCCGGCACCAGTTCTTCACCCTTGAACGGGGCCATTGCCGGTTGCTCGATGATCTCGCGCACCAGCCGTGCCCCGGCGCGCATGTCGGCACGGTCCTGCGCGGTCTTCAGGTAATTGAACAGAATCCTCGGCGGCCGTCGGGGTTCGGCGCTTTGCAACGTCACGCTGCCGAGGCTGGTGGGGCGCATCAGGTCGATATGGATCTGGAACGCGTGGGCCGGCACCAGCTCGACACTGCCCGGTTGCACGGCCAGCGGCATGAAAGTCAGCTGCAGATCCGGGTGTTCGACGCCGGCCCGGGAGCGCAGAAAGGCGCCGGCCTCGAAATGATTGCTCGCCGCCAGGCCATCGTGGCGCACGAACCAGCGCGCGCCGATCCACCATTTGCCTGGCGCGGTGGTCCAGCGATACAGCGACACTGGTTGCTTGCAGCGAAATTGCACGACCGCATCCGGGTGATCGTTGAGGCGTTTGCCGACGCCCGGCAGGTCGTGCACGACGCTGATGCTGAGGTCGCGCAGTTCTGCAGCCGGACCCACCCCCGAGAGCAACAGCAACTGCGGCGAGTTGATCGCCCCGGCGGTCAGCAGCACTTCCCGGCGGGCGCGAACGGTGTTCGTTTCACCGTTCTGCTCATATTCAATCCCGACCGCCCGCCGCCCTTCGAACAGGATGCGCAGAGCCAACGCATCGGTCATCACGCGCACATTGCCCCGTGCCAATGCTTCGCTCAAATAACCGCGCGAAGTGCTCCAGCGCCGACCGTTACATGTGGTGCGGTCGACCGGGCCGAAAGCTTCCTGACGGAAACCGTTCAAGTCCTCGCTGACCCCATAACCGGCCTCGGCACCGGCCGCGATAAACGCCGCGCACAACGGTGTTTCGACATCGCCGGGAGTGACGTGCAAATGGCCGCGGGCACCGCGATATTCATCGCCGCCATCGGCGTGAGTCTGCGCACGCTTGAAGTACGGCAGCACCTCGCGATAGCTCCAGCCAATGCAGCCCTGTTCAGCCCAGCTGTCGTAGTCCCTGGCATGGCCACGGATGTAGACCATGCCGTTGATCGACGATGAACCGCCGAGGGTGCGGCCTCTCGGCGTGCCGATTCGGCGGCCGTCGAGGTACGGCTCCGGCTCCGACTGATAGCTCCAGTTGTAGCGCGAGCCACCCACAACAAGGCCCACGGCGGACGGCATGTCGATCGTCCAGCTCTTGTCCTCGGGCCCGGCTTCCAGCAGCAGGATGCGCACGTTCGGGTCTTCGCTCAGGCGATTGGCCAACACGCAACCAGCCGAGCCGGCGCCCACGATCAGGTAATCAAACCCGGTTTCGTCCATGGTTTGCTCCGTTCTGACAAATGACGAGGAAAGGGCGGATCAGTCCACGCAATGGCCGTGAATGCCGTTGAACACCAAGCGATGAAAGTGATGCACCAGATGCTCGCTTTCATTGCTGCGCTGGGCGTCGATCATGTAGCGGCCCTGGTCATAGCCGAGCGAGTGCAGGCCCTTTTGCACCGAGATGTTCAGGGCGATGTCCTCGGGGCCGAGGTCTTCGTTCATCCACTTCATGCATGCGGTGCTGACGACGGCGGTCTCGGGATTGCTGGAGTAGTAACCGAAGCGCAGCAGCGAGCGCTCGGCATCCAGCGGAATCATGATGAACGAGCCGAGAAACTCGGAGAACGGGAAGGTGTAGAAGGTGTTGTTCGGCCACATGCCGATGTTGAAAAAGCATTCCTGCGGGTTCGGCTCGCTTTTCAGCGGCACGCCATAGGCCTCGGTCGCCGACAGGTTGGCCGGTGCAGCGTAGGTCCACCAGTTGTCGCGTTTGATCAACTGATAGCCCTTGAAATCGATCAGTTTGGCGAGGTCGATGTGGCACGGGCCGGACAGTTTGAAGTGATAGCCCTCGATGGAATTGTCCATGATCACTTTCCAGTTGGCCGGCACGATCACGTCCTGTTCCTCAATCAGGCGCATGTCGGCCAGATCCGGAAACACCCGGCGCATTTCTTCGTCGGCACCGGGGAACAGATCCCGCAACGACGGTGCATTCGGATCGAGATTGAAGTAGACGAAGCCGCCGAGTTCTTCGGTGCGCACCTGCGGAATGTTGAACTGCGCCAGCTCGAAATTCTTCATCCGCTCGCAACGGGGCGCACCGCGCAGGCTGCCGTCCATCTGGTAGCACCACGAGTGATAGGCACAGCGCACCACGCCGCCGGTAGTACCACGGCGTTCTTCGAGCAAGCGATTGCCGCGATGCTGACAGACGTTGTGAAAACCATGAATTTGCCCCTGCCGGTTCTTCGCCACCACTACGCTCTGATCGAACAGATCGGTGACCACAAACTGCCCCGGCTCGGCGAACTCACTCACATGCCCGGCGACATGCCAGGCCTTCATGAAAATGTTGTCGCGCTCGGCACGGAACAGACTGTCGTCGTAGAAATAACGCGAGGGCAGGGTGAAGGCCTGCTCCGGATCCTGCTGATCCCAGGCGTCGACCGGGCTGTGCTGCTTGCGGGTCTGGAAACTGTGCATGAGGCGATCTCCACGGCTTGTTGTTGTGGGATCTAATCTAGGGTGCTGGACGGTGTGGGGGTTGATGGATTGCGACCAGTTGCTGGACGGAATGATCAATCGCACGCTGGACCGTGGAGGCCTTGACAGCCCTGCGATAATGAAACTTCACCGCCATCACGATGCAGAGGAAATTTCTCCATGGACAATCAAGCGCTCAAGGCCTTGTTCGACCAGCAGTCCGCTGTCTATGACAAACAGTGGAGCGGCATGGCGCCCATTCGTGATGCTCTTTATTTGCTGCTGGATTCGGTGTTCGCGGGCCTGCCGGAGAATGCCCGGATTCTCTGTGTCGGTGTGGGCACCGGTGTGGAAATGGCGCATCTGGCGCAGCGGTTTCCCGGCTGGCAATTCACTGGGGTCGACCCTTCGGGTGCGATGCTCGATGTGTGCCGTCAAAGAGCAACTGAAGGCGGCTTCCTGGCCCGTTGCCGTTTTCACGAAGGTTATCTCGATACGCTGACGGATGAGCCCGGTTATGACGGTGCGACCTGTTTTCTGGTGTCGCAGTTTTTGCTCGATCCGCAGGCCCGTATCGGCTTTTTTCACGAGATTGCCCGTCGTCTGCTGCCGGGAGGGGGTCTGGCGAATGCTGATCTCGCCTCTGACACCGCGTCGCCGGCCTACGAAGCATTGCTGCGTCACTGGATGACGCTGATGGCTTCGGCCCAGGTGCCGCCGCAAATGCTCGAACGAGCGCGTGCCGCGTATGCCAGCGATGTGGCGATCCTGCCGGCGCCACAGGTCGCAGGACTGATCGAGTCGGCGGGGTTCGAGGCGCCGGTTCAGTTCTTTCAGGCGGGGTTGATGCATGGGTGGTTTTGCTTGCGCAAAGCGGAGGTTGTCGCGGGTTAGAGCGCTGGAGGTGTCGTGGGCTACTGGAAAAATCCCGGATGACGGCTAGCGTCATGAAACGGATGCTCACTGCAAGGGACTGACGGAGTGCAATTTCATGGGCAAGAAGTTCGGCAGCAGTTGGTGGATTGATGAAGGGGTGTTGATGTCGGATGAGCGGGCGGAGGATCTTGCAGCGGCCGCCAAACATTTTCCGGATGAGTACGACCCGATGATCTTTCTCACCGGCGATGCCCACCGGGAACCGCCGTTTCAGTGGGCGGCTCAGGGTGTATGGGCAGACTTCTTCGGACCGCTGATCGAAGACAACAAGATCGTCTGCCATGTCGAGCAGTATCCAAGGGACGTCACGCGTCAGTCAGTGCCGCCGTTATTCGCGCCGGTTTTCGACCGGGGCAAGGTTTTCGGCTGGGAGCACTCGGTTTTCCCGATCCTTGAAAACCTGATGAAGAATTACTACAACAAAGCGCAAGACTTTCCCGCCAATGTCATGGTTGCATTCGTCCAAGGCATGCTGGACGACTGCAAAAAAGTCGCGGACATGGGATTTCTAAAGGCCGAGTACAAGGCCCTCACAGATTTTGCCAGGCCCTACGTGGGAGAGAGGACGGGGTTCGAGAAGTTTCAGGATCTGTTCAGTGCTCCCCCATCGCCAACTACGCGGCTGTCAGCCAAGGACGGTGGCAAGTTCAAGGAACTCTATTCGAACTACGTGAAGGCCGGCATGGGATTGCGCACTGGCATTCATCCCTACATCGCGCCTTCGATCCAGCACCTCATCGACACTTACCGTGACCACATGCACTTGATTACTTGCGGTGATGCGCACCTGCTGGTCAATCCCCTGTATCAGTACCTGCACCCACCGGTGGGCTGCTTCGGGATTGTCGATCCGGATCAGGGAAAAGGTATCGGCAAGGTCAAAGGCAAATAGGGTGTTTGCATCCTCTTGTCGAAGGGCCCAGGAATGATTTGCCGGGCTTAATGGGAAGTATTACCATTCTCTCCCCTTTCCTCAGCACGCCGCAATGATTCCCATGCTGCCCCGCAGACCCGGCTTTCTCGAGCATTACGAAGAGTTGATCGGCACCTGGACCCGTCGCCTGCGCAATCGCTCGCAGGCCGAGGATCTGGCGCACGACACCTTTGTGCGTGTGCTCGAATCCGATTCGTCGGCGGTGCAGCAGCCCCGGGCGTATCTGCACCAGACCGCGCGCAACATCGCGGTGGACGGTTATCGGCGTGAGGACCGGCGGGGTGCCATGGAGTCGGAGGCGATCGATCTCAGTGAGTCGCCGACCGGTGACCCGGAGCATTACATGCATGCGATCCAGCTGGCCGATTCCATCGAACGGGCGCTCACCGAGTTGCCGGTCAACTGCCGGCGGATTTTCGTCTGGCAGAAGATCGAAGGCCTGACCCAGGCGGAAATCGCCGAGCGCCTGGGCCTGTCCAAGAACATGGTGGAAAAGTATATGATCCGCACCCTGCGGCATCTGCGTGATCGCCTGGACGGGGCGCAATCATGAGCCGCGGCGTCTTTTCATCCCCAGCCAAACAGGACATTCCATGATGGATACTCGTGATTGCGCGTGCGGGCAAACAACGGTGCGCGATGAGGCGGCACGCTGGTTTGTGCGTTTGCAGGAGCCTGCTGTCGACGCCGAACAATATCGGAACTTCGAAGCCTGGCTGAACGAACATCCGCAGCACCGAGACGAATTCCAGTTGCTGCAAGGCCTGTGGACGGCGGCGGATCTGCTGCCGGCGCCACGGCTGAAGGCTCTGTGTGAAACCCCGCCGGCGCGTCGTGAGCGCCGTCCGTTGCTGCGGTATGCGGTGGCGGCCAGTGTGGTCGCGGTGGCTCTCGGGCTCGGTCTGTTCAGTGGCTTGAATCACCCGGCAGGTTACAGCGCCGAATTCGCCACGGCGCTGGGCGAGCGTCGCCATGTGGCATTGCCGGACGGCTCGGTGATCGATCTCAACAGCCGCAGCCGCTTGCAGGTGCGTTTCGAGAAAGATCGGCGGCTCATCGAGCTGACCGAAGGCGAGGCGATGTTCAGCGTCGAACACGATACCTCGCGGCCGTTCGTGGTCGACGCCGGTAGCGGCAGGGTCACGGTCACCGGTACTCGGTTCGATGTGCGCCGCGACGTGACGCAAACCCGGATCGCGGTAGAGCAGGGGACGGTCAAGGTGCAGGGGCGGAATGCGCCGGACAACGAGTTCATCAACCTGACGGCCGGCCTCGGCACCCATGTCGATGCCCATGGCGTGGTGGCCCAGGCCTATGCAGTCAACCCGGCGGAACTCACGGCGTGGCGCAGCGGCAAACTGGTGTTCAACAACGCCAGTCTCAGTGAAGTGGTCGATGAAGTGTCTCGTTATCGCGAGAGGCCGCTGACCGTCGCCAACCCGACGGTGGCCAATCTGCGTCTGACCAGCGTGTTCAAGTCCGACAACACCGACGCCTTGCTCAAGGCCTTGCCGAACATTCTTCCGGTGGCCGTGCGTACCCACGCCGACGGCAGCCAGGAAATAATTTCAAAATAAAATTCAGGTTTTTTTCGAGTTCGTCGTCTTCCTGTTCAACTGCAACTGGTTTGCATTAACAGCCGCACACTCTTGCGATCCACAGGACTCCGTTCGACGTGAAAAACACCACTGCCAACAACAAAAAATCCCCTTGGTTACCGCTGGCGCTCGCACTGGCGGTCAACGCTGCGATGCCGCTGGCATTCGCCGCCGATGCCATTCATATCCGCGCGCAGCCACTGGGCCAGGCGCTGAGCGAACTGGGTCAGCAAACCTCGCTGCAGGTGTTTTTCAGCCCGGACCTGGTCGCCGGCAAACAGGCTCCGGCCGTCGATGGCAATCTTTCGCCGGAGGATGCGCTACGCCAGTTGCTGCAGGGCAGTGGCTTGAACTATCAGATCAATGAAGGCTCGGTGACCCTGTCGCCAGCGCCGACCGCAGCCGCCAACGGCCCGCTGGAACTGGGCGTGACCGACATCAAAGTAGTCGGTGACTGGCTCGGCGATGCTGATGCCGCCGTGGTGCAGAACCATCCGGGCGCGCGGACTGTAATTCGCCGCGAAGCCATGGTCGAGCAGGGCGCAATGAACGTCAGCGACGTCCTCAAGCGTGTGCCGGGTGTGCAGGTGCAGGACTCCAACGGCACCGGTGGCAGCGATATCTCGTTGAACGTCGGCGTACGCGGCCTGACTTCGCGCTTGTCGCCTCGCTCCACCGTACTGATCGACGGCGTGCCGGCAGCGTTCGCGCCGTATGGTCAGCCACAACTGTCGATGGCACCGATTTCCTCCGGCAACCTCGACAGCATCGACGTTGTGCGCGGCGCCGGTTCCGTGCGCTATGGGCCACAGAACGTCGGCGGAGTGATCAACTTCGTGACCCGTGCGATCCCGGAAAAAGCCACCGGTGAAATCGGCACCACCCTGGAAACCACCCGTTATGGCGGCTGGAAGCACATCGACACTGCTTTCCTCGGCGGCACCGCCGACAACGGCATGGGCGTGGCGCTGTTGTACTCCGGCGTCAATGGCAACGGTTACCGCGAGCGCAACAACGGCAACGACATCGACGACGTGCTGCTCAAAACCCACTGGGCGCCGACCGATCAGGACGATTTCAGTCTCAATTTCCACTACTACGATGCCAGCGCCGACATGCCCGGCGGCCTGACGCAGAAGCAGTACGATGACAAGCCGTATGACTCGGTGCGCGACTACGACAACTTCAGCGGCCGCCGCAAGGACGTGTCGTTCAAGTGGATCCGCCAGATCGACGAACGCACTCAGGCCGAAGTGCTGACCTATTACACCGACAGCTTCCGTGGCAGCACCATCGCCGCCCGCGACCAGAAAACCCTGAGCTCGTACCCGCGCTCCTATTACACCCTGGGCATTGAACCACGCGTCTCGCGGGTATTCGATGTCGGCCCGACCACTCAGGAAGTCAGCGTCGGTTATCGCTACCTGAAAGAGGCCATGCACGAGCAGTCGAGCCGTCTGGCGCTGGTCAATAATGAGCCGGTGATCACCAAGACTTCCGACGGCCATGTGTTCCAGGACCGTACCGGCGGCACCGAGGCCAACTCGGTCTACGTCGACAACAAGATCGACGTCGGCAAATGGACCATCACCCCGGGCATTCGCTTCGAGCACATCAACACCGACTGGCACGACCGCGCCGTGCTCGACACCGCCGGCAAACGCGTGCCGGAGAAAAACCGCAGCATCGAGAGCAACGAACCGCTGCCGGCGCTGAGCGTGATGTATCACTTGTCGGACGCGTGGAAGCTGTTCGCCAACTACGAAACCTCGTTCGGCAGCCTGCAGTATTTCCAACTGGGGCAGGGCGGCTCGGGTGACCAGACGGCCAATGGCCTGGAGCCGGAAAAGGCCAAGACCTACGAGATCGGCACCCGTTACAACGATGATGTGTGGGGCGGTGAAGTGACGCTGTTCTACATCGACTTCGATGACGAGCTGCAATACATCAGCAACGACATAGGCTGGACCAACCTCGGCGCGACCAAACACCAGGGTATCGAGGCTTCGGTGCACTACGACATGGCGGCGCTGGATCCGCGCCTCGATGGCCTGACCGCCAACGCCGGTTTCACCTACACCCGCGCCACGTATGAAGGGGAGATTCCGGGCTTCAAGGGCCGTGACCTGCCGTTCTACTCGCGTCAGGTGGCAACGATCGGCCTGCGCTACGACATCAATCGCTGGACCTACAACATCGACGGTTTCGCCCAATCCAAACAGCGCTCGCCGGGCACCGGCGTGAATGCCGACGGCAGCTTCAGCAACAACTACATCACCGAAGGCACGGCGGACGGGCAGTACGGCGACATCCCGGGTTATGTGACCTGGAACGTACGCGGAGGCTATGACTTCGGTGCGCAGCTGTCGAACCTGAAGCTCGGCGCGGGGGTGAAAAACATCTTCGACAAGCAGTACTTCACCCGTTCCAGCGACAACAACTCAGGAATGTATGTCGGCGCGCCGCGTACGTTCTTCGTGCAGGCCAGCGTCGGTTTCTGACGCTGTTTGGCTCGTTCCCACGCTGCGTGGGAACGAGCTGGCTCAGACCTTCAGCGCTTTCCCGCCAATTGCTACCGCCACCAGCAGCGTCGCCATCAACCCGAAAGCAAAACTCAGGCTGCTGGCATGGGCGACAAACCCGATCACCGCCGGCCCAGCCAGAATTCCCGCGTATCCCAGCGTGGTGATCGCCGGCACGGCGATGCTTTCCGGCATCACCGTCTGTTTGCCCACCGCCGTGTACAGCACCGGCACGATGTTCGAACATCCGGCGCCGACCAGTGCATAACCGACCAGTGCCGCTTCCCAGCTCGGGGCGAACGTCGCCAGAAACAAACCTGCCGCCGCCAGCAGGCCGCCGAACAGAATGATCCGCGTCGCACCCAGTGCGCGAACGATCCGGTCACCGGTCAAACGGCCTGCAGTCATCGTCAGCGCGAACGCGGCATAACCCAGCCCTGCATAGGCCGTATCGATCCCGCGTTCCTGCGCCAGAAACACCGCGCTCCAGTCCAGCGCCGCGCCTTCGGTGAGGAACACGATGAAGCACATGCCGCCGATGAACAGCACGATTCCGTGAGGGATCGCGAACGCCGGCCCCGAGCTTTCACTGCCATAGGGCAACATGTGCGGCACAGCCTTGAACAGCGCTGCGATCAGCACCGCGACCACCACCAGCATCGCCGCCAATGGCGACAAACCAAGGCCGAGCAGGGCGCTGACGCCTGCCGCGCCGACGATCCCGCCGAGGCTGAACAGGCCGTGAAACCCCGACATCATGTTCTTGCCGCTGGCCCGCTCGACGATCACCGCTTGCAGGTTCACCGTCGAATCCACCGTGCCGAGCCCGGCGCCGAACATGAACAACGTAGCGATCAACGCCGGGATCGACGACACCGTTGCCAGCAACGGCAATGCCGCGCAGATCAATAAGGTGCCGCCGGTTGCCACACGCCGACAGCCGAACCGCGTGGCCAGAATCCCCGCCAGCGGCATTGCCAGAATCGAACCCACACCCAGACACAACAGCAACAGACCCAACGTCCCTTCATCGAGCCCGGCCCGTGCCTTGGCATACGGCACCAGCGGCGCCCATGCGGCGATGCCGAGCCCGGCGATGAAGAAGGCGATGCGCGTGGACATCTGTTGCAGGCGTCCGGGGACGAAGGTGTCGTTGGGCGTAAGACTGGTCATTGGAATCCTTGGCAAAAAACGTTTCAGCAGGGGACATCCTTGCACAGCTCTTCTGTGGGAGCGAGCCTGACTGATACATCGCCATCGCGAGCAAGCTCGCTCCCACAGGGAATTGCGTTTTAAAGTGGCGCTTCAGAAAACAGGAAAACACGGGGCGGTTCATGACGCAGTTCTACGATGCACGGGGCAATATCTACGGAGTGATTTCACCCCGGGCGCTGCGGGAGTCGGGCATCGACCTGCCCACCGATGCCGCGCAATGAGCCTTGTCCCGACAGGCGTGGAGCCGCGCCGCGATCACCCGGTGTTGCGACTGGTCCGACGATCAGCGACCTGCCGGCAGCAAGTCCCACCGCAGCGATGGCTTGCTGATCGGCCCGTTTCAATCCTCGCCTCCTTTCGATCTGCTGATCGTCAATACCGATGGCACGCTGGCCGAGCGCAGTGGCAACGGCTTGACGATTTTCTCTCAGGCACTGCTTGAGCAAGGGCTGATGCCGGAGCTGGGCGCATCGTTGCAGGTGCATCACGACAAGCTGGATGCGTCATCGCCGGTGCCCGTTGCCGTCAAACCGGCTGAGGTGGCGGGTGTACAAGGCTTCTGGCTGGAACTCGGGAAACCCGGATTCGGTCCGGCAGCCGTCGGTGCAGTCGGCGTTGAGCCCGTGCAGTTCAACAACGTGGAAGTCAGCCGCGTCCGGCCATTGGCGCAACTCGATCCTGCCTGGGAACACAGCCAGTTCGTGCGCATCGGCAATCCCCATTGCGTGACGCTGGTGCAGGACGAAGCCGCACTGCCGAGCAACGCGCAGATGCTTGAGTCGCCGCTGGCCGACAGCCTGACCGCCATCGCCTTCGCCATGCCCGTCGGCGCCGGCCAGCCCTGCCCGGCCGGGGTCAATCTGCAATGGGCGATGCGCGCCGGCGATCAACGCATCGCCGCACGAGTATTCGAACGGGGCGAAGGCCCGACGGCGTCTTCCGGCACCAGCGCCAGTGCAGTGGCGTGTGCGGCGTGGCGGGCAGGCTGGGTGTCGGCAGGTGAGGTGCAGGTGGTCATGCCGGGCGGGACGGCACCGGTATTACTGGAGGAACAGGGCGGTGATCTGACCGGCGTGCGCCTGTTCGGCACCGCGCATCAGACAAAAAGGTGAAGTCCCTTTCATGATCGTCCCCCCGGGAACGATGGATCCCTTGGACTTCACTGTGAGCCGGTTCGCTGCGGTTGTCGCCTGTCAGATCTGACAGGGCGACTCTATCGTTTTGCGATAAAACCGCCGCGAACCATAACCGCCGCTCACCCCTCGACGAACTCCACCACCGGCATCTGCCGTTTCACCAACACTTTGCCGCCACGGATCGAATACAGCGGCAGGCCCTGGCTGCGGATGACTTCGTAATCGCTGTCCGCCGACAGGATCAGCAGGTTGGCCGGGCGACCCTGTTCCAGGCCATAGCGCTCACCGAGGTGCATGGCTTTGGCGCTGTTGTCGGTGACCAGATCCAGGGCGCTTTGCAGGTTGCGGTAACCGAGCATGTGGCAGATGTGCAGCCCGGCTTCGAGTACCCGCAGGATGTTGCCGTTACCCAGCGGATACCACGGGTCGACGATCGAGTCCTGACCGAAGCAGACGTTCATCCCGGCCTCAAGCAATTCATTCACGCGGGTCACGCCACGGCGTTTCGGGAAGTTGTCGAAGCGCCCTTGCAGGTGAATGCTTTCGGTCGGGCAGGAGACGAAACTGATGCCCGAGTGCCCGAGCAGGCGGAACAGTTTGGCGCAGTAGGCGTTGTCGTAGGAGCCCATCGCGGTGGTGTGGCTGGCGGTCACAAGGGCGCCCATATCGCGGCTGCGGGCCTCTTCGGCCAGCACTTCAAGGAAGCGCGAGTGCGGGTCGTCGGTTTCGTCGCAGTGCACGTCCACCAGGCAGCCGGTGCGTTCGGCCAGGTCCATCAGGAACTTCACCGAGCTGACGCCTTGATCGCGGGTGTATTCGAAATGCGGAATTCCGCCGACCACATCCGCGCCCATGCGGATCGCTTCTTCCATCAGCTCGCGACCATTGCGGAACGATTCGATGCCTTCCTGAGGGAACGCGACGATTTGCAGGTCGATCAGGTGACGGCTTTCCTCGCGCACTTCGAGCATCGCCTTGAGCGCGGTGAGTTGCGGGTCGGTGACGTCGACGTGGGTGCGCACATGCTGAATGCCGTGGGCGGCGAGGGTTTGGATGGTTTTCTTCGCCCGGGTCTTGGTGTCTTCCTGGGTGATGGTGACCTTGCGCTCGCCCCAGCATTCGATGCCTTCGAACAACGTACCGCTCATGTTCCAGCGCGGCTCGCCGGCGGTCAGGGTGGCGTCGAGGTGAATGTGCGGCTCGACGAAGGGCGGCACCACCAGATTGCCGCCGGCGTCGAGGTCGTCGGGGCCCAGGGTCGGCGCTTCGGTCTGGCGCGCGATGCTGCGGATCAGGCCGTCTTCCAGGTGCAGTTCGTGCAGACCTTCCTGGTTGCGCAGGCGGGCGTTGATGATGTGCATCAGGCAAATCCTTCTTATAGGTCTTGTAGTGGCGCGCTGGCGCGGCGGGCGCCCAGCAGGCCGGTGACGATGACATACGTTAGCGCGGCAGCGGCGATCCCCACCAGCGGCGCGATCCACGGCGAGTGAAACGCCGCGAGGGTGCCAACCGCGTAGGCCCCGAGCCCCGGCCAGTTGAAGGCCGGCAGCCGTGCGTCGGCCAGGCGCGGATAGTGACCGCGCCAGCGGAAGAAAAAGTCCGCCATGATCACGCCGCCAATCGGCGGAATCACGGTGCCGAGCAAGATCAGATAAGGCACCAGCATGTCATACATGCCCAACAGCGCGAGCAGCGTGCCGATCACCGCACCGGCCAGGGTTACGGTCTTGCGGCGTCCGGTGCGCAGCAGGTTGCAACCGGCGACCGCGAAGTTGTAGATGGTGTTGTCCTGGGTGCTCCAGATGTTCAGCAACAGCATGGCCATCGCCGCCATGGCGAAACCTTGCAGCAGCAACACTTCAACCACGTCGGGCTGCTGATAGACGATCGCGCCATAGGCACCGATCAGCACCATCAGACCGTTGCCGATGAAAAAGCCGATCAGGCTGGCCAGCACCGCGACCCGCGCCGAACGCGAGAAACGCGTCCAGTTGGTGGCCTGGGTCGCGCCGCTGACGAAGGTGCCGAACACCAGGGTGATGGCGGTGGACCAGTCCAGCGAACCGGTCGGCACCACGGCCAGCAAACCATCGAGGCCGCCGACCTTCACCGTGGCCACCCACATCGACAGCATCAGCAGCAACATCATGGCCGGCACCGCGATGTACGACAGAATCTCAAGGCCGCGATAACCGACATACGCCGTGGCGCAGAACGCCAGGCCGAACAGCACCATGAGCCCAAGCACCGTGCCGTCGTCCAGGTTGAAATATTTGCCGAGCACCACCGCTGCCGTGGCGGTGCCCCAGGCGTACCAGCCGATCTGGGTGAAACCCAGGATCAGGTCGCTGAGCTTGCTGCCGACTTCGCCAAAGCAGAAGCGCCCCATCAGCACCGAGTTCAGGCCGCTCTTGAAGGCGATGTAACCCAGCGCTGCGGCGTACAGGCCCAGCAGCAGATTGCCGATGATGATCACCGCCATCATCTCGCCAAAGTCGAACGCCACGCCGAGCTTGCCGCCGGCAAACATGGTCGCGGTGAAAAACGTGAAGCCCAGCAGCACCATGGCCGTCGAGGCCAGGCCTTTGCGGGCGTGCATAGGGACTTCGCTGAGTGGGTAGTCGTTGCCGGGATCGTTCTGCGTCATGGCGGGCGTTCCTTGCTGGAAAGGGGAGGACGCGAGGAGGTTGCAGCGGTCGTGCCAGTTACCGATTGGCGAGGTTATGTATAGACGAGGAAGTGGATTTGGCGCGAAAGCAGTGCGCCTGCCTGCGCTGAAGCACAATGTGGGAGCCATCAGGCCGGTCCCCACAGGTTGCTTTTCGGCTCAGAGAAAGCGCATCAGGGCGGCAACGATGGCCTCCGGTGCATCCTCCTGCACCAGATGCCCGGCGTTCGGAATCGGGTGAAACTGCGATCCCGGAATCAACTTGTGCAACTCGCGTCCGCGCTCAATGGGAATCCACTGATCTTCCTCGCCCCAGAGAATCTGCACCGGACAACGGATCGTCGGGTACAGCGGCTGCGCTTCCTGCGTGTAACGCGGATCCATTTGCGCGATTTGCCGGTAGAACGCCGCTTGCCCCGGATCACCGATCCACGGCTGCACGTAAGGCGCCAGTTCATCGTCGGGAATATCCCGGTGAATGGCCCCGCGAATGTAGGTCGGGACGATGGCGCGCTGGATGTAGTCGGGCAGGCCGCTGAACGCCGCTTCATGCTGGCGCACGTGCTGCACGAAAGGCGAGCCCCAGGGCGTCAGTGCCACCGGGTCGATCAGCGTCAGGGTGCGGTAATCCTTACCGTTGAGCAGATGCGCGCGCAGGGCGGTGGCGCCACCGAAGTCGTGGGCAACCACGTCCGGGCGTTGCAGGCCCCAGTGATCCAGCAGCTGCGCGAGTAATTCGTTCTGCACGCCGAGGGAGACGTCGGCGTCCGGTTGCTCGGATCGTCCGTAGCCCAGCAAGTCGAAATAATGCACCCGATGCGTGGCGAAAAAGTGCGGCGCGATCCGGTGCCACACGTAGGAAGAGAAGGGCGTGCCATGCACAAACACCAACGGCGGGCCGTCGCCGCACACCCCGTGGCGAATCTGTCGCCCGTTGAAATCAAAGACCTGATCCAGCAGCCAGTCCGTCATGGGCCTGTCCTCTTGGCGGGTTCGAGCCAAAAAGCATAGGCGTAAAAAAACCACCGGTCTCGGTGGTTTTTTTGTGTCGCGGGATTCACTCGCCGCGATAGATGCAACCGCTGGTGCAGGTCTCGTGGATGCGGATCGCACTGAGTTCCGGTAGCAGGGGCTTCAATTCATTCCAGATGAATTTGGCCAGCACTTCGCTGGTCGGGTTTTCGAGGCCCGGAATGTCGTTCAGGTAGTTGTGATCCAGACGCTCGTACAGCGGCTTGAAAATCGCCTTGATCTCGGAGAAATCACGGATCCAGCCAGTGTGCGGATCAAGGTCGCCGCTTAGGTGAATCGCCACTTTGAACGAGTGACCGTGCAGACGTCCGCACTTGTGGCCGTCCGGTACGTGGGGCAGGCGGTGGGCGGATTCGAAGGTGAACTCTTTGAAAATTTCCACAGTGATTTCAGCTCTGTTCAGATGGCGTTCGCCGCAGCGAATTCGGGCAGGCGGCGAGTTTACCAGCTTGTCCAGGGCTGTGCTGACTAAAGGGTCAGCAAGCGCTCGGCGAGGCGACCATTGGCAGTCAGTTCAAGGAACTCGTCGCCCAGCCGGCGGCTCTCGTCCATCGCTGCGCGCCAGTATTTCTGCCGGCTCGGTGCATCCCCCATGAAGCGCTTGAAGTCGTTACGGTCGGGCAGTTTGCCGTACGGCAGACGCGTCAGGTATTCCTTCGACGGCGCCAGCAACAGCACGTCCTGCAGGCGTTCCACCGAGGCTTTGCGCCAGGGCAGGGTCTTGTCGAACCAGCCCGGGATCACCCGGTCGGTGAAGTGCGGATAGAGCACGATGCCGTCGCCGCTGTAGGGCAGGTCAAGGTGATAGTCCAGCAAGCCGCCGTCGCGGAAGGTGCCGGCACCGGCGCCCGGCAGGTCGCGCACGCCCTCCATGACCATCGGGATCGAACCCGAGGCCAGCAGCGCCTGACGCAGGTTTGTGGCATCGAGGGCGACGAAACGCGACGGAAAGTCATTCAGCGCATGCACCGGCGGCGCCAGACGCGGGTCGTGGATGATCAGCCGTTCGAAATGCCGCGACAGCCGCGCACGGCCGCGCAAGTTGTCGGCGATTACCGAACCCAGCGCCAGCCCCAGCCGGCCACGATGGTCGTCCGCCAGCCCGCCGTGGCTTTTGACCACCATGATATTCAAGCGGTAATGGGCGTTGGTCAGAAGGCTGGCGTCGCGCCCGTCGAGCAGGTCATCGAGCATGCGCTGCGAACTGCGGCTGACGTCGCTGATGGTCACGCCTTTGTTGAAGTTCTGCTCGGTGTACAACTGACCGAGGCGACGGATGCCTTCGGCGGCGTCCGGCAGACAGGCACTGGCGAACCGCCAGGAACCGACCGACGCACCGATCAGCGAACGCTCACGCGGCGCGGCCGGCAACCACTCACCGAACAGCGCCAGATCCAGCCCCTGAATCCCCAGCGCCTTGGGCCCGCCGGCAGCGCCGGGCAAGGTGCCGACGTCGGCGGCGTTCAGGCCTTGGGCACGAATGCGCGCCATGGCCCGAGGGCCGGCCTTGAGGGTGAGGGCAGGGAACTTGATGTGGATGGCTGTCATACCGGTCTCGATCGTTAGCAAGCGAAAGATTATAAGCACATGTTGCTATGGCAGCGGGAGCAGACCCCATGATGGCAATTCAGTTTCAGTTAAGTTCGCACCGTTAAGGTGCCGCCCGTAGCGACACATAAAAATACGGAGACACCATGAAAACCCTGACTGCCCTGACCCTTGCCTCGATCATCGGCCTTACCGCGAGCACCGTTCACGCCCGCGATCTCGGCCCGGATGAAGCCCTGCGCCTGCGCGACGCTGGTACTATCGTCTCCTTCGAGAAGCTCAACGCCACCGCGTTGGCCAAACACCCGGGTTCGACGATCACCGACACCGAGCTGGAAGAGCAGTACGGCAAGTACATCTACCAGATCGAACTGCGTGATCCGCAGGGGCTGGAATGGGATCTGGAACTGGACGCGGTCAGCGGGCAAGTGCTCAAGGATCATCAGGATACGTAATGAAGGTTAATGTTCGCGCCACCCGCCGTACGGCATTGGCGCTGGTGATGTTTTGCTCGACGGCCATGGCTCGTGACCTGGGTCCCGACGAAGCCCTCAATTTGCGCAAGCAGGGTGTGATCCTGCCGCTGGAGCAAGTGCTGCAGCAGGCGATGGACCGTTATCCCGGCGCGAAACTGCTGGAAGTCGAGCTGGAAGAAAAACACGACGTCTACATTTATGAAGTCGAGTTGCTGACCGTCGAAGGCGTGGCCCGTGAGCTGCACCTGAAGGCGGACACCGGTGAACTCGTGAAAGACAAGGAAGATTGACCGATGCGCTTGCTCCTGGTGGAAGACCACGTACCGCTGGCCGACGAATTGCTCGCTGGCCTGCAACGTCAGGGCTACGCGGTGGACTGGCTGGCGGACGGGCGCGATGCGGTTTATCAGGGCAGCAGCGAGCCCTATGACCTGATCATCCTCGACCTCGGTCTGCCCGGCGTGCCGGGGCTTGAGGTGCTGGCGCAATGGCGTGCCGGCGGTCTGACGATTCCGGTGCTGATCCTCACCGCTCGCGATTCATGGGCCGAGCGCATCGAAGGCCTGAAGGCCGGCGCCGACGATTACCTGACCAAACCCTTCCACCCGCAAGAGCTGTATTTGCGCATCCAGTCGCTGCTGCGCCGCTCCAAAGGTCAGGCCAACCAGCCGACGCTCAAGGCCGCCGGCCTGCATCTGGACGAGGGCCGTCAGTGTGTCGTGCGCGACGGTGCCGACATTCAGCTGACCGCTGCCGAATTCCGTCTGCTGCGCTACTTCATGCTGCACCCGGAGCAGATCCTCTCCAAGAGCCACCTCGCCGAACACCTCTACGACGGCGAAACCGAGCGCGATTCCAACGTGCTTGAAGTCCACGTCAATCACCTGCGGCGCAAGCTCGGCAAGAGCGTGATCGAAACCCGGCGAGGTCAGGGGTATCTGTTTGGCGGACAGGCTTCGTGAGATCGATCCAGCGCCGCTTGAGCCTGGGGTTGATCAGCGTGCTGGTGGTCGTCGGCGTGCTGTTGGCACAAACCAGCCTGTGGTTGTTCGAAGCGGGTTTGCAGCGCTATCTCGAAGCCGGGTTGCGTAACGACAGCGAGAGCCTGCTGGTGGCACTGGTCCGTGGTCCGCAAGGCTTGCAGCTGGATGAGCGACACTTGTCGCCGGCTTATCAGCGACCGTTTTCCGGGCATTACTTCCGCATCGACTTCGCTGAAAGCCACTGGCGTTCCCGATCCTTGTGGGATCAGGATTTGCCGCTGCTTGAACGACCCGGTTTGCACAGCAACCTGCAGTTGGGGCCGGACGGCCAGCAGTTGCTGGTGCTGCGTTCGGACTATCGACGGCTCGGCCAGTCGATTTCGATCAGCGTGGCCCAGGATTACACGCCGGTGCGCGAGAGCTTCCAGCGCATGCGCCAGATCGGCCTCGGTCTCGGGCTGGCCGGGTTGCTGCTGATTCTGATCTTGCAGCGGATCACTGTGCGTCGTGCTTTGCGCCCACTGGAAAGAGCCCGTGAACAGATCGCCCAATTGCAGCAAGGCCAGCGTTCGCAGCTCGACGAACAGGTGCCTGAAGAGTTGGAGCCGCTGGTGGCGCAGATCAACCACCTGTTGGCCCACACCGAAGATAGCCTCAAACGTTCGCGCAATGCCCTGGGCAATCTCGGGCACGCGCTGAAAACCCCGCTGGCGGTGCTGCTGAGCCTGGCCTCGAGCGAGAAGCTCGATGCCCATCCCGAGTTGCGCAAGATCCTCAAGGAACAACTGGAGCAGGTTCAACAACGGCTGAACCGCGAACTCAATCGTGCACGCCTGTCCGGCGATGCGCTGCCGGGGGCGTTGTTCGATTGTGATGCAGAGCTGCCGGGGCTGTTGTCGACGTTGAACATGATCCATGGTGAACACCTTGAACTGAGCTACGTGTCTCCGCCGGGCCTGCAATTGCCGTGGGATCGTGAAGACCTGCTGGAACTGCTCGGTAACCTGCTGGACAACGCTTGTAAATGGGCCGATGCCGAGGTACGGCTGAGCGTGATCGAGCGCACGGATGGCTTCGCCCTGAGCGTTGAAGATGACGGGCCGGGGATTCCCGAATTGCAGCGTGCTCAGGTCTTCAGTCGTGGTACGCGACTGGACGAGCAGACCGATGGGCATGGCTTGGGGCTGGGGATTGTGCGGGATATCGTGGAGACGTGGGGTGGGTTGCTGGTGTTGGGCGAGAGTGAGTGGGGCGGTTTGAAGGTGGTGATCGAATTGCCTAAACGCTGACTCCTGTCACTCCAAAGTCCCTGAGGGAGCTAGCAAGCCAGCTCTCTCAGGGACTTTGCGTGGACCTTAGACCCGGAACTGATCCATCAGACTCTGCTGCTGATTCGCCAGACTATTGAGTGACTGACTCACCCGCGCCGACTCATTCGCCTGCCCCGACAGCGACTCCGTCACATCACGGATCGTCGCCACGTTGTTGTTGATCTCTTCAGCCACCGCGCTCTGTTCTTCAGCGGCGCTGGCGATCTGCAGGTTCATGTCGCTGATCACCGTGACCGCATCGCCGATCTGGCGGAGCGCGGTAACCGCTTGACCAACCTGTTCGACGCTGCCCTGAGCCTGGCGATGGCTGTTGCCCATCGAGCCGACCACGTCCTGAGTGCCGTTTTGCAGTTGCTCGATGACTTGGCGGGTTTCTTCCACCGATTCTTGAGTGCGGCGGGCGAGGTTGCGCACTTCGTCAGCGACCACGGCAAAACCGCGTCCGGCTTCACCGGCACGGGCAGCTTCGATGGCGGCGTTCAGGGCCAGCAGGTTGGTCTGCTCGGCGATGGCGCGGATGGTCTCCAGAACGGTGCCGATCTTCTCGCTGTTGGCAGCCAGGCCTTCGACTTGCACCATCGCCGCGCTCATGTCGGCGGCGAGGGTGTCGATGCTGGCGGTGGTGCGGTCGATCACGGTCAGGCCCTGACGGGTAGCACGGTCGGCATCTTTCGCTGCTTCGGCCGCTTGTGCGGCGCTGCGAGCCACGTCCTGGGCGGTGGCGCTCATTTCGTGGGACGCGGTAGCGACCTGGTCGACCTGACGGTATTGCTGCTCCATGCCGGCGCTGGTCTGGGTGGCGATGGCCGAGGACTGGTCAGCAGTGTTGCGCGCGTCCTGCACCGAGCGTTTCACCTCGGCGATGATCGGTTGCAGCTTGTCGAGGAAGCGGTTGAACCAACCGGCCAGTTGACCGAGTTCGTCTTTCTTGTCGTAGGCCAGACGACGGGTCAAGTCGCCTTCGCCGCTGGCGATGTCTTCCAGCATGTGGGCCACGCCGAGGATCGGTTTGGTCACACTGCGTGCCATCAGCCACACCAGCAGCAGGCCGACCAGCGCGGCGAGCACGCCCAGGCTCAGTTCGATCAGGGTGCCCGAGGTGTTGCTGGCATCCAGTTGCTGCTTGAGCGCTTCGGCGCGGCTGACCAGGACTTTCTCCGGCACGTCGAGCAGTACGCCCCACGACGGACCACCGGGAATCGGCTGGAACGGCGACAGCACTTTCAGCTGTGCATTGCTGTGCAGGCTGCTGACGGTTTTGCTCGAAGCGAGCAGGCGCAGCAGTTCGGTGCCGCTGGTGGTGTCCACGGCATCCAGGCGCTGGCTGAGTTTGCTGGCGTCCGGGCTGTAGCCGGCGAGCAGTCCGGCGGGACTGATGATGCTCACGGCGGTCTGGCCGTCATAGAGCTTCTTGCTGGCGCCCTGGCTGATCGCCTGCAGGCTGTTGAGGTTGATGTCCACCGACAGCGAGGCGATCACTTTGCCGTTGACCATCAGCGGGAACACGATGCTGGTCATCAGCACCTTTTGCCCGTCGATCACATAGAAGTACGGTTCGATCACGCACGGCTTGAGCGTGGTGCGCGGGCAAGTGAACCAAGCGTTGGCGGCCTGGCCACTGGGGCCGGTGCTGGTGTCGGCCATGTCGCTTTCCGGTAGTGCCATCGAGGTCACTTTGCCTGGCGTCGGCTGCGACCAGTACAGGGCGAAACGGCCCTTGTCGTTGCTGCCCAGTTCGGCCTGGCCGGCAAACAGTTCATCCTTGCCGTCCAGCGCGTTGGCTTCGAACACCAGCGACAGGCCGAGCAATTCCGGGTTGGCCTGTAGCGCCGATTTCACCTGACGGGTCATGTCTTCGCGCAGGTCGAAGGCATCGAGAAAGCGCTTCTCGGCCTGTTCGCGCAGGAACAGCACCTGACGCGAAAAACCATGGCCATATTGATAGGCGTCCATGAACTGCTGGCGAATGCCCGCCGCCTGAACTTCGCCCTGGGATTCGATGCGCGCCTGAGCCGATTCGGTGAGCATCTCCATGCTGGAGGCTTTGACCAGTTCAGAACTGTGCTCCATGCGATACAGCGAAAGACCCACCAACAGGGTCACGATACCGGCCAGGCAGAGCCCGGCGAGCAGGGTGATTTTCCATTGGATGGAAAGTTGTCTGAGCGACATGGAGACGTCCTTATTCGATAAATATCTGAGACTTTGCACTGTAACGGCCGCGTTTCGACTTTCTTTATGGTGCAAATGCAATATGGCGAATTGACGCACGTTGTGGCGGATATGCCATCTTCAGCAGTTTGATCATGGAAAGTTACACAGTGGCACGCCCCGTCGCTTTGACACTGCGCCCGCTCTGCGGCACAGTGCGCGCCCTTCTAATAAGACCCTCTATGCAAATCCGCTGGCGACCCTCGTGGCTTGCCGGCCGGACTCATCCTGTCTGGCGGTGAATGGCTTTACCGTCGTGTTTTTGAGGTAGTGAAATGAATGCAGTGATTGCTGCGGTCGGCGTCATGCTGATCCTCAGCCTGTCCCGAGTGCATGTGGTAATCGCGTTGATCGTCGGTGCGCTGGTCGGTGGCCTGACCGGCGGCCTGGGCATCGACGCCACGCTCAAGGCGTTCAACAGTGGCCTGGGCGGGGGGGCGACAGTGGCGTTGTCCTACGCGTTACTCGGCGCTTTCGCCGTGGCGATTGCCAAGTCGGGCCTGGCCCATGCGCTGGCTGACAAGGCCCTGACGATGGTCGATCGTCAGCACGCATCCGGTGGCGGCAGCGTCAAATGGCTGCTGATCGGCTTGCTGTGGGTGGTGGCGATCGCTTCGCAGAACATCTTGCCGATCCACATTGCGTTCATTCCATTGCTGGTGCCGCCGCTTCTATATGTATTGACCAAGCTGCAACTGGATCGCCGGCTGATCGCCTGCGTCATGACCTTCGGCCTGATCACGCCGTACATGGTGTTTCCGGTCGGTTTCGGCAACATCTTCCTCAACCAGATCCTGCTGGCCAACGTCAGCAAGGCCGGCGTCGATATCAGCCAGGTTAACGTCATGCACGCGATGGCCATTCCGGCCGCAGGTATGGTGTTTGGGCTGTTGATGGCGGTGTTCTTCAGCTACCGCAAAAAGCGTGTCTATGATCTGGAGAAGATTGAGCAGGTTGAACAGGTCAGCGTCGCCTACAACCCGATGACCATTGGCATTGCCGGTCTGGCTATTGCTGCAGCCTTCATTATCCAGCTGCTGCTGGACTCGATGATTATCGGGGCGCTGGCCGGTTTCCTGATTTTCTCGGCGTCGGGCATCGTAAAGTGGCGCGAGACTGACGGCCTGTTCACCGAAGGCATGAAAATGATGGCGATGATCGGCTTCATCATGATCGCCGCCTCGGGTTTTGCCGAAGTATTGAAGGCCACCGGTGAGGTGCGCACGCTGGTCGAAAGCGCGGCGGCGCAGATCGATCACAGCAAGGCCATTGGCGCGTTGCTGATGCTGTTGGTGGGGCTGATGGTGACCATCGGTATCGGTTCGTCCTTCTCCACGGTGCCGATCCTCGCGGCGATTTTCGTCCCGCTGTGCGTACAGCTGGGTTTCAGCCCGATGGCGATCGTCTGCATCGTCGGCACTGCCGGGGCTTTGGGCGACACCGGTTCGCCGGCCTCGGACTCGACCCTCGGCCCGACCTCCGGCTTGAACATCGACGGTCAGCACCACCACATCTGGGACACCGTGGTGCCAACCTTCCTGCATTACAACCTGCCGTTGCTGGCGGCGGGCTGGATGGCCGCGATGGTCTTGTAACACCCCAAACCGGATCGTTACTGCTCAGAACGTGGTAACGATCTGGTTAGACCTCAGCTCAACTTTTGCTTTCGCGTGCCGTTAACGCCTTTAACCACGCCAATAAAACCAAAAGAGTGAGCCCCCAATGCGCCTGAGTCTCAAGGCTAAAGTCCTGTCCCTTGCCGTCCTTCCGGTCTTGCTCTTTGCGCTGGTGATCAGCCTGACCACGCTGTTCATTCTCCAGGAGCAGGCGCACAAGGAAGTCGAACAGACCCGCGAGCGCCTGCTCGGCGACGCCAAGGCTACCCTGGCCAGCTACGTCGCCGTGGCCATGACCACCATCAAACCTTTGTACGACGCCGCCACCCCCGGTGACGCCGAGGCGCGGGCGCAGGTGATCAAGCTGCTGTCAGGCATCAAGTACGGCAAGGATGGCTATTTCTTCGGCTACGACTCCGAGACCGTGCGCCTGTTCAAGTCCACCGATCCCGAAGGCGTGGGCAAGAGTTTCAAGGACAACCGCGACCCGAACGGCGTCTACGTCAACCGCGACCTGGTGAAAGTGGCGAAGGACGGTACTCACTACCTGCAATACAGCTCGCCGCTGCCGGGCAATGCGCAGGTGCTGGTGCCGAAACTCGGCTACACCGAATACCTGGCGAAGTGGGACATGGCGGTCGGTACGTCGGTCAACCTCGATGGCATCGAGGCGCAAGTGGCGCTGGTTCAGGCCCAGGTTCAGGAGCGTATGGAAGGCGTGGTGTTGAGCATCGTCGGCGTGGCGGTGATCGTGTTGCTGGTGATCGCGGTGGCGGGGCTGGTGCTGGCAAATACCATTCTGCGGCCGCTGACTCTGATGAAAGCCAACCTTGACGACATCGCGGCGGGTGAGGGCGACCTGACCCGTCGCCTGACCATCACCAGTCAGGATGAACTCGGCGAACTGGCCGGCTCGTTCAACCGTTTCGTCGACAAGATCCACGGTCTGGTGCGGCAGATCACTGAAATGACTTCGCAACTGACTGGGCTAGTGACGCAAGTGTCGGATCAGGCCCAGCGCTCCGATCAGGCCATGGAACGTCAGCGTCACGAGACCGATCAGGTGGCGACGGCGATCAACGAAATGTCCGCCGCCGCGCAAGAAGTCGCCAAGAGTGCACAGAACGCCGCCGTCGCCGCGCAGCAGACCGACGAAGAAGGCCAGACCGCCAAACGCGTGGTGGCCGGCAGCATCAAGCAGATTCATGCGCTGGTGGACGATATCCGTAGCAGCGGTTTGTCCCTCGACAGCTTGCAACAGGACGTGTCGTCGATCGTTGGCGTGCTCGGGGTGATCCGCTCGATTGCCGAACAGACCAACCTGCTGGCACTCAACGCAGCGATTGAAGCGGCCCGGGCCGGCGAGGCGGGGCGCGGGTTTGCGGTGGTGGCGGATGAGGTGCGGGCGCTGGCGTCGCGCACGCAGATCAGCACTCAGGAAATTCAGGGGATGATCGACCGTTTGCAGGCAGGTACGCAGTCGGCGGTCGAGGCGATGCGCCGGTCCAGCGAGGCGGGTGACGGTACGTCGGCTCAGGCCAATCAGGCCGGAGCATCGCTGGATGCCATGGCGGATCTGATCGCCACCATCAACTCGATGAACGCACAGATTGCCAGTGCTGCCGAAGAGCAGACGGCCGTGGCTGAGGAGATCAACCGAAGCGTGCATCAGATCGCGGTGGCGGTGGATAACGTGGCGGATGAAACCCAGTTGGGGGCGCAGACGTCGCGCAGTCTCGCGGATTTGGGGCAGCGGTTGGGCAAGCTGGTCGGTCAGTTCCGGATCTGATGGCGCTGTCGGGGCAGACCGTCAGGGTCTGTCCCAATACGGCACCTCCCCAAAACACTCAACAAAGAAATCAATCACTGTCCGCACCTTCACCGACAACCGCCGACTCCCCGGCCACAGCACCGCAATCTGCTGCGGCTCAACGCTGTTCGACACCTGATACTCCCCCAACACCGGCACCAGCGTACCCTCGCGCACCGCCTCGCCGATCAGCCATGACGGAAACATCACCAGCCCCAAACCCTGTTCGGCGGCCTGGGTCAGGGTGTCCGCATGATTGCCGGTAATCGGGCCTTTCACTGAATACGGCGTCCACTCGCCCTGATCCTGACGGAAGAACCAACGCTGCTGACCGGTCGCGCCCTTGTAGGCCAGACATTGATGGCGCGCGAGGTCTTCGGGATGCTGTGGCGTGCCGAAACGCTTGAGATACGCTGGGCTGGCCGCGACCTGAAAGCGGTGCGGCGCGAGGATTCGCGCCTGCATGCTCGAGTCGTGCAATGGGCCGATGCGGAACAGCAGGTCGGCGCCTTCCTGCAGCGGATCGATGTAGTGATCGGTCTGCTGGATGTCCAGTTGCAGCTTTGGGTAGCGCTCGCACAGACGGCCCAGCCATGGCGTCAGATGACGTTGGCCGAACACCACCGGGGCGTTGATTCGCACCAGGCCGGTGGGCTCGCTTTGCTGTTCCTGCAACGCCTGTTCGGCTTCCTCCAGTTGCACCAGCACCAGCCGTGCGTGGTGGCCGAGCATGCGTCCGGCTTCGGTGGGTGTTACCGCGCGGGTGTGGCGGTAAAGCAGTTGCTGGTTCAGCGCGTGTTCCATCAACTGGATCTGCCGGGAAATCGAGGAGGGCGTCACTCCCTCGCGGCGGGCTACTTCGGAAAAACTGCCGTGGTCGAGTACCGCCACAAACAGCCTTAGCGCCTTGAATCCCAGTTCGTTGAGCCCGTGCATGGATCATCCTGCTGTGCGAGTTGCGCAAAAGTGTTGTCCGGATGCTCCCATTTATCGCACAGCCGCGCCAGCCGATAATCCGCGCCATCGTTTCCTTCAGAGGTTTTTCAGATGCAGTCGTTTGATGAAGTGAGTACTGCGCCGACACCTGTCGCCCGGCCGGGTTTGCGCTTGTTGCTGTTGCCGTTGGTGATTCTGGCCGGCATGGGGTTGTCGGTGGAGGCCGGGTTGCTGGGGCCGCTGGGTGAGCAGGTCGGGCACCTGTGGGCGACTTTGAGCATCTTCGGGGTTGGCTCGGCGATTCTGTTTTTGCTGTTGCTGTTTGCGGGGCCACAGAAGGGCCCGGCGCTGACCGATCTGCCGCGCTGGCAGTTGATCGGCGGGTTTCTGGGGCCGATGTATGTGGTGGTGTTGACGCTGGCGACGCCGCATATCGGGATTGCGATGACCATGATCGCGATTCTGTCGGGGCAGGTTGGCAAAAGTGTCCTGATCGACCATTTCGGCTGGTTTGGGGCTGCGCGCAAGAAGGTCAATGCCGAGCGTTGGCTGGCGTTGGGGTTGATTGTGGCGGCACTGGTTTTGATTGCGCGGGGGTGAGGTGATGAGTCTGGTGATTTTGTTGGCGGTGGTGGTGTTGGCCGGTGCGGTGTTGAGTGTGCAGGCGGCGATCAATGGGCGGTTGGGGGAGACTGTTGGGGTGTTGCGCAGCAGCCTTCTGACTTTCGTGGTCGGCGCGGTGAGTACGGCTCTCCTGATCCTGTTTTTCGAGCCTGCTCATGCCGTCAGCCTGCTGGATGTGCCGAAATGGCAGCTCAGCGGTGCTTTGTTCGGTGTGGTTTATATGATGGTCATGGTCGGTGCGGTGCAGCGCGTTGGTACGGCCGTGGCCACGGTGGCGGTGATTGTCGGGCAGCTTGGAATGGGGATGCTGATCGATAACTTTGGCTGGCTGGGTAACCCTGCCATCGAGCTGTCGGGGGCGCGGGTTTTGGCAATGGTCTGCCTGGGGCTGGCGCTGGTGTTCATGTATCGCAGTAGTGTGCGTCAGGCTGTTTGACCGTGGCGGCCTGTGGGCCGGCCAGGCTCTTGGGTTTTGGGTGTATATCCGTTTCTTCGGGTGCTGCCGCTGGCGGTTTCGCTCTTACAGCGAGTCACTTTTGGCAAACGCCCCAAAAGTAACCAAAAGGTCTGTGCCCTGACGTACGGCCCTCGCTGTGGCTCGGGTTCCTTCGCTCCGGGATTGATCCGGGGGCATCGCCTACGGTTTGCTTCGCTGCACCTCCTCTCGATGCATGCGGCTGCGCCGCACGGTCGCTGCGCTCCCACCCCCGGATCAATCCCTCCACTCAGCCTGCCGACGGGCCTTGAGATCAAAAGCTTTACTCGAGCTAACGCTCATCGTGGTGAATGTTGGGGGATGGGGAGTGAGTGGTTTGGTTGTTGGGTTGTTGAGTGCTTTTCAGCTTCTACACTGGTAGCACGGCTTGTTCCTTCAGCCTCAGACAACCACCACCAAAGGAGTCTGTTCCATGGCCGATAGAAAATGCGATTGCCCGGGATGTAGCTGCAAGATCAAGGAAGGCGAGCATTCCTACGTGGCGCACGGCAAGCACTATTGCTGTGAGGCCTGCGCTCATCACCACAAGGGCGGTGAGGAGTGCTCCGGCAAGGGTTGCCATTGCGCTCACCCGAAATAACGGTCTGCATGAAAAATTGGAGCCTAGTCAGGCTCCACTTCCAGTTTCAGGCTGTCGTCGTCCAGGCGTTCGATATGGCGGACAGTACCTTGCAGCCGACGGCCTTCAACGTTGACGACGATGGTCTTGGCCTTTTCAAGGTCTTCCGGCAAGGGGGCCGGGACGCGCAGGGCGAAGCGGTAGGGATCGTTTTCGACAGGTTCCAGGCCAACCGGGCAATCGACGCTTTTGGTGAGGCGGCCGAAGAGGGTGTCCAGGCCATAGTCCAGGTGCGCCGGGCTGCTGATGGTTGTCATGTATGTTCCCCCGAAATAGTCCCCGTCTGCGCGCAAGCTTAGCTTGCCGGTCGCCACGTGACGTTTTCCACGCCGAATTTTTCTGCCATCGGCTTGCTGGTCTTTTGCACTTTTTCCCGGCCGAAGCGCGGGATGCGGCCCACCCCGGCGTCGCAGCTTGCCCAGTGCCACGCCTCGGTGTTGTCCATTTTGTCCGAGCGGATAATGAACGACTTTGGCGCGCCGTGAAGGGTGTAATCGATGACGTAAAGTTTTGCGTTGTTCATAAAGCCCATCTTCCTCCCTGTGGTAATAGAAGGATCGTGGCGCACCGGGAAAATTCACTCGGATTGTCCGACGGTATCTATCAATGGCGAGAGACCGGGTGCACTGGTTACCATGACGCCTTCGCCAACTCCGATGAACGTTCGCCATGGCCCTCGCTGCGCCCCCTGATTTGAGTGATACCGATGTGCCGGTGCAGCCGCTGGCGCGCACCTATCCGCGTGGTTTGTTCATCGAGCCGCACGAGCATGTCTGGGGGCAGTTGCTGTATGCGATGAGCGGTGTGATGTGGGTCGAGACCCCGCACGAGGCGCTGGTGGTGCCACCGCAGCGGGCGGTGTGGTTGCCGCCGGGTGTGCCCCACGGGATTCGGGTGGTGTCGGATTTGCAGATGCGCAATATCTACCTGCGTCCGGCACTGGCGGCGACGCTGGATCAGACGGTGCAGGTGATTGAGGTCGGTGGTCTGCTGCGTGAGTTGATCGTCGGGCTGGTGGCGCAGGGCGACAGCGGCGATGTCGAATATTACGAAGCGCTGGTCGGGCTGGCGTTGCTGGAGCTGAAACGCGCAAGGCGTTCACAGTTGAAGATCCCTCTGCCGGATGATGCTGACCGGCGGCTGATGAGTCTGTGTCAGGCGGTGATGGCCGCGCCGTCGCTGGATATTCCTTTTGAGCAGCACGCCGAAAACGCCGGGGCCAGCGTGCGTACGCTTGCACGGTTGTTCAAGGAAGGGCTGGGCATGGGCTTTGCCGAGTGGCGGCGTCAGGTGCAGTTGGCGACGGCAGTGGCCGAGTTGATTCAGGGCGTGCCGGTCAGTGTGATTGCCCGTGAGCTGGGTTATTCGCCGAGCAGTTTCAGCGACATGTTCCGCCGGGAGCTGGGTGTCGCGCCTTCGCAGTTCGGTGCCGGTCAGCTTTCAGGCTGATTTGGCCGAAATTCAGAAGTCCTTGGCCGGTGCTTTCGCACAGCCTTTCCTAGACTTTGCCCATTCCCTTTATGTGGTGGAGTGATCCCATGAACTACCTGATTTCCCTGGGCATCGGTCTGGGCGTCGGCCTGTTGTATGGCGCGCTGGATTTCCGTTCCCCGGCACCGCCGGCCATCGCGCTGGTCGGCCTGTTGGGCATGCTGGCGGGCGAGCAGTTGTGGCCGATGGGCCGGCAATTGGTCAGTGGCTGGCTGTCCTGAATTTCCTTTTTCATTCGGTGGATGAACTCATGAAAGCACTGCAATTCGATAAAACCGGCGAGCTGTCGTCCCTGCGCTTCGTCGAGGTGCCGACGCCGGTGCCGGGGGCCGACGAGGTGCTGGTGCAGATCAAGGCGGCGGGCCTCAATCCCAGCGACGTGAAGAACGTGCTCGGGCGCTTCCCGTACACCACGCTGCCACGTATTCCCGGTCGGGATTTTGCCGGTGTCGTGGTCGAAGGGCCGCAGGCGTTGATCGGTCAGGAAGTCTGGGGCACTGGGCGTGAGTTGGGCTTTTTCGCCGATGGCTCCCATGCGCAGTTCGTCAAACTGCCGGCCAATGGCGTGGCGCACAAGCCTTCGCATTTGAGCTTCACTCAGGCTGCCAGCCTCGGCGTGCCTTACACCACGGCGTGGGATGCGCTGGAACGCAGTCTGGTCAGCGCTGAAACCCGTTTGCTGGTGATCGGCGGCGGGGCGGTGGCGACGGCGGCTCTGGCGCTGGCCAAAGTGCGTGGCGCGCAGTTGCTGGCGGCGGCGCGGCGGCCGGAGCAGGTCAAGGACTTGCAGGCTCAGGGTTATCAGACGATTCAGCTGGATAAACCCGAAGATCTGGGTGCACAGGTCAACGCGGTGTACCGCGGTGGCGCCGATGTGATCTTCGACACCACCGGTTTCTGGCTGCCGGTCTCAGTCGCGGCATTGGCGCCCTTCGGGCGGATCGCGATCATCGCTGCGCCAGTGGACGGCCATGTACAACTGCCGGCGCTGGCCCTGTATCGCAAGGGTGGCTCCGTGGTCGGCATCAACTCGTTGCTGTACGGCGTTGAAGCCTGTGCGGCGATGCTCGAGCAGTTCGGCCGGTTCTTCGACGAAGACCTGCTGCCACTGCCGCAAGGACTGGTCGAAGCACCGTTGGCCGAAGGGCTGGCGCGCTATGCGGATGTGAATCAGGGCAGCGGTGACAAAGTGATTCTTATCCCCTGACCTTCGCTGTTATCCATGTCATCACAAAGCCCTGTGGGAGCGCGTTCGCACCCACAGGGCTTTGTGGGTTTCAGGACTGCGGGATGCCGTTTTCCCACGCCGACCAGTGCTTCAGGATGTCCTGCACCAACGGATTGCCCGCGCGGTAGAGGTTTTCCAGGGCCGGCACAAATCCGCCCTGATCGGCGTACTTGAGCAGGTTGTCCACTTCGCTGCCGCCCGGCGCCGGACGGTCGAAGTCAGAGCCGGCGCGCACCACGGCCAGACGCTGCACGTCCACCAGGCCCTCGCGGCTGGCGCGCAACAAAGCCTCGTAGGTGGAGTTGTCTTCCTGTTGGGTGGTGCAGTACTCGCCCTTGTTGTCGGTCAGCAATTTGGTCCAGACCTCGGCGCGTTCGCTCAGGCGTGTGCCGGAGAACCAGGTGTTGCCCGCCAGCGTGTCGCAACGGGTGACCACCGGCGGTTGATTGGCCGGTGCTGCCGGGTATTTCAGGCGCCACGCGGCCGACTCCTTGCTCTCGCTCAGTCCGACCTTGTGGCTCAGGGCGAAGGCCTTGGCTTGCAGTTTCGGGTTGAGTTCGAAGACTTCGGTCTTGTAGTCCAGCGGTGGTTTTTCGTTCGGGCCTTTGGTGTTGATGCCGAGGTAACCGGTCGGCCAACTCGATGGCGCATCGCGCGAATCCAGTTCCCACTGAGTGCCGAACTCGACCAGATAATGCGCCCAGGCGGCGGTGCCGATGGTCCCGTGCTTGGGGCTGATGCCGGCAATCCCGGCAATCAGGAAGTAGCTTTTGCGCAGGTCGAACTTCGGTGACAGCGCCAGTGCCAGGGTCGAAGCGGCGGCGTTGGTCTGGCCCATGCCCGTGGTCATCAGGCACACCTGCTGCGTGTTGCAGCGGATGGTCGGGTACTCGGCCGACAGGCCTGGCACGCGGATTTCCTGCTTGAGTTCGAGGCGCTCGATCCAGTTTTGCGCTTCCGGGGCGAACATGGTGATCAGCACCACTTTCGGTTGAATAGGTGCCTCGGCCGCCCAGACGGAGGAGGAGAGCAGGGCCGCAGCGGCCAGTGATACATGCGTCATTGCTTTCATGATGGCTCCTGGATTCAGAACTGATAACCGATGCCGGCGTAGTAACCCCAGCCATTGGAACGTGCGCGGAAATTGCCGTCGCCGAAGTTCAGCTCGCTGCCGTCTTCCCAGTTGCCGCCGTTGTGGAAATAACGGCCGACCAGGGTGAAGCGCAGGTGGGTGAACGAGTACAGCAATACGTTGGTCGCCACTGTGGCATTGGCGGTGCGTGCCGGGTTGTCCTTGTGCAGGTCCGAGCCGAAGTCGAAGTTGGTGAAACCAATGTAGGTCAGCGAGGCACCGTTGCTGAATTTGTCGATCGGCACGATGTACTTGAGCTGCGCACGGTAGCCGTCCCACGAATATTCATTGCTGGCGCCGTAGTTTTCCCACTGGTAGCGCCCGTACAGGTTGGCCGACAGGTTGACCCGCGAGTGGGTGTCGATGTCGGTACCCAAACCGCTGTACAGCGTGTTGGCGCGGTTTTCCTTGCGGCTGCCGTGGTCGTAGATCCAGTCGAACGCCACGTACCATTCCTTGAACGGTCCGATGGCCAGGCTGCGGCCGGCGAGGTAGTCGATGGAGATGCGCGGTTCGTGTTCCATGAACACCGGTGAGCCGTGGTCCCATACGCCTTTGTCGTGGCTGTTGCCGATGTTGAAGATCTTCGGAATGTCGATGTAGCCGTACAGCTCGAACGGCCCTTTACGCCCGAAGTATTCATATTCCAGGTAGATATCGTCGGCCGGTTGCGGGCCGAAGCTGATGTCCTTGCTGCCGATCAGCATCAGGTCCTGGTTGTACCAGTCCGACAGGTACGCGCCTTTTTTCGGCGGGCTGGCTTCGGGGCTGAGGGCTTCGCCCTGGGCCGATTCTTCGGGCAGGGCAGGTTGGGCAAGTACGCTGTGACTGAGAAATCCGGTAACGCCAGCCAGTAGAAAAGAAACAGCAAACGGGTGCGCACCACGACGTCGGCGGCAGAAAGATGCGTGCATTCAAAGTCCTTTTTGCGAATCCGGGCCCGGAATGACTGGGCCTATATGGTTTTGTAACGAAAATGCGCTCAACAGCGAATAGCAAACGTTTGCACAAGCCGTACCAGATTGCGCAATACGCTGAAAAAACGGCCAAATCGAAGATTTATCTGGCCACTCGGTCAAGTGCCGTCGGCCTTCCGTGAAAAGGCCGAAAACCCATGCTCAGAACAGTCCGAAGTATCACTGCGAGGGCTTATCGCACAAAAGTATTAACACTATTTAACCGGTGCCCCATTGGAGGGCATCAACTAGCGTGTGTCTGGAACGCGGCAGTTATCTGATGACTGTCATACACCTGATTGGCGTGTGTGCGTTGTTGGTGCTCACCGTTGCTGCACGCTTTTCAAGGATGAAACTGGCCACGAAAGGAGTCGCCCGTGGAAGCAAGGTTTGGTGTCGATCTCGTCTCGCGTTTTTCCCCACTTTCCCTTGCAGTGCACTTGAGTGTCGCCGGGTTCCTCTTCGCAGGCGTCAGCATGCCGGCGCTGGCCACCTGTTCCACTGCCGGCTCGACGGTGACTTGTAGCGGGGTGCCGAGCCTGCCGTTGTTCCTGAACAATTTCAGCAGTGCCGCCAATGGCCTGACGGTCAATGTCAATTCCGGTGCACAGATGAACGCGACCCTCGGCGGCCACGTGATGGACTTGACCGGGGTGAACGTCAGCCTGAACAACTCCGGTACCCTCGACCCGGCATTGCTGGGGCTGGTTTCGGTACTCAGCGGCGGTGCGTTCATCGGCACCGGCGCGACCAGCACGGTGAGCATCGCCAACAACACTACCGGGATCATCCGCGGCACCGGCATGTTGCTCGGCCTCAACCTGACCAGCATCGACGGTCTGGGGCTTGCGGTGAACAATGCGGCGGCGGGCACTACGACCATCACCAACGACGGCACGATTACCTCGACCGGGCTGTCAGTCGGCGGGATTACCCTGGCCGATACCCCGGTGGTCGGGGTGTATGGCGGTTCGCAAGTCAACATGACCAACAGCGCCAGCGGCACGATCAATGGCCGGATCGCGTTCGAAACGTCGGCGGCGGGCAACACCTTCACCAACGCCGGCAACATCACCGGCGGCGTGTCGATGGGGGCGGGCAGCACCAACACGTTCTACGCAATCACCGGTTCCAGCGTTAACGTCGGCGACGGTGTGCAAGTCACCGTCGGCCTCGGTGGCCTGATCGGTATCAACCTGACTTTCGCTCCGACCGGCACGATCGATGGCGGTGCGGGTGGCACCAATACCCTGATCCTGCAAAACCCGATCGGTGTCGGCGGCGGAACCACCGGGACCGGTACGGCATCCAGCGCGACTTACGTCAACTTCAACAACCTGACCCTCAACAGCGGTACCTGGACTTTGCAGGGGCCATTGGTCAGCGGTGCCACCACTCTCAATGGGGGTGTGGCGCTGTTCAATGACAACGGCGCGTTCGGCAGCGGTGTGCTGACGTCCAATGGCGGGATCCTGCAGGCCAGCAATGCCGGATTGAACATCAGCAACCTGATTTCCCTTGGCGCTGGTGGTCTGACGGTACAGGGCGTGAACGCCACCACGCTCAGCGGCGTATTGTCCGGCAGCGGCGGCCTGACCAAAGTCGGCAGCGGCCAGCTCAACCTCAACGGGATCAACACCTACACCGGCAATACCGTACTCAATGGCGGTGTGGTGCAGGTGGGGAACAACCAGGCCTTCAGTACCGGCGGCATCACCGTTGGCGGCTCTTCCAGCATTTCGGCATCGAGCCCGATTTCGCTGAATAACGCGATCACCCTCAACAGCACACTGACGGCGACCGGCACCGGGGCCCTGACACTGGGCGGGCTGATCAGCGGCGCCAGCGGCCTGACCAAGACCGGCAGCGGCAGTCTGACGCTCAGCGGCGCCAACACCGGTTACAGCGGTACCACAACCTTGAACGCCGGCACCTTGCACGTGGGCAATAACAACGCTCTGGGCAGCGGGGTGCTCAACACCGCCGCCGGCACCAGTCTGGACAGTACCGGTAACGTGACCCTGGCCAACAACGTCGGTATCACCGGTGCGTTGAACGTGCTCGGCAGCAATGCCCTGACCCTGGCTGGCATCGTCTCCGGCACTGGCGCGATTACCAAGAGCGGCAGCGCCAGCCTGACCCTGACCGGCAACAACACCAACAGCGGCACCACCGCGCTCAACGGCGGCACCTTGTTCGTCGGCAGCAACACCGCCCTCGGCACAGGCGCATTGAACGCTGCGGCCGGCACCACACTGGATGCGACCACGGCGGTGACGCTGGCTAACGCTGTGGCGCTGGCGGGCGGGCTGACCATCGGCGGCACCCAGGCACTTGGTTTGAGCGGCGTCATCAGCGGCGCCGGCAACCTGATCAAGGGCGGTACCGCGAACCTGACCCTCAGCGGCAACAACACCTTCTCCGGCGGTACGGCGCTGAACAACGGGACGCTGATCGTCGGCTCCAACACCGCGCTGGGTACCGGCGCGCTGACCACGGCGGCGGGCACCACCCTCGATGCCAGCACCACCGTGGCGCTGAGCAACGCCGTCGCCCTCGGTGGCAACCTGAACATCGCCGGCAACGCCAACCTGACGCTTGGCGGCGTGGTCAGCGGCAGCGGCGGACTGACCAAGAACGGCGCGGCCAACCTGATTCTCAACGGCGCCAACACCTTCAGCGGTGGTGCCACGCTGAATGCCGGCACCCTGACCGTTGGCAACGCCGCCGCACTGGGCAGCGGCGACCTGACCGTCGCGAATGCCGCGACCCTCGACAGCAACACCTCGGTCATTCTCAACAACAACGTTGCCCTCAACGGCAACCTGTCCATCGGTGGCAGCAACGGCATGATCCTGGGCGGCGTGCTCAGTGGCGCCAGTCAGTTGATCAAGAACGGCACCGCCAACCTGACCCTCAACGGCGCCAACACCTTCACCGGCGGCACCGCGCTCAACGCCGGCAGTCTGACCGTCGGCAACGGTGCGGCACTCGGTACCGGCACGCTGACCGTGAGCGGGGCGGGCGCAACGCTCAACAGCAGCGCCAACGTGACGCTGAACAACGCGATTGCGCTGAACGCCAACCTGACTGCCGGCGGCGGCAACCCGCTGACCCTCGGCGGCGTGATCAGCGGTGGCAGCAACCTGATCAAGACCGGTTCTTCGACCCTGACCCTGACCGGCAACAATACCTACACCGGTGCTACGTCGCTGAACGCCGGGACACTGGTCGTCGGCTCCAACACCGCGCTCGGCACCGGCGTGCTCAACGCTGGCAACAACACCACACTGGACGCCAGCACCGCAACGAGCCTGGCTAACAACGTCAACCTCGGCGGCAACGTGACCATCGGCGGCAGTAACGCGCTGACCCTCGCGGGCGTGGTCTCCGGTGTCGGTGGCCTGACCAAGAGCGGCCCCGCCGACCTGATTCTCAACGGCGCCAACACCTACTTCGGCAACACTGCACTCAACGTCGGCAAGCTGATTGTCGGCAGCAATACCGCGCTCGGCAGCGGCGCATTGAACGCAGCGGCGGGCACCACGCTGGACACCAACACCGCCGTCACGCTGGGCAACCAGGTCAACCTGGCCGGTGCGATGAACGTGGGTGGCAGCGCAGACCTGAGCCTCACCGGTACCGTCGCCGGTGCCGGCAGCCTGGTGAAAAACGGTGCGGCCAACCTGAACCTCAACGGCACCAACACTTACGTCGGCGGCACCACGCTGAACGCCGGTACAGTGACTGCCGGCAACAGTTCGGCCCTCGGCACCGGCGCCTTGACCGTCGGCGGCGCAGCAACCCTCGACAGCAGTTCGCCGCTGGTCAGTCTGGCCAACGCGGTCGTGCTCAATGCGGCACTGAGCGTCGGCGGCACTCAGGATCTGACCCTCGGCGGCGTGATCAGCGGCGCCGGCCAGTTGATCAAGAACGGCGCGGCCAACCTGACCGTCAACGGCACCAACACCTTCAGCGGTGGCAGCACCCTCAACGCCGGTACGCTGACACTGGGTTCGGCCGCTGCGTTGGGCAGTGGCGGCCTGACCGTCGGTGGTGCGGCGACGCTGGATAACAGCAGTCCGCTCAGCCTCGGCAACAACATCACGCTCAATGCCGACCTGACCGTGGCCGGCAACAACGGTCTGAACCTCAGCGGTGTGATCGACGGTGCCGGCAACCTGATCAAAAGTGGCCTGGATGATCTGACACTTAGCGGCACCAACACCTTTACCGGTGCGCTGAATATCCTCTCCGGCAGCGTCAGCACCCTGACCAGCGGCGCACTCGGCAATACTTCCGGCGCCAACATCAGTGCCGGCGCGAGTCTCAACCTGGGCAGCAACGGCAGCCTGAACGGACTGAGCGGCAGCGGCAGCGTGCAGATCGGTGGCGGCAACACGTTGACCGTGGGTGGTGTCAGCAGCACCAGTACCTTTGACGGTAATCTCGGCGGCGGTGGCGGCCTGACCAAAGTCGGCACCGGCACACTGAACCTCACCGGCACCAACGGCATCACCGGCAACACCAACGTCAATGGCGGTACGCTGAATCTCAGTGGTTCGCTGGCCAGCAATCAGGTCAACGTCAACAATGGCGGTACCCTGACAGGCAGCGGTTCTGCGCTGGGCACAATCACCATCAACAATGGCGGCCATCTGGCGTTGTCTTCAGGCAACACCTTGTCGGCCGCGTCGCTGGTGCTCACCGCCAACAGCAACGTCGACGCAAGCCTCGCCACGCCATCGACCAGTTCGCTGATGAACATCGGCGGCAACCTGACCCTCGACGGTAATCTCAACGTCACCGATGCCGGCGGTTTCGGTGTCGGCGTCTATCGCCTGTTCAACTTCATCGGTGCACTGACCGACAACGGCCTGACCGTGGCCGGCGTGCCGGTGGGTTACGGCCTCGGCGACATCCTCGTGCAGACTCTTGGCAACCAGGTCAACCTGGTGGTGTCGGCGCCGAATACCAACCTGCGTTTCTGGGACGGCAGCCAGACAATTCCGAACGGCACGGTGGATGGCGGCACTGGCACCTGGGATGCCGGCGGCACTAACTGGACCAATTCCAACGGCACGCTGAATCAGACCTGGGCCGGCGACTTCGCGGTGTTCCAGGGCACGGCCGGCACGGTGTCGGTCAACGGCACGCAACTGTTCACCGGGATGCAATTCCTCACCGATGGCTACAACGTGATCAACGGTTCGTCGGGCTTGCTGACCGCCGTCAACGGTACCGGCGGCACCACGGCGATGCGGGTCGATCCGGGCGTGACCGCCACGGTCGGTGTGAACATCGACGGCAGCGGCATCCTCAACAAACTCGACGCCGGCACCCTGGTGCTCAACGGCGCCAACAGCTACACCGGCGGCACGCAACTGGATGGCGGCACCCTGGTGGTCGGCAGCAATACCGCCCTGGGCACTGGCGCGTTGATCGCCAATGCCGGTACACAACTGGACAGCAACACCGCCGTGACCCTGGCCAACGCTGCCACGCTCAATGGCAACCTCACCCTGCTGGGCAGCAATGCGCTGACCATCAACGGTGTCATTTCCGGTACCGGCGGCCTGATCAAGAACGGCGCGGCCAGCCTGACCCTCGGCGGCAACAACGCTTTCCTCGGGCCGGTGGCACTGAACGCGGGCGGTCTGATTCTGGCGTCGAACAGCGCGCTGGGCTCGGCCACCCTGAACGCGGCGAACGGCACCACTCTGGATGCCAGCGGCGCCTTCAGCGCGGGTAACGCGATCAACCTGGCGGGCAACCTTGGCATCGTCGGCAGCAACGATCTGACGTTGAGCGGTGCGATCAACGGCGCCGGCAGCCTGACCAAGAACGGCGCGGCCAACCTGATCCTGAGTGGGTCCAACAACTTCCTTGGCGGCGTCACCCTCAATGCCGGCACCTTGACCGCCGGTAGCAACGGCGCCCTCGGTCTGGGCAACCTGACGGTGGCCGGTGCGTCGGCGCTGGACAGCAACACCTCGGTGTCGCTGGGCAACAACGTGGTGCTCAACGCCAACCTGACCAACATCGGCAACAGCGACGTGGCCCTCAGTGGTTTAGTCAGCGGAACCGGTGGCCTGATCAAAAATGGCGCGTCCAACCTGACCCTCAACGGCATCAACACCTACAGCGGCGGCACCACGCTGAATGCCGGCACCGTGACCCTCGGTAGCTCGGCGGGCCTGGGTTCCGGTGCGGTGACCGTGGCGGGTGCGTCGACCCTCGACACCACGGCGCCGCTGGTGCTGGCCAACAACCTCAACGTCAATGCCAACCTGAGCGTGGCCGGCAACAACAACCTGACGCTCGGCGGCGTGATCGCCGGCGCGGGCACACTGACCAAGAACGGTCTGGCCGACCTGACGCTGACCGGCAACAACACCTTCAGCGGCACCTTCGACGTGCAGGCCGGCAGCCTCACCACCCTGGGCAACTCGGCACTGGGCAGCAACGCCGGGGTCAATCTCGGCGCTGCGGCGACCCTCAACCTCGGCGGCTCCGGCAGCCTCGCCAGCCTGACCGGCAGCGGTACCGCATTGATCGGCGGCGGCAACACCCTGAGCATTGGCGGCAACAACGCCAGCAGCATTTTCGACGGTGTGCTCACCGGCACCGGCGAACTGAGCAAACTCGGCACCGGAACGCTGACCCTGACCGGCCTCAACAGCCTGACCGGCAACACCACGGTCAACGCCGGCACCTTGAACGTCAGCGGTTCGCTGGACAGCGCCAGCGTACTGGTTAACAGCGGCGGCACCCTGACCGGCGGCGGCTCGCTCGGCGGGGCGGTGACCGTGGCGGATGGCGGTCATCTGGCCGGCGCCACCGGCAGCACCCTGTCGGTGAACTCGCTGGTGTTCAACGCCAACTCCAACTTCGATGTTGGCCTCGGCGCACCGGTTTCCGGCGGCGGTAACGCGCTGGTCAACGTCGGCGGCAATCTGACCCTCGACGGTACCCTCAACGTCAGCGATATCGGCGGATTCGGCAGCGGCGTGTATCGCCTGATCAACTACACCGGCGGCCTGACCGACAACGGCATGCTGATCGGCACCGTGCCGGGCAGTGTCACGCCGGGCGACCTGACCCTGCAAACCGCACTGGCCAACCAGATCAACCTGCTGGTTACCGCACCGGGCGTCACCGTGCAGTTCTGGGACGGCAACCAGCTTGTTGCCAACGGTTCGGTCGATGGCGGCAGCGGCATCTGGGGCACTGGGACCACCAACTGGACCGATGTGAACGGCACCACCAACCAGGCCTGGACCAACAACTTCGCGGTGTTCCAGGGCGCGGCAGGCAACGTGACCGTCAACGGCGCCCAGACCATCACCGGTATGCAGTTCGTCACCGACGGCTACAGCCTGCAGAACGGTACGGCGGGTTCGCTGAATCTGGTCAACGGTTCGCTGGGCAATGCCACCGTGCGGGTCGATCCGAACGCTACGGCGACCATTGGCGTCGCGCTCAACGGCGCCGGCACACTGGGCAAATACGACACCGGCACTCTGGTGCTCAACGCCGCCAACGGTTACACCGGCGGCACCGCGCTCAACGGCGGCAAGATTGTGGTCGGCAACAACGCGGCCCTTGGCACTGGCGTATTGACCGCCGCCAACGGCACGGCGCTGGACAGCAACACGGCCGTCAGCCTGGCCAACGATGTGGTGCTCAATGGCGGGCTCACCGTCGCCGGTTCCAACGCCTTGACTCTCGGCGGTGTGGTCAGCGGCAGCGGCAGCCTGATCAAGACCGGTCCATCGAGCCTGACCCTCAATGGCAGCAACACCTACAGCGGCGGTACTCAGCTCGCCGGTGGCACGCTGATTCTGGGCAACAACAGCGCGATCAGCAGCGGTGCATTGAGTGTGTCGGGCAACGGCACTCTCGACAGCACCTCGGCGCTGCAACTGTCCAACGCCATCAACCTCGGTGCGCAACTGACCCTGGCCGGCAACCAGAACACCACGCTGATCGGTGCGATCACCGGCAGCGGCAGTCTGGTGAAAAACGGCAGCGGCGACCTGTTGCTCAGCGGTGCCAACACCTACAGCGGTGGCACCACGCTGAACGGCGGCAACACCCGTGGCGACACTAGCAGCCTGCAAGGCGCTATCGTCAACAACGCGGCGCTGACCTTCGAGCAGAACAGCGATGGCAGCTACACCGGCAATCTCACCGGCGCCGGCAGTCTGACCAAAACCGGTACCGGCGCGTTGCTGCTGACCGGCAACAACACCTTTACCGGCAACACGGCGGTGCAGGCCGGTACGCTCAACGTCAACGGTGTGCTCAACAGCGCCAGTGTCAATGTCGCCAGTGGAGCGAAAATCGGTGGCAGCGGTCATTTCGGCGGGGCTGTGCAGTTGGCCGACGGTGCCACGCTGCTCGGTGGCAGCGGCACGACGCCGTTGTCCGTCGGTTCGCTGGCGTTGTCGTCGGGAACCAACCTGGATTTCAGCCTCGGCTCGGCCGCCAGCTCCACCACCGTGGTCAACGTCGCCGGCAACCTGACCCTCGACGGTACGCTGAACATCAGCAATGCCGGCGGCTTCGGCACCGGGGTCTACCAACTGTTTACCTACGGCGGCAACCTGACCAACAACGGTCTGGTCTTCGGCAGCCTGCCGGTTTCGGCAGCCAACCTGACCCTGCAAACCGCACTGGCCAATCAGATCAACCTGTTGGTGCAGAATGCGCCGGGTGAGGTGCAGTTCTGGAACGGTGGCAAAACCAATCCGGATGGCACCATCGGTGGTGGCAACGGCGTGTGGGGACCCGGCACCAACTGGACCGACCCGACCGGCACCCAGGCACAGGGCTCCAGTGGTCAATTCGCGGTGTTCGGCGGGCAGGGTGGTACGGTCACCGTGCAGGGCAATCAGCAATTCACGGGGCTGCAATTCCTTGTCAACGGATACAGCCTGGTGCCGGACGCCGGCGATACGCTCACGCCGGTCAACGGCGCGGGCGGTACACCGGCACCGATCCGCGTTAACGCCGGTGCCAGCGCGCAAATCGATGTGCCGTTGATCGGCACTGGTGGTATCGAGAAGCTCGACGCCGGCACGCTGATCCTCACCGCAGCCAACACCTACAGCGGTGGCACCACCGTCAGCGGCGGTACGCTGATCGGTAACAGCACCAGCCTGCAAGGCAACATCATCGACAACGCGGCGCTGGTGTTCCAGCAGAACGCCGATGGCAAGTTCAACGGTCGCCTAAGCGGTACCGGTGCGCTGGCCAAACGCGGTACCGGAACCTTGCTGTTGACCGGCGATCAGCCGTTCAGTGGCGCCGTTTCGGTGGATCAAGGCGTGCTGCAGGTCGGCAGTCGTGCGGCGCGGGCTTCTCTGGGCGGGCAAGTGACCGTGGCCAACGGCGCGGGACTGAGCGGTAACGGCAGCGTCGGTTCGGTGGTCAACCACGGCGTGGTGGCCTCCGGTGGCGGTGACGGCACCTTGAGTGTGGCGGGCAATCTGACCAATGCAGCCGACGGTGTGCTGGCCCTGACCGTCAGTTCGCCAACCGCTACGCCTCTGGCCGTCGGCGGCACGGCAACCCTGGGCGGTGGCCTGCAAGTGAACAGCCTGGCGCCGTTCACCGGCAACACCGTGTATTCGCTGATCACTGCTGGCGGAGGGGTGACCGGCACCTTCAGCGCAGCCGATCTACCGCAATATGCGTTCCTCGACGCGGCGCTGGTATACAGCCCTGACGCGGTGAACCTGGTGGTCAGCCGCAACGGCAACTCGTTCGCCGACGTCGCCGCCACCGGCAACCAGCGCAACACTGCTTCGGCGTTGATGCGCAACGGTCCGGCGGGCGCTGCGTTGCAGAACGAAATCGTCAACCTCAGCGTGGCCGGTGCGCGTCACGCCTTCGACAGTCTGTCCGGGGAGATCCATGCCAGCACTGCGAGTGCGGTTCTTGAAGATTCACGTTTCGTGCGTGAAGCGGTCAACGACCGGATGCGTCAACCGACTTGCAGCGTGTCGGACGATCCACGCCGGACTCTGGCACCGAGCGATACCCAGTTGAGCAGCAACGGTTGCCACGGTGAAATGGTCGGCTGGGCCCGCGCCATCGGCGCCTGGGGCGACATGGGCGGCGACAGCAACACGGCGAAAGTCGATCGCAGCCTCGGCGGTTTCATGCTCGGCACCGACAAGCAACTGGACGATCAGTGGCGTGCCGGGATGGCCGCGGGCTACACCCGTGGCAATCTCAACGCCCACGATCGCAACTCCGATGCCAAGGTCGACAGCTACCACCTGGCGGCGTACCTGAGTTCGCAGTTCGATGCACTGGCCGTGCGCCTCGGCGCGGCCTACAGCTGGCACAGCATCGAGACCAAACGCGACGTCAGCGTCGGCAGCTACAACGACCGTCTGAAGGCTGACTACGATGCCCGCAGTGCCCAGGTGTTCGGTGAGGTGGGTTACGCCATCAATGCGGCAGGCGTGGCCATCGAACCGTTCGCCGGCCTGGCCTACGTCAACTACGACAGCGACACCGCCAAGGAAAAAGGCGGGGTGGGGCGTCTGAAAGGCGATGCCGATCAGGACATCACTTACTCGACCCTCGGTGTGCGCATCGGCAAGCTGGTGACCCTGGCCAACGGCAGTCAACTGACCCCGCGCGCAGCCATCGGCTGGCGGCATGCCTACGGCGACACCAAGCCGGATGCCGATTTGACCTTCATCGACGGCGGTGCCTCGTTCAGCACCCAGGGCGTGCCGATCGCCAAGGACAGCGCACTGCTCGAAGCCGGCGTGGACTTCCAGATCAGCCCGACCGGCAAGCTCGGCATCGGCTATTCGGGCCAGGTGTCCAGCGACAACAACGACAGCGCAATGACCATCAGCTTCAGCCAAAGCTTCTGATCATGGTCGAAGCACTTTGACCGCCCGAAAGGGCGGTTTTTTTTGCTCGGCAATCCCCTCTGCTAGAATCCGCCCCATTCCCAGCCAGAGGTTGCCCCATGAGCGAACCCATCCGTCTGACCCAATACAGCCACGGTGCCGGTTGCGGCTGCAAGATTTCGCCGCAGGTGCTGGAAGTGATCCTTGCCGGCAGCGGCGCACAGAACCTCGACCCGAAACTGTGGGTCGGCAACGCTTCGCGCGATGACGCGGCGGTGTATGAAATCGATGCCGAACGCGGTGTGGTGTCGACCACCGACTTCTTCATGCCGATCGTCGATGATCCGTTCGACTTCGGCCGGATCGCAGCGACCAACGCCATCAGCGATATCTACGCCATGGGCGGTGACCCGTTGATGGCCATTGCCATCCTCGGCTGGCCGGTCAACGTGCTGGCGCCGGAAGTGGCGCGGGAAGTGATTCGCGGTGGTCGCGCGGTGTGCGACGCGGCGGGTATTCCGTTGGCCGGTGGCCATTCGATCGATGCGCCGGAGCCGATCTTCGGCCTGGCCGTCACCGGTCTGGTGGAGAAACGCTTCATGAAGCGCAACGACACCGCCACCGCCGGGTGCCTGCTGTACCTGACCAAACCGCTGGGCATCGGCATCCTCACCACCGCGGAGAAGAAGGGCAAGCTGCGTAACGCCGACATCGGCGTGGCTCGGGACTGGATGTGCACGCTGAACAAGCCCGGCAGCCGTTTCGGCAAACTGGCCGGCGTGACCGCGATGACCGACGTCACCGGTTTCGGCCTGCTCGGGCATCTGGTGGAAATGGCCGACGGCAGCCACCTCACCGCGCGCATCGCCTATGACCGGGTGCCGCGTCTGGACAGCGTCGAGTACTACCTCGATCAGGGCTGCGTACCGGGCGGCACCTTGCGCAATTTCGACAGCTACTCAAGCAAGCTCGGGCGCGTGCAGGAACTGCACAAGCGGGTGCTGTGCGATCCGCAGACCAGCGGCGGCCTGCTGCTGGCCGTGACCCCGGAAGGCAACGCCGAATTCCTCGCCGTGGCCGCAGAGCTGGGCCTGAATCTGGCGCCGATCGGCGAACTGGTCGAGCGACAGACCCACGCAGTCGAGGTGATTTGATGCTCCGCGACTGCACCGATTACCGCGACATTTTCCTCAACGACCGGCCGCTGATGGATGCCCGCGCGCCGGTCGAGTTTCACAAGGGCGCGTTCCCCGGGGCGGTCAATCTGCCGCTGATGAATGACCTCGAACGACAAAAGGTCGGTACCTGCTACAAACAGCATGGTCAGCAGGCGGCCATCGAACTGGGCCACCATCTGGTGTCCGGTGCGGTGAAGGCCGAACGCATCGAGGCCTGGGCCGAGTTCGCCCGGGCTCATCCTGACGGTTATCTCTATTGTTTTCGTGGTGGCCTGCGCTCGCAGATCACCCAGCAGTGGCTCAAGAGCGAGGCCGGGATCGACTATCCGCGCATCGGTGGCGGTTACAAGGCACTGCGCAACTTCCTGATCGACACCCTCGAACAAGCGGTGACCCAATGTGATTTCGTGCTGCTGGGCGGCATGACCGGCACCGGCAAGACCGAACTGCTGGTGCAATTGCGCAACGGTCTGGATCTGGAAGGCCACGCCAACCATCGCGGCTCCAGCTTCGGCAAGCGCGCCACCGGCCAGCCATCGAACATCGACTTCGAAAACCGCCTGGCCATCGACCTCCTCAAGAAACGCGACGCCGGTATCGACCAGTTCGTCCTCGAAGACGAGAGCCGGGTGGTGGGCAGTTGCGCGCTGCCGCTGCCGTTGTATCAGGGCATGCAGCACTACCCGATGGTCTGGCTGGAAGACAGTTTTGACGATCGGGTGCAGCGCATCCTGCGTGATTACGTGGTGGATCTGTCGGCCGAGTTTTCGGCGGTGCATGGCGAGCAGGGTTTTGCGCTGTTCTCTGAACGCTTGCTCGAGAGCCTGAACAATGTGCAGAAACGTCTGGGCGGCGAACGCCATCGACGGATGCTGCTGTTGATGGAAGACGCACTGGCCGAGCAGGCGCGCAGCGGCGCGGTGGATTTGCACCGGGGCTGGATCGAAGGCTTGCTGCGTGAATATTACGACCCGATGTATGTGTTTCAACGCGAGAAGAAGGGCGCGCGGATCGAGTTTGCCGGAGAGCGTGGGGCAGTGATCGAGTATCTGCGCCAGCGGTTGAGTCAGAAACGCTGAAGCGAGAGCCCCGGCAGGGGCTCCAAGGCACTCAGGTCGGGCATGTGACCTTGCCGTTGTCCAGCCCCTGTTTGTAGCTGTGGCTCTGCAGGCTGGCCTTGCCGTTGTGCCAGGTCAGGGTCAGCACGTACAGTGAGTCATAGTCGCCAGACGCCCAATCCTCGGTGATGGTCTGTTTTTCGCCCACTGCCTTGCCGGCAACCTTGTTGATCAATTCAGGAAGGTAGCCGTGCGACCACGCGGTGTAGATGGTCGAGTTGTGATACTTGTCGGCAGTCAGTTCCCGGGCCAGGTCGCTGGTGTCGTTGGCCGAGAACTCGATGTTCACCGGCAGGCCGAGCTTGATGGCGGCGGGGCTGATGGTCATCAGCGGGCGAATGTAGCTGTAGGAGTTGTCCAGCTCGCCTTCCTCGACATTGCGAGTCGGGTTGGCGGCGAACACGTAGTCGGCCTTGCCGAACTTCTCCGGCAGCAGGGTCGACAGCTCGATGGCGCGGTTCAGGCCCTGGCAGTTGAGCTGGCCGAGCCCGCCCGCGGGTTTTTCCCCGTGACGCAGGAAGATCAGGGTCTGGGTGCCGTCCACCGGTTGCGCGCGGCTTTCGCTGGATTCGAGGGACAGGAACAGCGCGCTCACCGCCAGCAGCGAGGGCAGGGCCACATAGGCGCGATGTTTGAAGCGTCTGGCGACTTTCATCAAGTTCGTCATGAGATCAGGATTCTTCAGCGTGTTCGGTTAAGGCTGACAAACCTCTACACCGCGGGCTGCCGGGGCCGGGTGTTTTTCCCTGTCTTGATTGGCTTTCTTGGAGCCCCCGCAGGCCTTTTGGTTCGATCCGCTTGCCGGGGTGCACTCTAATGGCATCGCCCAAAGGCTTGAGGGAAGGTTAGCGACAGGATGTTGCGGAATTAAGTAAGCGTGGTGTCCACGGAAAAAAGAACCCGAGCCAGCGCGGAAAACGTGGATTATGCTCAGGCCTTTCATTTTGTGACTGGATGCTACACATGACCGATCTGTCCGCGTTCCCGATTACCCAGAAATGGCCGGCGCAGTACCCTGACTGGATTCAGCTCTATTCGTTGCCGACCCCCAACGGCGTCAAGGTCTCGATCATGCTTGAAGAGATCGGTCTGCCCTACGAGCCGCACCGCGTGGGCTTCGACACCAACGATCAGATGTCCCCGCAATTCCTGTCGCTGAACCCGAACAACAAGATCCCGGCGATCCTCGATCCCCATGGCCCGGATGACAAACCGCTGCCGTTGTTCGAGTCCGGCGCGATCCTGATTTACCTCGCCGACAAAAGCGGCCAGTTGCTGGCCCAGGAAGGCGCGCTGCGTTACGAAACCATTCAGTGGCTGATGTTCCAGATGGGCGGCATCGGCCCGATGTTCGGCCAGCTAGGTTTCTTCAACAAATTCGCCGGCAAGGACTACGAAGACAAGCGTCCCCGCGACCGCTACGTCGACGAAAGCAAACGTCTGCTAAGCGTCCTCAATACCCGCCTCGAAGGGCGCGACTGGATCATGGGCGAGCGCTACACCATCGCCGACATCGCCACGTTCCCGTGGGTGCGCAACCTGATCGGGTTCTACGAGGCGGGCGATCTGGTCGGCATCAAGGACTTCCCGAACGTCACCCGGGTGCTGGAGCGCTTTCTGGCGCGGCCGGCGGTGGTGCGTGGTCTGACGATTCCTCAATAAGGACGGTGCATGGATTCGTTCCATTTCAAGCAAGTCGATGTTTTCAGCCACACTGCTCTGAAGGGCAATCCGCTGGCGGTAGTCTTTGATGCCGGTAACCTGAGCGATGAGCGCATGGCGGCCTTTGCCAACTGGACCAACCTGAGTGAAACCACCTTCATTCTTGAACCACAGGACCCTCGCGCCGACTATCGCGTGAGGATCTTCACGACACTGAGCGAACTGCCATTTGCCGGGCATCCGACCTTGGGCACCTGCCACGCCTGGCTGGAAGCGGGCGGCGTGCCCAAGGGAGCGGAGATCGTTCAGGAGTGCGGCGTGGGGCTGGTAAGAATAAGGCGCGACGGATCGGAACTCGCTTTCCTCGCGCCGCCGCTCCTGAGGTCCGGGCCGGTTGAGACCGACGTCATGGAGCGGGTGCAGCGCGGTCTGGGAATCACCCGTGACGAGATTGTCCGCGCGCAATGGGTGGACAACGGCGCGGGGTGGCTCGCGGTGATGATCAAGGATCGGCAGCAGGTGCTGAACTTGCAACCGGATCATTCGCAGATGCAGGGCCTGGCGGTGGGCATCATCGCGGCGTGGGATTCCGAGCGCGACGGTGACGCAGCCCAATTTGAGGTGCGTGCGTTTATTTCCGGTGATGGCATGCCCGAGGATCCGGCCACCGGCAGCCTGAATGCCGGGATTGCCCAATGGTTATTGGCGGAGGGGCTGGCGCCCGATTCCTATACCGTCAGCCAGGGCTTGAGCATGGGCCGGGCGGGACAGCTGCGGATAAACCGGCTCGGGGACGAGATCTGGATCGGCGGCTCCGTGGTCACGTGCATTGAGGGGCAATTGCGGCTTTGAAAGCCAGATTCGCCGGCGCAAAGGCCGGCGATTGTTGCGCCCCCGGTAATGCACTCTTGATTGATCCAAGTTTGTACCTTATCCCCCGCAAGGCATAAGCTTCGCCCCCTACGACTTTCGTCTCATCCGCTGTTTTCAGGAAAGGCCCCATGTCCAGTCAGTTCCCCGAAGCACGTCCACGCCGTCTGCGTCGCAATGCGAGCCTGCGCAGCCTGTTCCAGGAAACCGAGTTTTCCCTCAACGATCTGGTGCTGCCGATCTTCGTCGAAGAAGAGATCGACGACTTCGTGCCGATCAAGAGCATGCCCGGCGTGATGCGCATTCCGGAACGCAAACTGGCCAGCGAGATCGAGCGTTATGCCCGGGCCGGGATCAAGTCGGTGATGACCTTCGGCGTGTCCCATCACCTGGACGCCAACGGCAGCGACACCTGGCGCGAAAACGGGCTGGTGTCGCGCATGTCGAGGATCGCCAAGGACGCGGTGCCGGAAATGATCGTGATGTCCGACACCTGCTTCTGCGAATACACCGATCACGGCCATTGCGGCGTGATGCACAACCATGAGGTCGACAACGACCAGACCCTGATCAACCTCGGCAAGCAAGCTGTGGCTGCGGCCCGTGCCGGTGCCGATGTGATCGCGCCGTCGGCCGCGATGGACGGCCAGGTGCGGGCGATTCGCCGGGCGCTGGACGATGCCGGCTTCACGCAGATTCCGATCATGGCCTACTCGACCAAATTCGCCTCGGCGCTTTACGGCCCGTTCCGCGAGGCCGGTGGCAGCGCACTGAAGGGCGACCGCAAAAGCTATCAGATGAACCCGATGAACCGCCGCGAAGCCCTGCGCGAATCGTTGCTCGACGAGCAGGAAGGCGCCGATGCGCTGATGGTCAAACCGGCCGGCGCGTACCTCGACATCATCCGCGACATCCGCGAAGTCTCGACCCTGCCGCTGGCGGCGTATCAGGTCAGCGGCGAGTACGCGATGATCAAGTTCGGCGCCCAGGCCGGGGCCATCGACGAAGATCGCGTAGTGCGCGAAAGCCTCGGTGCGATCAAACGCGCGGGTGCGGATCTGATCTTCACCTACTTTGCGATGGATCTGGCCCTGGCCGGGATCTGATCCTTCAGGGGCAATTGAAAAACGGACGGATCCCGTGATCTCGCAAATACCGCTCGATCACCTTCGGATCCGCGCTGTTGTCGGCAATCGCCACATAGGTATCCGGGCGCAACAGGTAAAAGCCATTGCGCCCCAGTCCCGCCGTTTCAAATGCCGGACGCCAGTCGAACACGTTCAGCGGCAGGTGATGTTCATTGCACCAGGCGATCATCTCGTCGCTGGTGTCGCCGTAGACATGCACCTGCCAGCATGGATTGCGCAGCGGTTCGTAATTATCCCCTTCGCCATCATGGGCCCACGGCAAGCGATCACCGCCGTGGACATGCCCGGCCACGCCTTCACTCAACGCCATGCCCCGATAGTTGACGGTGATTTGCGACACCGTGCGAAACAGGAATTCGCGGCTGGTCTCGAATGAGGCCATTTTCGGGATCACGAACGGTGCCAGCCTTGTGCGCAACAGGTCGGCCATTCGCCCTTCGGCGGTGACGAAGCTGAAGACCTTGTCGGTGGTCGACACCAGCCGCCGGGCGAAGGCGATGCGCTCGGTTTCGTAGCTGTCGAGCAGCTTTGGCGTGGCTGCGCCGCCGAGCACCGCCGCGAGTTTCCACGCCAGATTGATCGCATCGCCGATGCCGGTGTTCATGCCTTGACCGCCGGCGGGGCTGTGCACGTGGGCCGCGTCGCCAAGCAGAAACGCCCGGCCCTTGCGAAAGTGATCCGCCACCCGATGATGCACGCGGTAAGTGGAGAACCAGTTGACGTCCTCGATGTGCACGTTCAAATGCTCGATGGCGCGGCTGCTGACATCGGAAAACTCCAGGGTTTCGGCGCGATCCGCACGTTCGTCGCGCACCGTGCCGATCAGTCGCGCGCGACCTTCGCCGGCCAGCGGGAACACCGCGAGAAAGTCCGCTTCGTCCAGATCCAGATGCAACTCGCCGTTGAGCGCCGGGCCGCTGGCCCGCACATCGGCGACGTAGAAAATCTGCTGATAAGTGCCACCGGGAAAACCGGTGTCGAGGGTTTTGCGCACGACTGAACGGGCGCCGTCACACCCGGCGAGATAGCAGGCCTGACAGATTTCCTGCTCGCCATCCGGCAGGCGCAAATGCGCGGTGAGGCCGTCGCCGTTTTCCGTGAAACTCTCCAGCGTCGTATTGCGCTCGACGGTCACATCGTAGTCTTCGAGGCGGTCGATCAACAGTCGCTCGTGTTCGTCCTGCGGGTAGATTTCCAGGAAGGCGTAAGGCGTCAGGCCTTCGCCGATGCGATTGAGCGGCAGCTGCGCCACGGGCTTGCCCTTGACCCAGAAATTCGCCGCCGCCACCCGGTGTCCGTTGCGCACGATCGCGTCGGCCAGATCCAGTTGTCGGTACAGCTCAAGGGTGCGCGCCTGCACCGCCAGCGCCCGAGAAGTGGTGCCCGGCGCGGAGCTCTTGTCGATGATGCGCACGCGCACGCCCAGTTTGCTCAGCCACAGGGCCAGTACCAATCCGGTGGGGCCTGCGCCGATGATCAGAACGTCACTGCGGTTCATGGTCTGTCCTCCTCGCGTGCCCTTTGCCACTGAGTGTGCAGCAGCAAGTATGGATCAGCGGGCGGGCACGGCCAGTCGGCCTGCCAGACGGGGCGATGGAACAGCGTCGCCGGCCCGTAGTCCTATCCTGCAACCCGGGATTGGGCGTAGGGTAAACCCGGCTCAACGGACTTCATGGAGCGTTATGCAAAGCCCTCGATTATTTCTCAGCCTCGCCGCGCTGCTGATGCTGGCCGGTTGCGCCGGGCAGCGCAGCCAGGAGCCGGCCCCGCGCGCGCCGGCCGAGGTCAAGGCGCAGATCGTGCGCCTGCTGCCGGCGAAAACCGCCGACCGCCAGGGCTGGGCCACGGACATCTACACCGCGTTCGCCGCCCAGGGCATCAGCCCGACCACGCAAAACCTGTGTTCGGTGCTGGCCGTCGCCGAGCAGGAATCCAACTTTCAAGTCGACCCACCGGTACCCGGCCTGGGCAAGATCGCCCGCGACGAGATCGACCGCCGAGCCGCCAAAGTGCACATCCCGAGCCTGTTGGTCAGCGGCGCCTTGCAGGTGCGCTCGCCCAACGGCAAGAGCTATAGCGAACGCCTGAGCGCAGCACGTACCGAGAAAGACCTGAGCGCCATTTTCGATGACTTCATCGGCATGGTGCCGATGGGGCGCACGCTGTTTGGCGGTTTCAACCCGGTGCACACCGCCGGGCCGATGCAGGTCAGCATCGAGTTCGCCGAGCAGCACGCCAAGGGGTATCCGTATCCGGTGAACGGCACCATTCGCCACGAAGTGTTCACCCGCCGAGGCGGCATGTATTTCGGCATCGCCCATTTGTTGGGTTATCCGGTGAGTTATCGCGAACCGCTGTACCGTTTTGCCGACTTCAATGCAGGGTGGTACGCCAGTCGCAATGCGGCGTTTCAGAATGCAGTCAGTCGCGTCTCGGGCGTTCCGCTGGCGCTGGATGGTGACCTGATCCGCTACGACTCGATCATGCCGGGCACCACCGAACTGGCGGTGCGCAAACTCGGTAAGTCATTGGGTATGCGTAATCCGGTGATCCGCGAGCAACTGGAAAAGGGCAACACCTTGGGATTCGAGGAGACCAAACTGTATCAACGGGTCTTCGAACTGGCGGATAAGGCAGAAGGCAAATCATTGCCACGGGCGGTGTTGCCTGGGATCGTTCTGCAGAGCCCTAAGATCACCCGCAAACTGACCACCGCGTGGTTCGCCAAGCGGGTCGACGAGCGCTATCGACGTTGCATGGCCAAGGACTGACGAGGAAAAAAGGCGTAAAAAAACCCGGCTGACGGGAGCCGGGTTTTCTCTGGGTTACTGCGGTGGAGCCATTCATTCAGGCAACGCGGCGTTCGATCAGACGATCCGAGCCACCTTCAGCGACGCGACGTTCTTGCAGACGATCCGAACCACCTTCGGCAACACGGCGTTCCAGCAGGCGATCCGAACCACCTTCGGCAAAGCGACGTTCTTGCAGGCGATCCGAACCACCTTCGGCAACGCGACGTTCTTGCAGACGATCCGAACCACCTTCAGCGACGCGACGTTCTTGCAGGCGATCCGAGCCACCTTCGGCAACACGGCGTTCCAGCAGGCGATCCGAACCACCTTCAGCGACGCGCTGTTCGATCAACCGATCCGAACCGCCTTCAGCGATCATGGTGTGGGCAGGTTTGGCGGCAAAAGCGTTGAAGGCCAGAACCGAAAGGGCAATGCTGAGGATGACTTGGCGTTTCATGATTTTGTGCTCCGGGGTGTTATTGGTTGGTATGGAGCCGATGTTACGCCCGGGATTTTTTATGAGAACTTCATTGACGTGATGGTGAACATCGACGCCGATGATGGTTCTCAAAGCACAGCCATTCGCTCGGCACTCTGTACCTGTACCAAACCCGAAGCCTTGAGCAACGCTTGCGTATAAGCGTGCTGCGGCGCTGCAAAAATCTCTCGCGATGATCCCTGTTCCACCACTTTTCCATCCTTGATCACCATCAAGTCGTGCGCCAGCGCATGCACCACCGCCAGGTCATGGCTGATGAACAGGTACGTCAAGCCGTGACGGATCTGCAATTGCCGCAACAATTCCACCACCTGTTTCTGCACCGTGCGATCCAGCGCCGAGGTCGGTTCGTCGAGCAGTATCAGCGCCGGTTCCAGCACCAGTGCCCGGGCGATGGAAATGCGCTGGCGCTGGCCGCCGGAGAATTCGTGGGGATAGCGATGGCGGCTCCGTGGGTCGAGGCCGACTTCCTCCAGCACGCGGATCACCGCCGCCTCACGTTCCTCGGCCGTGCCGATACCGTGGGTCAGCAGGCCTTCGGCGATGATCTGCTGCACCGACATCCGTGGGCTGAGGCTGCCGAACGGGTCCTGGAACACCACCTGGATCTGCCGGCGCAACGGGCGCATCAAACGCTGATTGAGCAGGCTCAATTGCTTGTTGCCGAACCGAATATCGCCCTCGGATTCCACCAGCCGCAGAATCGCCTGGCCCAGCGTCGACTTGCCCGAGCCGGACTCGCCGACTATGCCCAGGGTCTTGCCCCGTTGCAGACGAAAACTCACGCCGTCTACCGCCTTGATGTATTCCTGGGTGCGGCTGAACAGCGCCTTGGGCAGCGGGAACCAGACTTTCAGATCGTCCACCTCCAGCAGGTTGTGATCGTAGCAGCTTGGCACCGGCGCGCCGGATGGTTCGGCCTCGATCAGCAGGCGGCTGTAAGGATGCTGCGGGGTGCGGAACAGCGTTTCGCAATCGGCCTGTTCGACGATTTCCCCGTGGCGCATCACGCACACCCGTTGGGCGATGCGCCGCACCAGATTGAGGTCATGACTGATCAGCAGCAGCGACATGCCGAGGCGTTGCTGCAACTCGATCAGCAGCTCGAGAATCTTCTGCTGCACGGTCACGTCCAGCGCCGTGGTCGGCTCATCGGCGATCAGCAATTCGGGTTCGTTGGCCAGCGCCATGGCGATCATCACTCGTTGTCGCTGGCCGCCGGAGAGCTGGTGCGGATAGGCCTTCAACCGTTGCAACGGTTGGCGAATGCCCACCAGTTCCAGCAGCTCCAGCGTGCGCTGGCGCGCGGCGCGACCTTTGAGCCCCTTGTGGATCTCCAGCACTTCGCTGATCTGCTTCTCCACCGTGTGCAACGGGTTCAGCGAGGTCATCGGCTCCTGGAAAATCATCGCGATGCGGTTGCCGCGCAAGCCGCGCAGCTGTTGTTCGCTGGCGTGCAGCAAGTCCACGCCGTTGTAGCGGATGCTGCCCGTGCTGCTGACGGTCTTGGTTGGCAGCAAACGCAGGATCGAGTGCGCCGTCACCGACTTGCCCGAGCCGGATTCGCCGACCAGTGCCAGGCACTCGCCACGGCGGATGTCGAGGTTCACGCCGTGCACCACTTCATGCCCGGCGAAGGCGACGCGCAGGTCGCGAATTTCAATCAGGTTGTCGGTCATTTCAGCTCCGGGGATCAGGATCGCGGATCGAATGCGTCACGGCAGGCTTCGCCGATAAACACCAGCAAGGACAGAATCAGCGCCAGGGCAAAAAACGCCGTCAGCCCCAGCCACGGCGCTTGCAGATTGCGCTTGGCCTGGCCGATCAGTTCACCCAGCGACGCGGTGCCGGCGGGCATGCCGAAGCCGAGAAAGTCCAGCGCGGTGAGGGTGGCGATGGCGCCGGTCAGAATGAACGGCAGGTAGGTGAGGGTGGAGGTCATGGCGTTGGGCAGAATGTGCCGGCGCATCAGCTCGCTGTCCGTCAGGCCCAGGGCCCGTGCGGCCTTGACGTATTCCAGGCTGCGCCCGCGCAGGAACTCGGCGCGCACCACGTCCACCAGTGCCAGCCAGGAAAACAGCGCCATGATCCCCAGCAGCCACCAGAAACTCGGCGAGACGAACCCCGACAAAATAATCAGCAGGTACAGCACCGGCAGCCCCGACCAGATCTCCAGCACCCGCTGCCCGAGCAAGTCGACCCAGCCGCCGTAATAACCCTGCAACGCCCCGGCCACGATGCCGACCAGCGCACTGACGGCGGTGAGGATCAGCGCAAACAGAATCGAAATCCGCGTGCCGAAAATCACCCGCGCCAACACGTCCCGCGCCTGATCGTCGGTGCCCAGCCAGTTGCTGGAGGATGGCGGGCTCGGCGCCGGTTCCGTAAGGTCGTAATTGACTGTGTCGTAGCTGAACGGGATCGGCGGGAACAGCATCCAGCCGCCCTGATCCTCGATCAGTTGGTGCACGTAATTGCTGGCGTAATCCGGCTGGAACGGCAATTCGCCGCCGAAATCGGTTTCCTGATAATCGCTGAGGATCGGGAAGTAAAAAGCGTCGTGGTAGCGGATCACCAGCGGTTTGTCGTTGGCGATCAGTTCGCCGCCGAGGCAGATCAGGCACAGTCCGACGAACAGCCACAGCGACCAGCGCCCGCGACGGTTGGCCTTGAATTGCGCGATGCGCCGCCGGCCCATAGGGGAAAGTGTGAACATCAGGCAGTCCTCGCCGAGAAGTCGATGCGCGGGTCAAGCAGGGTGTAGCAGAGGTCGCCGATCAGCTTGATCAACAGGCCGAACAGGGTGAACAGGAACAGCGTGCCGAACACCACCGGGTAGTCCCGTGACACCGCCGCTTCGTAGCTCATGCGCCCGAGGCCATCGAGGTTGAAGATGGTTTCGATCAGCAGGGAACCGGCGAAAAACACCTCGATCAATGCCGACGGCACACCAGCCACCACCAGCAGCATCGCGTTGCGAAACACATGGCCGTAGAGCACACGTCTTTCGGTCAGGCCCTTGGCGCGTGCGGTAATCACGTACTGACGGCTGATCTCGTTGAGGAAGCTGTTTTTGGTCAGGATCGTCAACGTCGCAAAACCGCCGATCACCAGCGCCGTCACCGGTAACACCAGATGCCACAGGTAGTCGCCGACCTTGCCCCACAGGCTCAGGCTGTCGAAGTGGTCCGAGACCAGCCCCTGTACCGGAAACCAGTTGACGTAACTGCCACCGGCGAACACCACGATCAACAGAATCGCGAACAGAAACGCCGGCATCGCGTAACCGACGATGATTGCCGTGCTGCTCCAGACATCGAACGCGCTGCCGTTTTTGATCGCCTTGCGGATCCCCAACGGGATCGAAATCAGGTAGGTGATCAAGGTCGCCCACAGGCCAAGGGACAGCGACACCGGCAGTTTCTGCACGATCAGATCGGTCACCTTCGCACCGCGAAAGAAGCTGCTGCCCAAGTCCAGTTGCGCGTAGTTCTTGAGCATCAGCCACAGGCGTTCGTGCATCGGTCGGTCGAAACCGTAGTGGTGCTTGATCTCTTCGATCAGCGCCGGGTCCAGGCCTCGGCTGCTGCGCCCGGCACCGCCGATCGCGGTCACTTCGCTGGCGCCGCCCATGCTGTGCCCGCCGAAGCCTTGCAGGCGAGCGATGGCCTGCTCCACCGGACCGCCGGGCGCCGCCTGCACGATGACGAAGTTGACCACCAGAATGCACAGCAGCGTCGGGATGATCAGCAACAGACGTCGACTCAGATAACGCCACATGTCACTGGCCCCCCGCGAGTTGGTGCAGGGCACTCATCTGCTGGTTGGTCAGCGGCTTGGCCGAGACCTCCCACCAGGTGTCGAGGCCTTCGCTGTAAATCGGTTGCACCGACGGCCTGCCGAAGCGGTTCTGATACACCGTCGGCGTGCCTTTGGAGTAGTAGTTGGGAATCATGTAGTCACCCCATTGCAGCACCCGGTCGAGGGCGCGGGCGTAACGCACCATGGCGTCGCGGGTATTGGCCTGGACGAGGCCGTCGATCAGCCGGTCTACCGCCGGGTCCGCCAGTACCATCGAATTGGAGCTGCCGACTTGTGTGGCGCTCTGCGAGGCATACAGGCTGTACAACTCGCGGCCCGGCGAGACGATCGGATCGCCGCTGCGGGGGAAACTGGTGACGATCATGTCGTAGTCCCGGGCGTTGAGCCGGTTGATGTATTGCGCCGAATCGATGCGCCGCAGATTCAGGGTGATGCCGATCTGCGCCAGGGTGCGTTTGTAGGGCAGCAGCATGCGGTCGAAGCCGCCCTGGCCGTCGAGGAAGGTGAATTCGAATGGCTCTCCGGCGGCGTTTACCAGGCGGTTGTTTTTCGGCGTCCATCCGGCCTCCGCCAGCAGTTTCAGCGCCTGCAACTGCTTGTCGCGGATGTAGCCGCTGCCATCGGTTTTCGGCGCCTGATAGACCCGGTTGAAAACTTCGTCCGGGATCTGTCCGCGCAGCGGCTCGAGGATCGCCAGTTCTCCGGCGTCGGGCAGGGCGGTGGCGGCCATTTCACTCTTCGGCCAGTAGCTGTTCTGGCGCACGTAGAAGCCGCGCATCATCTGCTTGTTGGTCCACTCGAAATCCCACAGCAGGCTCAGCGCCTGACGCACGCGGCGATCCTTGAACAGCGGGTTCTGCAGGTTGAACACAAACCCCTGGGCGCTGGTCGGTTTGTCCGGGGCGAGAATCGCCTGTTGCAGGCGACCGTCGCGCAGGGCCGGGCTGTCGTAACCGACCACGTAGCCGGATGAAGAAAACTCGCGGTTGTAGTCGAACGCCCCGGCCTGCAGCAGTTGTCGGGCGACGTCGGTGTCGCCATAGAAGTTCACGGTCAGGCTGTCGAAGTTGTACATCCCGCGACTGACCGGCAAGTCCTTGCCCCACCAATCCGGATCGCGCTGGAAACCGATGCTGCGCCCCGCATCGACCTTGCTCACCCGGTACGGGCCGCTGCCCAGTGGTGGTTCGAAGCCGCCGCCGTTGGCGAAATCACGGGTTTTCCACCAGTGCTCGGGCACTGGCCGCAGCGATGCCAGATCCAGCGCCAGAGTGCGGTTGAGGTTGTTCTTGAAGGTGAAGCGAATCTGTCGCGGGCCTTCGATCAGCACGTCCTGCACATCGGCGTATTGCTGGCGATAACTCAGGCTGCCCTTGGTCATCAACAGCTCGAAGGTGTAGCGCACGTCCTCGGCGGTGATCGGTGTGCCGTCGGCGAAACGTGCCTCGGGATTGAGGTTGAAACGCACCCAAAGACCGTCGGTATCGCGCTCCATGGTTTGCGCCACCAGACCATAGACGGTGTAGGGCTCGTCCAACGAGCGGAACGCCAGCGGCGAATACACCCAGTCGTTGACCTGCACCACGGAAATGCCCTGATCGGCATACGGGGTGATGTAGTTGTACTGACCGATTTCCATTGAGGCGCGGCTGAGCGAGCCTCCCTTCGGGGCGTCGGGATTGACGAAATCGAAGTGCTGGAAACCCGCGGGGTATTTTGGCGCCTCGCCATACACTGTCATCGCGTAGCTGCCGCCGGCCAGCGCGGATGCCGCGTTGCACAGCAGCGCACTGCCGAGCAGCAGGCCGGCCATGTTGCGCATGATTGTCATGAAGTCGTTCCTCTGAGCCGGAAAAACCCGAAGCGGCGGGTGGCCGCTGCGGGATGCGAATTCGCAAGGGGAAGGGGCCGGCCGGAGTCTTGCGCGGCCCCGACCGGGACTCAGAAGTGGTACGTCATGCGCGCAAACAGCGTGCGGCCCAGCGGATCGGTGTAGCGCGGGTCATAGCCGCTCTGGAAGTTGTAGGCCTGGTTGGTGAACGGCGGGTCGCGGTCGAACAGGTTCTTCACTCCCGCATCCACGTCCAGCACCTTGTCGAAGGTGTAGCCGGCCGACAGGTCCCACACCGAGTACGACGCGACCCGTGCGTTGGTCTCGCGGTCGTAGTCGTTGTAGCCGGTGGTGAAGCGGTTGGTCAGTGCCGCGCGGGCCGCGCCGAAGGTCCAGGAACCGGTCAGGTTGTGTTTCCAGCGGGCAATCACACCATCGCCCTTGAAGTCGCCGACCTTGTCGGTGAACGGGCCCTTGATTGTGCTCTGAAAGTCGTACTCGTCGACATAAGTGCCTTGCAGGCCCAGACCGAACTGACCGTACGGCGTGTTCGGGAAGCGATAGTCCAGCGACACGTCAACGCCGTTGGTTTCGACGATGCCCAGGTTGGCGTTACCGGTGACGATGTAATTGAGCGTGCCGTCGGCGTTGCGCACGAAGCGGTCGGGGTAGCTGCCGGCCTGATCGAACACGGTGGACTCCGGGAACGGCTGGATCTGGTTGGAGATGTGAATCCACCAGAAGTCCAGGCCCACGGACAGATTGTTGACCGGCTGATAAACGAAGCCCAAGGTCACGTTGCGTGCTTTCTCCGGTGCCAGGTCTTCGTTGCCGCCGATCTGGTTGAGGAACTGCTGACCGCAATCGCGCCCGCCGTTGCCGCCCGGTTGCACCACGCCGCCGGTACACAGCACCGGGTCGTTGTAGTAGCCCTGGGTGTAGGTGATGCTGCGCGGTGAATACAGCTCATACAGCGACGGTGCGCGGAAGCCTTCGCTGTAGGCACCGCGCACCACCAGTTCCTTGAGTGGCTGATAGCGGAACGAATATTTCGGGTTGGTGGTGCTGCCGAAATCGCTGTATTTGTCGTGACGCACGGCGGCGGACAGTTCCAGGCTGTCGAGCACCGGCACGTTGATTTCCGCGTAGGCGGCTTTCACGCTGCGGTCGCCCTCGACGCTGCCGGCCGGGTCGATGCCCAGGCTCTGGATATCACCGGCGAACGACTCGAAGTCCTGATGGAATTTCTCTTTGCGGTATTCGCCGCCCAGTGCCAGACCGGCCGGGCCGGCGCCGAACCAGTCGCCGATCTCGCGGCTGATCCGCCCGTCGAAACCGGCGACCCGACCGACTGCCGTGGAATAGGCACCGTGGTACATGGCTTGGTCGATGTACTGCTGACCGGCACTGGTCTGCGGGCCGAACGGGTTGAGCAGGCCGCTGGCCAGACCACTGATCATCGCCTGATCGCTGACGTAGCCGCTGGTGACGCTGGAGACGATCTTGTTCTGGTTGTACGAGGCGCCGACGTTGTAGTCCCAGCCGCCGACCAGACCGTCGAAGCTCAGCAAAAAGCGCTGGCTGGTGTTCTGGTCTTTCGATTCGCGGGGGCCGGCGGCGGTTTCGCGCCAGTTCACGTCCACCGGTTGCGTCGGGTCGAGGGCGAAACCGGTGGGCGCCGGGGTGATGCCGTTGCCGGGGTAGTAGGGCGAGGACGAATCCAGGCTCAGGCCGGTCAATGGCGCAGGTCCCACGGCGGTGGCGTTGTTATTGCGCGACCAGAAGTATTCGAGGTTGACGTTGTGATCGTCGGCCAGTTTGGCGGTGGTCTTGCCGAAGAACGAAGTCTTCTCTGTCTGCGGCACCAGGTCGATGTATTCGCGGGTGCTGAAGCGGCAGAGGCCGTCACGGGCCACCAGGTTGGGGCCGTTACAATTGCTGTTGGCCAGTGGATTGGTGGCGTTGCCATTCTGGCTGTAGTTGCCGGGGAACGCGGTGCCTGAGGTCTGGTCCAGGCCACGGCCGGGCACGTAGTCGCGGGCGAAGGAGCGGTCGTTGGCGTCGAGGTTCTGCTGCTTGTTGTAGTTGAACACGCCGAGCACGTTGAAGCGGTCCTGCTCCAGGTCGCCGTAGCCCCAACTGGCGCTCATGTCCTTGGTCGCACCGCCGCCGCTGTGGGTCGGGGTTTCACCGCCGAGGGTGAGCTGGCCGTCGGTCATGGATTTTTTGGTGATGAAATTGATCACGCCGCCGATGGCATCGGTGCCGTACAGGGCCGAGGCGCCGTCGCGCAGTACTTCCACGCGCTCGATCGCGGCAAACGGGATCATGTTCAGATCCACCGCGCCGCCGGCCGAGTTGGTGCCCGACAGCGCGTTGTTGGCCAGCCGGCGACCGTTGAGCAGCACCAGCGTCTTGTTCGCGCCGATGCCGCGCATGTCGGCGAACGAGGCGCCGCCGGTGGCCGCGCCGACCGAGCCTGCGCTGTTGTTGATCGACTGGCTGCCGGTGATGCGCTGCACCAGTTCGGCGGTGGTGGTCACGCCCTGTTTACGCAGCTCATCGGCCTTGAGCACGGTGATCGGCACCGCCGTTTCCGCGTCGACCCGACGGATCGCCGAACCGGTCACCTCGACCCGTTGCAGTTGCGTGGTCGGTGCGACCACCGCAGCGGCGGCCGGGACGTTGTTGTCGTCCTCGGCCGCCTGAACCCCGGCGCCCATCCCCATGGCCACCAGGTACAACGGAACGAAACGGTGGCGGGAAATCGTCGCCACCAAGGGTTTGAGCGTGAAGCGTGGAGTGTTCATCAGCATGGTTGTTTCCGACTTTGTTAGACGTTTATCGAAATGGCCTTGTGAGCCCTCTTTGCGCGGAGCACGGTGGTGCCGCGCCGCGAAAACCACTTTCTTCAAGCAAGCCGATCCCCTCCGAAGACGCGTTGCGTTTTTTCGGTCGGCCGATTGCGACGGGATTCAGCCAACGGTGCCGGGCGCGTCCCTCACTGCGCGCCCGGCACCGCCGTCAGCGGGTGGTCATCACCGATATCTTGGTGATGCCCGAGCGCTCGATGGACGCCATGGCTTTGGCGACCTGGCCGTAATTCACGGCGGAGTCGGCCTGCAGCTGCACGCGTACTTCGGCGTCCTTGGCCTTGACCTCCTTGAGGCTGGCCTCCAGTGATTCCGGCGCCAGCTCGGTTTTGGCCAGGAAGAACTTGCCGTCCTGATCCACGCTGACCACCACCGGATCTTTCTTTTCGGCGGGAGCGACGGCGTCGGTTTTCGGCAGGTTGACCTTGATCGCGTTGGTCATCAGCGGCGCGGTGACGATGAACACCACCAGCAGCACGAGCATCACGTCCACCAGCGGCGTGACGTTCATTTCGCTGAGCACTTCATCGCTGTCTTGAGTGGAAAAGGACATCAGCTGGCCTCCCGCACGGCGGCCGTGGATTTGGCGATAGCCTGGCGGCTGATGGAAAACGCGCTGCGCGAGGCGAGGGCATCGAAGTCGTGGGCGAAGTCATCCATGTCAGCCGAGGCCAGCTTCAGGCGCCGCAGGAAGAAGTTGTAAATCAGCACCGCCGGCACCGCGACGGCAATCCCCACACCGGTGGCGATCAGCGCGTGGCCGATGGGCCCGGCCACGGTTTCCAGGCTGGCCGAACCGCTGGCGCCGATGCTTTGCAGGGCTTCCATGATTCCCCACACGGTACCGAACAGGCCAATGAACGGCGCGGTGCTGCCGATACTTGCGAGAATCGCCTGGCCGTTTTCCAGCGAGCGGCGTTCCTTCTGGATCTGTTGGCGCAGATTGCGTTCCAGTCGGTCGGAACGGTTGATGGTGTGCGCCAGTTGCTGGGTGGTGCGCGGGGATTCTTCCACCAGCAGGGCTTCGAAACCGCTGCTGGCGATTCGCGCGAGCGAGCCCGGATATTGGCTGGCGTGTTCGGCGGCGGTGAGCAAATCCGGCGCGCCCCAGAAGGCTTTGCTGAACTGCCGGTTCTGGGTTTTCTGGCGCAGGTATTGCGCCGACTTGACCAGCAGGATCGCCCAGCTGACCACGGAAAACAGCACCAGCCCCCAGAGCACGCCGGGGACAATCATCGAAGACAAAGAATCGTTCATGGCTACACCTCGCTTGCGTTAATCGGTTGTGAGTTCGGTTGTGAGTTCGGTTGTCGCGCCGTCATTGCGGCAATTTGAAATCGATGGTCTGGGTGGCGAAGCCGTCGATCGGTGTGTCGCCGCGCTTGGCCGGAATGAACTTCCAGGCCTTCACCGCCGCGACCGCTGCGTCATCCAGTTGCGGCTTGCCGCTGGACTTGGTCACCGTCACCGAGCCCGCGCGACCGTTGGCCAGCACCTGAATCCGCAGCACCACGCTGCCTTCCCAGTTGCGCCGCAGGGCCAGCGACGGGTATTCCGGCGGCGGGTTGCCGAGGCTGGCGAGGCCGGAAATCGCCGCCGTCTCTTTCACCGGACCCGGTGCCGCCGCAGGTGCCGGTGGCGCGCTCTGAGTGGCCGGGGTGGCAGGTGCAGTCGGTTGCGCAGGGGCGGGCGGCGCTTTCGGCGGCTCGACCTTTTTCACCGGTTTGGGTTTCTCGACCGGTTTCGGTTTTTCGATCGGCTTGGGTTTCTCCACCGGTTTGGGCGGCGGCTTGACCGCGTCCTCGTCTTCCACCGGTTGTTCCGGCTCGGGCGGGGGCGGTGGTGGGGG